>DASSJI010000194.1:0-31295 GCA_035691285.1 Vicinamibacteria bacterium | reverse complement strand
CAGTCGCCGCGACCCAGCGCTGCATGCGTCGGCGGGCGATCAGGGTCTCGTCGAAGAGCCCGCGACCTTCGTCTGCCATCGAGGTGTCTCGCGTATCCTAGCAGAAGCCGGCGCGCTACCAGCTCATCTCGAAGACGCAGGCCTGGTCGCCCGCGCAGCGGCACGCCGTTTCACGGACCTCGATCGGCCCGGGCACCTTCATCAGGCGCAGCGCCTCCTCGTAGTACCCGCGGCCGCTGATGCAGAAGACCGGGGAGTACTCGCGATAGCGTTCGATCCGTATGCGCCCGGAGCGGTCGCCGAGCGGCTCGTAGGTGGACTTGCCGAAGTCCTGGAACGCGCGGTGGACCACGGACATCGACTGGAAGAACGCGTGCGCGTCGTCGGGTCGGTACTGATCGTAGAGGCCTGTGAGGTTGCGCTCTGCGGAGTGGGTGCCGAGGGCGTGGAAGATCGGCTCGGGATCGCCCCCCGCCGCCGCGGCCAGCGCGCGGTCGATGCGCACGAGGTCGCTGAACAGGACCATGGCGTCCGCGCCGCTCGGCGGATGCTCGACGAGCGCGAGGCTCCCGGCGTCCAGATGGGGGCGCAGCGCTTCGGTCACGTCGGGCCAGCGCTTCGCCGCCCACGCGAGGTGGGCGTCGAGGATCGCGGCCCTCACCCGGGCCCGGCGCCCGAGGTGCTCGGCGCGCTGCTGCACGCCGAGAAGGTATCACGGATGACGTCAGCGCCGGCCCGGGACGCCCAGCGCCGTGGGCGGATCGACGCCGGCCGCGCGCATGTACGCCACGACGTTGCCGTAGTGCTGGCCGGAGTGGTACACGGCCAGCGTCAGCGCCGTCGCGCGCGTGCCGAACGCGCCCTCCACGGGCGCCGCGAGCCCGTCGTCCGTCAGCTCGCCGAAGACCCCGGCGCAGAAAGCGAACGAGGCCTCGAGGGCTTCGACGATCTCGGCCTTGGTGTGCAGCTTGCGCTCGAGCGCGTCCTCGGGGACGGCCTCCACGGGCACCTGCAGATCCCGGTGAACGGGGTCGGGCTTGCCGGCTGCCGCGGAGCAGAACAGGTAGTTCGCGTCGGCGACGTGGGCCAGGATCTGCCCGAAGCTGCGCACGGGCGCCGGCGCGGGCCTGTGGTCGAACTTCTCGTCGGGCATCTTCTTGCCAGCCGCGATCAGGTTCTGCTGGTTGAACTGGTGCAGGAACTGCAGCGGCGCCGCGAGCGCCTTCCCATCCCCGGTCGCGCCCAAAGCCTGCGCGCTCCCGACGAAGCAGGACGTCACGAACACGATCGACGCGCGACGCATGGCCACCTCCGTCTGATATATGCCGGCCGCTGGCCGGACTCGCGGAGGTATGGAGCGACGTCTCTCAGGTGGGCTGCAGATCCGGATCGGGGCGGCTGAGCGCGGGCGGCGTCCCCGCTCGAAGGCCGAGAAGAATCTCCTTGAGACGAGCGGGGTCGATCGGCTTGCGAAGGTAGCCGCCCAGGGGCCCCGGGGCGGGTCCGCCGTCGTCCCGGGCGGAGAGGACGAAGAGCGGGACCTGTGCCGTGGCGGGGAACCCCCGCAGGCGCTCCGCCACCTCCTCGGCGCGGAGCCGAGGCAGGATCCGGTCGGCGAAGATGGCCGCGGGTCTCAGGCGTACGCTGTCCTCGACGAGCCCGACGCCGTCCTGGGCCTCCTGCACGCGGTAGCCGAGCCTTTCGGCCACGTCTCTCACGTCGCGCCGGGTCGCCGCGTCGCTCGCGACGAGAACGACGGCCTGCGGCGCCTGGGCCACCAGCCCATAGACGGGGATCGTGAAGGAAAACACCGAACCGCGTCCAGGCTGGCTCTCGACGTGGAAGCGGCCGCCGTGGGCGCGCACGATGCGATCACAGATGTGGAGGCCCAGGCCGGCCCCTTCGATCCCAGCGGTCCCCGGATTGCGGATCCTCGAGAACGGCAGGAAGAGACGTCCCAGGTCCTCCGGAGCGACGCCCAGGCCCGAGTCCTCGACCGATACCGTGGCGGCCTCGCCCTCGACCCTCCCACGCACCGTGATCGGCCCGCCTTGCGGCGAGTACTTGGCCGCGTTGGAGAGCAGGTTCTCGATCACCTCGGCCAGGCGGTCCCGATCCGCCCATATCGCGATCGGATCCGTAGGAAGGTCGGCGGTGAGCGGATGCAGCGGGTCGACCAGGCGGCGACCGAGCACCTCTCGAAAGATGGAGCCGAGCTCGGCCACCTCGAAGTCCAGCGGGAAGCGCCCGCTCTCGAGCCGCGTGGTGACCAGGGTCTTGTCCACGAGCGTCGCCATGTGCGTGGCGGCATTGATGATCGAGCGGGCGGAGTGTAGCGGTTCCCCCTCGAGGGACGAAGCCAGGATCTCGGCGTGGCCGAGCACGCCGGCCAGGGGGGAGCGGAAGTCGTGGGCCACCACGTTGACCAGCTCGCTCTTGAGCCGATCCAGCTCGACGAGCCGGGCGTTGGTCTCCTCGAGGGCGCCATAGAGCTGGGCGTTGCGGAGGATGATCCCGATTCCTTCGGCCAGCGTCTGCAAGGTCAGGAGCTCGCTGCGTCCGAAGAAACCCGGGACGTCGCTCTCCACGCACAACACCGCCATCGGCTCTTCTCCCGACAGGATGGGGATCGTGAGCGCGCACAGCGTGGAGTCGAGGAGGGGTCGGAAGTCGGCGTCCTTCGAGGCGTCGGCGACGAGGAACGTGCGCTTCTCGCTCAGCGCACGGCCGAGGCTGCCGTCGTGGAGCGGGTAGTCCTGCCGCAGCAGGCGCCCCGGCTCGGGCCCCGCCACCATGGTGGCGTGCGCCAGGCCCGCCTCGGGATCGGGAACCGCGAGCATCACGAGAGTGAGGCGGAACGACTCGTGGATGCGGCGAACCGCGGCCTCGAGGATGCGGTCACGGGAGAGGTTTTCGGCGATCTCGCCCAGCACCGCGTTGATCAGGGCGAGCTGCGTGCTCCGCTCCTGCTCGGCGGCATAGGCCATGGCGTTGGCGACGGCGACCGAGAGCTGGCTGCCGAAGCGCTGCACGTACTCGAGCTCGTCGTGGGTGAAGCGCGGCGACCCCGTCTGCCGCGAGGCGTTGAGGACGGCGAAGAGCGTGGGCTCGGCCTTCTCCGCGTCGAAATACACCAGCGGGACGCAGAGGATCCGGGCGATCGGGTTGCGCTCGCTCGGCTGGACGAAACCACCGGACTGGCCGACGTCGTTGATCATCGCGGGCAGCCAGTCCTGGGCCACGCGCCCCGCGATGCCCTCGCCGAGGCGGAATTCCGGGTCGGCGAAGTGCTCCGCGGCGGGATCCCGGGCCCAGGCGGCGAAGAGCCGCAGCGTCCCGTCCTCCGGGTGGAAGCGCAGCGCGGAGACGTGGTCGGCGTTGATCAGGCGGCCCGCCTTCTCGGTGCTTTCCACGAAGAGCCGCTTCAAGTCCCGAAGCGGTCCGGTTTCGAGCGCCAGGTCGTAGAGGGTTGCCATCTGACGGGCAAGCCCTTCGGTCTTCGCGATGCTCTCCGCGCGCTGGAGGGCGAGGCCGAGCTGGCCCGCGATGGTGGTGAGCAGGGCGACTTCGTCCTTCTCGGGGGGCCCGCCCAGCCGGCGCACCTTCAGCACTCCCTGGGCGTGCACCCCCACGCCGACGGGGATCGTCAGGTCGAAGGCGCCGCCCGCCGAGGCGGCCTGCAGCGCGATACCGCTCTGCAGCGCCCAGCGGATCCGCTCCGGGTCGATGGCCGCGCCGCCAGGCTCCCATTCGCCCGTCACCGTCACGCATTCGATGCGGCGCTCGTCGTCGCTGGCCGGAGCGTAGAAAGCCACCGACTCGTAGCCCAGCTCGGTCTGGAGGAAGGACGTCGTCAACTCGAGGAGCGACGCGCGCGAGGTCGTCGACGCCATGGTGCCCATCAGCCAGGGGAGGCGCTCCAGGCGCGCGACGTGCCTTTGCTGCGCCGCGTAGATCTGGCGGCCGCGCAGGAAGCTCGCGGCGGGCCCGGCGAAGATCATCAGCAGCTGGACGTCGTCCTCGGTGAAGGGCGCCGGCTTGTTGGCGGCGGCGATCAACCCCACGGCCCCGCCCTCCGAGAGCATCGGAACGAGCACGAGAGAATCGGCGCCGAGCGCCGCCGCCAGCCCTTCGGGAAGTCGCGCGTCGCTCCGCGCATCGTTGCTGATGTAGGCGCGGCCTCGCTCGAGGAGCGGGAGGAGGCTGCGCTGGTCGAGGCGCAGGCCGCGCAACACCTCGTCGGAAACGCCGTGGGCCGGGATCGCGGCTTCGAATGAATCGGTGTCCTCGCGATGCAACGCGATGAAGCACGTCGCCGCCTCGATCAACAGGCCGAGGCGCTGAGTCACCATTCGATAGAAGTGCCATGGCTCGGCGATCAGGGACCAGTCGCGGCCGATCTCGTTGAGCAGGGCCATGTCGCGGAGCCGCGCCTGGGCCTCCTCACGCGCCTGGTGCAGGTCGTCTTGAAGCGCCTTGCTGCGCAGCAGGCCTTGAACCCTGAGTGTCAGCGCCGCGGGGTCGGCCGGCGCCACCAGCTCGTCGGCCCCGGACTCGAGGCTCCTTCGCGCGCCGTCCGGGTCGCTCTCGTCCGCGACCATGAGGATCGGGAGGCGCGAGCCGTGGCGACTTCGCATCCTGGCGCAGGTGTCGTGGCCGGAGAGGCCTGGCAATCGGCTATCCAAGAGCACCAGGTCGCAGGAGTGGACGTCGAGATACTCGAGGGCCGCCTCGCCCGTGCCGACGGACGCGACCGCGTGCCCTTGCGCCGCAAGGACTTCACGCAGTCCCTCCGCCGCCTGCCGATTGTTCTCGACGACCAAGATGCGGCAGCCCATTCGAGCCCACGCCATCATATCGCGAGCCTCGATGTTGCGGATTTCATACCGACCGTGTTGCTTTTCTGACCTCTGCCCAGCGTTAACCTCCCCTCCCCGGGAAGCCCTCTCGTTGCGGCTCAGGCGGTTGCACGGTCGTATCCGCCTGGTATGGCTCATGCTGGCGAACGAAGGCAAACGGAGGTCACACATGCCGAGGTACCGCAGCCGGCGTCGGCAGGAGCTCCGGTGCCGCCGCCGTCAGGCCCGACGCGCCCTCAACCTGCTTCTGCTCGACGACGACGACCCGGACGTGATGGATGAGGCCGCGGCCGAGTCGCCGGTCATCGACACCGAGGCGCCACGCCACGATCGGGACCTGCTCCTGGCGCCGGCGGGCGGCGCTGAGCGAACCAGGCAGCCGTAGGCCGTAGTTCGAAGGCGGCCCCCGCGACCAAGCGGGCGGCGGTGCTGGACGCGCGCCTCCGGCACGGACGACGCGGTTACTGGGTACTCAACCTAGGCTCCGGCGAACGGCGCTGACGTGATCCGGCCCCGTCCGGCAGCAGCCGCCGATCAGGCGCGCACCGGCATCGCGCCAAGCCAGGGCGCGATCGCCCCAATCGAGGGCATCGGAGAGCCCGCGCCACGTCCTGGTGGCCGCGTCGTAGGTCTCGCCCGAATTGGGGTAGGCAACGAGCGGCTTCTCCGTGACGGCAGCCGCAGCGCGCAAGAGATCCTGGACGTGACTGGGCGCCGTGCAGTTCACGCCGATCGCCACAACCTGGGGGACGGTGGCGACGGTCGCGACGGAATCTGCGAAGGACGAGCCGTCCCATAGCCGCGAGCCATCGCGGCAGCTGAAGCTCACCCAGGCCCGCGCGTGGTGTCGCCCGGAGAGCAGCCGGGCGAGGGCTCGCGCCTCGACGGCCGAGGGAATCGTCTCGCACGCCAGGAGGTCCGGGCGGGCCTCGAGGAGCACCGCCATCCGCGGGCTGTGGAAGGCGACGAGCTCCTCCAGGTCGAGATCGTAGGCGCCCGTGTACTCCGACCCATTGGCGAGGAACGCGCCGTATGGGCCGATGCTGGCGGCGACCAGCGGGCGCTGCCGGTCGCGGCCGTGTCGGAAGGAATCCCGCGCTTCGAGGGCCAACTCCACCGAACGACGAAGGAGGCCTTCGGCCTCGGCGGTCGTGGCCCCCATGCGGGCGAAGCCTGCGATCGTGGCCTGGTAGCTGGCGGTTGTGATGCAATCCGCGCCGGCCTCCAGGTAGGCCCGATGCACGGCGGCGATCGCCTCGGGCCGCTCGCTGAGCAGGCGCGCCGACCACAGCGGGTGGTCGAGATCGAACCCTGCCCGTTCCAGCTCGGTGGCGAGGCCGCCGTCGAGGACGAGCGACCCGCGCCCGCGGAGAAATGGCGCCAACGGGTCATCCATTCCCCGAAGTCTATGTTCGCGGAGCGGCAGGGGGGCAGGTGCCGGCCCCCCCAGTCTCCGTGGTGGCCGGCGTCCGAGGCGCTCGCCCAACGAGCTGAAAAGCCCGCGCGGGCCTTCCACCAGCAGTCGGGCGAGAGCGCCGCCGAGCAGAGGGACCCGCGTGGGGACGCCTCTAGAAGGTGATGGCGATGCCCCCGATGAGGTGGAAGTAGGCGGGGTTGAAGCGGACAGGCTCGAGCTGAGACTCGAGCGCCTGCACGAGCTCGGGGGGGACGGTCACCACGCCGCCCGCCTGGACCACTCTCCACTCCAGCACGTGCTTGGGGAAGCCGAAGGCGCGGGCGTCCGCCACCAGCGCCAGGCTGTCGGAGAGCCTGATCTGCACCCCCAACCCGAGGTTACCGCCGATGCGGCTCGCCTGCGGGTCGTCTGGACGGGTGACCGCGGTGGCCGTGATCCTGCCGAAGTCCAGCCCGGGCGGAAGAGGGACGCCCGCCAGGCGCAGGCCCAGGGGCTGGGTGACGGCCAGCTGGAAGTCGGGGAGATAGCTCACGCCGCCGGAGAGGACGAAGCGGATCGGTCCTCCCGTTCGCAGCTTCAGGTTCAGGGACAGCGGCGTGAGGTTCGAGAGGGTGACGGTAGCGGGGGCAGGCTCGAGGGTCGCGGAGAAGCTCGGCAGCGGGCTGAAGGTCCGCACCGAGTAGAGCGGCGGCACCGCGTCGATCTCGACGTCGGCGGAATCGTAGCGTGCCTCGATCCCGAGCCCTCCCGTCAGGTAGAGCGTGGCCGATCCCGCGAGCACGAGCCCGCCCTTTCCGTTGAGGACGAGGGGGCGCTCCTGGCGCAGCTCGACGCCCTGGATGGGCCGCTCCGGCGGCCGCAGGTCGATGGGGAAGGACTGCTCGTAGAAGGGGAAGGTCAGGCCGGCGTAGCCGGCCAGCTCGAGCTCGGCAGGCGCGGCGGTCGCGGCCGGGATCGTCGCGAGGGCGAGAGCGAACGGCAAGGGGCGGAGGCTCATGGGAGTGAGTCTAAACGCCCGCGAGACCGCGCGCCTGTGACGGATCGAACACCGCACGCGAGGGTCGGCGCGCCGCCTTGGAGGATGGCGGGGCGTACGCCCTCTAAGGTGGATGCCGCGTGTACCGCAACGGGGTCGTGGCGAGCTGCTGTGGACGGGTTCTCCTCCGGATCCTCTACCCGTTCCGCTCATTCTTCCTTCCGTAGCTTGGAGGGTCTCAGGAACGTCTGGCGCCGGGCCTCCGGACCCGGCGCCAGAGGCTAGGGTCCGTAGCGCCTTATGAACTAGAGACTTGCGCGGAGTGGGTGGCGGAAGCGGGTGGGAATCGAACCCACCGGCCCTGGTGTTACCCAGGGCCCGGACGGCTTTGAAGGCCGCGCGGGTCACCAGACCCGAATCGCTTCCTCGTTCGAGGGACGCCGAGCCCGGGTGAGCATAACGTGAAAAGAAACGGCCTCGCCGGGGATGCGCACCCGGCGAGGCCGCTGGAGGGAGAGAGCGGGATCAGCGCCCGTCGTGGGGCACGACCAGGGCGGCCTGGATCGGGGACGGAGCGAGGAGAAAGCCGGCTGCGAACGCGGGCAACAAGACGCGTCGCATGCGGAACCTCCTGTCGCGCATGAGCGCGAAGGCAGGACTGCAACCCGGGACACCGCAACGAGCCGGGAGGAACACCGCCGGCTCGCCGGCACGGAGGGAAGGGACGGACGGGGCGGACGCTACGCCCGGAGGCGGATGTCTGTCAAGGGGATTCTTCCGTCAGTTCCCGAGGTCCGCTTCGGTCACGGGCAGGTCCCAATGGGCCAGCAGGATCTCGAAGCGCCGGCGCTCCTCGGCCTCGAAGGTCGGCTGGTCGGGATAGAGCTCCCGCGTGACGCGCTCCTGCTCGAGCCAGGGGGCAGCAGCCGTGGCGGCGTCCTTGAAGACGAGCGTCACCCGGTAGTCCCAGCGGCCGTCCTCGGTGCCGTGATAGCGGGGGACCTGGGCGCGCACCTCGAGGATGCGGCCCTGCTCCTTCTGGCGCTTGAGCAGCGGCCAGTGGTTCTTCTGGAACAGCTTCACGAACTCGTCGAAGTGTCCCCAGCGGGCCTTGTAGTAGTACTCGACGACGAACGGTTTGCCTGCCGCGGCCTCGTCGGCGAGGGCCGGCGATGCGGCCAGGAGCAGGGCGAGCGCGATCCTCATGGCGGACCTCCCGGGAACCACCTCGATCTTAGCGGCTTTTCGCGTCATGTGAGGTCGGCTGGACCGGACGGGCTGGTAAACTCCGCCGGATGTCGGACGAGGCTCGAGAGCTTCGGGAGCTGCTGGCGCGACGCATCGTCGTCATCGACGGCGCCATGGGGACCATGCTCCAGGCGGCCCGCCTCGGCGAGGAGGACTTCCGCGGCGAGCGCTTCGCCGGCCATCCGCGCGACCTCAAGGGCTGCAGCGACGTGCTCTCGCTGACGCGGCCCGACGTCGTCGAGTCCATCCACCGGCAGTACCTGGAGGCGGGCGCCGACATCGTCGAGACGAACAGCTTCACGGCCACGTCGGTGTCCCTGCTCGACTACGGCCTCGAGGCGCACGTCCACGAGATCAACCGCGCCGCCGCCGAGGCCGCCCAGCGGGCCGCGGCGGCATTCAAGGCCGCGAACCCCGAGAGGGCCGCGTTCGTGGCGGGCTCGATGGGGCCGACCAACCGCACCACCTCGCTCTCGCGCGACGTGAACGACCCCGGTGCGCGCGACACGACCTTCGACGACCTCGAGGCGGCTTATGCGGAGCAGGCCAGGGGCCTCCTCGAGGGCGGCGTGGACGCGCTGCTCGTCGAGACGATCTTCGACACGCTCAACGCCAAGGCGGCGCTCGTCGCGATCCAGCGGCTCTTCGACGAGGGCGTCCGCCGCGTCCCGATCATGGTGTCGGTGACGATCACCGACCAGAGCGGCCGCACGCTCTCCGGCCAGACGATCGAGGCGTTCTGGAACTCCGTCTCCCACGTCCCGATGCTCTCGGTCGGCATCAACTGCGCCCTCGGGGCCAAGCAGATGAGGCCGTTTCTCGAGGAGCTGTCCGGCATCGCGCCGGTGCTGGTGAGCTGCTATCCGAACGCCGGCCTGCCCAACGCCTTCGGCGGCTTCGACGAGACGCCGGCGATCATGGGCGCCGATCTCGGGGAGTTCGCCCGCGCGGGCTTCGTGAACCTCGTGGGCGGCTGCTGCGGCACGACGCCGGCCCACGTCCGGGCCATCGCCGAGGCCGTCCGCGGCGTCCCGCCACGCCAGGTCCCGAGCGTCGCGCCCTACACGCGGCTCTCGGGCTACGAGGCGCTCACGATCCGGCCCGACTCGAACTTCGTGAACGTGGGGGAGCGCACGAACGTGACCGGCTCGCCGAAGTTCGCCGCGCTCGTTAAGGAGGGCCGGCTCGACGCCGGCCTGGCCATCGCGCGCCAGCAGGTCGAGAACGGCGCCCAGATCCTCGACGTCAACATGGACGAGGGCATGCTCGACTCCGAGCGGACGATGACGGCCTTCCTCAATCTCGTCGCTTCGGAGCCCGACATCGCGAAGATCCCCATCATGATCGACAGCTCCAAGTGGAGCGTGCTCGAGGCCGGTCTCAAGTGCCTGCAGGGCAAGGGGGTCGTGAACTCCATCTCCCTCAAGGAGGGCGAGGCCGTCTTCCTCGAGCAGGCGCGCAGGATCCGCCGCTACGGCGCCGCGGTCGTCGTGATGGCCTTCGACGAGAAAGGCCAGGCCGACACGACCGAGCGCAAGGTCGAGATCCTGACCCGGGCCTGCCGCATCCTCACCGAGAAGGTGGGTTTCCCGCCCCAGGACGTGATCCTCGATCCGAACGTGCTGACCGTCGGCACCGGCATCGAGGAGCACGCCGACTACGGGGTCGCCTTCATCGAGGCGACGCGGCGGCTCAAGGCGGCACTGCCCCTCGCGAAGGTGTCCGGGGGCATCTCGAACGTCTCGTTCTCGTTCCGCGGCAACAACGTCGTCCGCGAGGCGATCCACGCGGCGTTCCTGTACCACGCCATCCAGGCCGGCCTCGACATGGGGATCGTGAACGCGGGCCAGCTCGCCGTCTACGAGGAGATCCCGCGGGAGCTGCGCGACCTCGTCGAGGACGTGCTGCTCAACCGGCGGAAGGACGCGACCGAGCGGCTCGTCGCCTACGCGGACACCGTCAAGCAGAAGGACAAGGCCGCGGCCCGCGAGGAGGAGTGGCGGGCCGGCAGCGTCGAGGAGCGCCTGAGCCACGCCCTCGTGAAGGGCATCGTGGATCACGTCGAGGCCGACACCGAGGAGGCCCGCCTCAAGTACGGCCGGCCCCTGGCCGTCATCGAGGGGCCGCTGATGGCCGGCATGAACGTGGTCGGAGACCTGTTCGGGTCCGGCCGCATGTTCCTCCCGCAGGTCGTGAAGAGCGCCCGCGTGATGAAGCGCGCCGTGGCCTACCTCGAGCCGTTCCTGGAGGCCGAGAAGCAGAGCTCGGGAGCGCGAGCCGCCGGCCGCATCGTGATGGCCACGGTCAAGGGAGACGTGCACGACATCGGCAAGAACATCGTCGGTGTCGTGCTCGCGTGCAACAACTGGGAGGTGATCGACCTGGGCGTGATGGCGCCGGCGGACAAGATCCTGGGGACGGCGCGCGAGAAGCAGGCCGACGTCGTGGGCCTGTCCGGGCTGATCACGCCCTCCCTCGAGGAGATGGTCCACGTGGCCCGGGAGATGGAGCGGCAGGGGTTCGAGGTGCCGCTTCTCATCGGCGGCGCGACCACGAGCCGCGCCCACACCGCCGTGAAGATCGCCCCGGCCTACTCGGGGCCGGTGGTGCACGTCCTCGACGCGTCGCGGGCGGTGACCGTGATGGCCCGACTCCGGAGCGCCGAGCTACGGCAGGCCTTCGTGGAGGAGAACCGGCGCGCGCAGGAGCGCCTGCGCCTGGAGCACCAGGCCAAGCGCGAGGCCTCGCCGCTCCTGTCCCTGGAGGAGGCGCGCCGGCGGCGCCCCGAGATCGACTGGGACGGCTACGCGATCCCGCGCCCCGAGTTCCTGGGCGTGCGCGAGGCGCGCCCGCCGCTGTCGGAGCTCGTTCCCTACGTGGACTGGTCGCCGTTCTTCGCCACCTGGGAGCTGGTGGGCACGTACCCGAAGATCTTCGAGCACCCGAAGTGGGGAGCCCGGGCGAAGGAGCTCTTCGACGACGCGCAGGCCTCGCTGCGGCGCATCGTGGCCGAGGAGCGCCTCGAGGCCCGGGGCGCCTATGGCTTCTTCCCCGTGAATGCGGTGGGGGACGACGTGGAGGTCTACACCGACGAGAAACGCTCGGGCCTGCTCGCGACCCTCCACTTCCTCAGGCAGCAGTCCGACAAGCGCGGCCGGGAGGCGAACCTCGCGCTGTCGGATTTCGTCGCGCCGCGGGAGAAAGGCCGTGTCGACTACCTGGGCGCGTTCGCGGTGACGGCCGGTCTCGGCTGCGAGGCCCTGGTCGCCGAGTTCGAGTCCCGGAAGGACGACTACGCGGCGATCATGGCGAAGGCCCTGGCGGACCGGCTGGCCGAGGCCTTCGCCGAATGGCTGCACCGACGCGTCCGTGCCGAGTGGGGCTACGGCAGGGATGAGGCACTCGGAGTCGAGGAGCTGATCCGCGAGCGATACCGCGGCATCCGGCCGGCTCCGGGCTACCCGGCCTGCCCCGACCACACCGAGAAGCGGCGGCTGTTCGACCTGCTCGGCGCGGAAGCGCGCGCCGGCATGGCGCTCACCGAGAGCTACGCCATGGTCCCGGCGGCCTCCGTGAGCGGCCTCTACTTCGCCCACCCGGAGGCGCGCTACTTCCAGGTGGGGCGGATCGGCGAGGACCAGGTGCAGGACTACCGCCGGCGCAAGGGGCTCGACCAGCGCACGGCCGAGCGCTGGCTGGCGCCGCTGCTGGACTACGAGCCGGCGGAGGGCCGAGGCGTCGAGCTGACAGCGACATCGGCCTAGGCCGATCCGTTCAGCCGGGAGGCGGATGTCGAGCGCATGTTCAGTAATACTGCGCTTGTGTTCAGTGCTACCATGAATGGGTGTTCCGGCGTCGCCAGGTCATACCTGTTGTGCGAGGAGAGCGCCTGCTCCTGCTCCTCGGCTGCCTCGTCGTTCCCGGCCTGATCCTCGCTGCCGAGGGCTCGCTCGCTCTCGTCGAGCGCCGGGATCCGGGCGAAGCCGAGTCCGAGTCGAGCGGGATCGATCGGCTGCACCGCTACTCCGAGGCCTACGGCTGGGAGCCGCGGCCGGGCCGCTACGTCGAGGACGGCCGGGTGATCACCATCAACGACAACGGGTACCGCGGGGAGGCCGCCGCCGAAATGCCGACACCCGGCCGCCGGCGCGTCGTCGTCCTCGGCGACTCCGTGGCCTTCGGTTTGTATGCGAGCGACCACGAGACCTACGCCGCGGCCCTCGAAGACCGCGACAGCGGCTTCGAGGTCCTGAACCTCGCCGTGCAGGGCTACGGGCCGGACCAGGCGCTGCGGCGGCTCGAGGGGCTGGGGCTGTCCCTGCGGCCCGACGTCGTCGTTCTGGGCTTCTGCCTCGGCAACGACTTCGCCGACGCGATGCTCCCGACGTTCCTGTTCGACGAGGCGCACCCCAAGCCCTTCTTCACGCTGGAGGACGGCGCGCTGGTCAAGCACGACGCGCACCTCCGGCTCCCGTTCCGGGAGCGAACCGCGCTCTGGCTCGAAGAGAACTCCCGGCTGTACCGCCGCCTCACGTCCACTCCGGAGCGGGAGAAGGAGCGCGGGAGGTGGCTCGAGCGGCGCCGGCTGGCGACACAGGACCGCGAGGCGACCCTGAGCCTCGTGACCCGGCTCGTGACGTCGATGCGGGACGTCGCGGCCTCGCAAGGCGCGGCGTTCCTGGTGCTGCTGCATCCGGATCGCCCCAGTGCCCGCGCCGAGCGATGGGCCGAGGAGTTCGCCGCCCGCCTCGCGGCGGAGGGCCTGAGGACGATCGACCTGCTCGACCGCTACGCCGAGCGGGGGCTGACCTTCGACGAGGTGACCCTCGATGGCCTGGGGCACCTGAGCCCGCCTGGGCACGCCGAGACCGCCAGCATCGTGCTGGAGGCGCTGAGGGATGAAGGGCAGCAGCCGACGCGGGTCTCGCTCATGGGCACACCCCACCCCCGGCCTCGCTGAAGCGCCGCTGCAGCTCGGCGCGGACCTCGCGGTAGGCGGCGAGGGCGGCGTCGGTCTCGGAGCCCAGGTCGAGCCTGCTGCCGGAGACTCCCCGGATCAGGTGGTCCACGTAGCGCGTCACGTAGCAGATCTCCGACGGCGCGCCGCGGATCGGCCGATCGTCCACGACCACGTAGATCGGGCTGGTGGCGACCCAGGAGGACACGGCCTGGAGCCAGACGCTCCGGTCTACCTGTAGCTTGAACGCCGCGGCCTGGGGTCCCGCGGGCACCCGGGCGACGACCGCGGGAGTTCCGTTCGCGAGAATCCGGATCTCCGCGACGGACGGTAGACGCGACTCGATGGTCACCTTCAGCGTGTCGCCGGCGGTCGCGCGGACCTCGTCGCCCAGACGGGCGCCCTGGACGCGCATGTTCAGACGCGTGCCGCGGCCGATGGCGACCGTCGTGCGTCCTCTCTGAAGGGCGTTCAGCCAGCGGTCGTACGTCACCGGACCGTCGTCCAGGAGCACGTCGGTGCGGATCGTGTTGAACGTCAGCGTGTGGTTGATGCACGGGAAATCGCTGGCCCCGGTGAGGGCCACCCGCGCTCCGGCGTTCAGGGCCTTTCGATGCAGGAAGGCCGTCCGGGCGTCGAGCGCCGGCAGCCCGTCGCGCTGCTCCGTCCCGAGGAACGCGAGGCGTCCGCGGACGGCCTCTGGCAGGAAATCGTAGGGCATGCAGCAGGTCTCGGGGAAGGCGGGGTAGCGCCCGCTGTCCGGCCAGAACTCGCCGTGGGCCATGCCCACCACCACCTGGGCGCCCTGGGCGCGGGCCCAGTCGTTCACCGGCAGCCCCGAGCGCGGCCGCGTGAAGGGGCTCGGGGAGAAGTCGATGGAGCGCAGCCCGTAGATCAGCAGGTGGCCCGTCTGGGCCGCCGGGAAGTGCGACACCTCCAGCTCGTAGTGGAGCAGCGCTCCGGCGCGGGAGGCCGGATCGTCGCGCCCGCTGAAGAACCTTCGGTCGTCCCCGTAGCCCTCGCCCCACACGAGCGCCGTCGTGACCTCGATCCCGCGGGCGGCCGAGCGCTCCAGGAGCTCCTCGGGCCCGAGGTCGCCCCCGCAGCCGTGGCCGTGGATGTGGGGATCGCTGGCCACGAAGCGGGCCGGCGCCTCGCAGGTCCTGAGGCACGCGTCGGCGTCGTCCGCGTTGCCGTCGTCGCACTCCTCGCCCGCCTGCGGCACGCCGTCCCCGCACACGGCCGCGGTAGCCGGCGGCTCCGGCGCCCCGGGGGAGCCGCAGGCCGAGAACGCGACGAGCAGGAGAGGCGCGCGCCGGAGCATGCTGGGATGAGAATAGCCGAGGATGCCGCCCTCCGAGGACGACCCGCTCTTCGAGCTGCCGATCGACGGCACGCTGGACCTCCACGCCTTCGCGCCCGGAGACGTGGCGTCCGTGGTCGAGGAGTATCTTCGCGAGTGCCGCGCCCGGGGAATCCTGAGCGTCCGGGTCGTCCACGGCCGCGGCAAGGGCGTGCAGCGCGCCGTGGTGCGGCGTGCGCTCGCGGCGCTGACCTTCGTCGTCTCGAGCCGCGACGCGCCGCCCGAATCCGGCGGCTGGGGCGCGACGCTCGTGCGGCTGCGTGCGCCGGATCACGAGCGCGAGCCTTGAGCAGATTTTTTTACGGCTGCATGGCGCCCGCTCCAGTCTAGGGTGCGACGCATGCGAGCCGCGGACGCCCGCGCCTGAAGCGAGCGATCCGACTCTTGACAAGCGAAGGCGCGCGTCACTAGATTGCGCGCGTTCATCCAAGGCGCCGTCTGTGAGCGGCTGGCTCTCGATCGGGAAGGGGCTTCGTTGTCGATGCACAACCTGCGATTCGGCTTCTTCGACGACAGCGGCATGTCGAAGCAGAGCCGGATCCTGATGTTCTACTCGTTCGACACGGAGTCGAACCTGCCCCGCTCCGGGATCCTGCACTACCATCTCGGCGAGGGGCGCTTCGTCGGGCCGCGCCACGACCGCGAGCTGGTGTCGGCCGCGCTCCAGTTCCTCGCCTCGAGCGGCCGCCTCCCCCAGCCGCAGCCCTAGTCCCGCCGGCGCCTCGGTGGCCGGTGCGGGTCCGTGATAGCATCACGCGTTTCCGAGGGGCGCGAGCGCGCGCCCCACAAGCACAGAGGATCGTCCATGGCAGAGGGCAAGGGCCGGCCGATCAAGCCGGCGAGCGGGAAACTGGGCGTGCTGCTGCCGGGCATGGGCGCCGTGGCGACGACCTTCGTGGCCGGCGTCGAGGCCGTGCGCCGTGGCCTCGCGAAGCCGATCGGCAGCCTGAGCCAGATGGGGACGATCCGGCTCGGGAGGCGCACCGAGAACCGCTCGCCGTCCATCAAGGATTTCGTGCCGCTGGCGCGCCTCGAGGACCTCGAGTTCGGCGGCTGGGACGTCTATCCGGACAGCGCCTACGAGGCCGCGCGCAAGGCGGGCGTCCTCGAGGGCGCCCACCTCGAGCCGCTCCGGGGATTCCTCGACGGGGTCAGGCCCTGGCCGGCGGTGTTCGACCCGCAATACGTCAAGAAGCTCAACGGGCCCAACGTCAAGAAGGGCGGGAGCAAGCGCGAGCTGGCCGAGCAGGTGTCCGACGACATCGCGCGCTTCAAGAAGGAGAAGGGCCTCGACCGGATGGTCATGGTCTGGTGCGGCTCGACCGAGGTCTACCGAGCGGCCGGAGAGGTGCATTCGAGCCTCGAGAAGTTCGAGAGGGGCCTCGACGCCAGCCATCCGGAGATCCTGCCGTCGATGATCTACGCCTACTGCGCGATCAAGGCGGGCATCCCGTACTGCAACGGAGCCCCGAATCTCTCGGCCGACTTCCCGGCCATGGTGGAGCTCGCGAAGAAGACCGCCACGCCCATCGGCGGCAAGGACTTCAAGACCGGGCAGACGTTCATGAAGACGCTCCTGGCGCCGGGCTTCAAGGCGCGCCTCCTGGGCATGAACGGCTGGTACTCCACGAACATCCTCGGCAACCGCGACGGCGAGGTGCTGGACGACCCCGAGTCCTTCAAGACCAAGGAGGTCAGCAAGCTCGGCGTCCTCGAGCACATCCTGCAGCCGCACCTCTACCCGGACCTCTACGGCAAGATCCACCACGTGGTGCGCATCAACTACTACCCGCCGCGGGGCGACAACAAGGAGGGCTGGGACAACATCGACATCTTCGGCTGGATGGGCTACCCGATGCAGATCAAGGTGGACTTCCTGTGCCGCGACTCGATCCTGGCTGCGCCGATCGTCCTGGACCTCGCGATCTTCTCGGACCTCGCGCAGCGCGCGGGGATGGGCGGCGTCCAGGAGTGGCTGAGCTTCTACTTCAAGAGCCCCCAGACCGCCCCGGGCCTCTATCCCGAGCACGACATCTTCATCCAGCTCATGAAGCTCAAGAACACGCTCAGGCACCTGAAAGGCGAGGAGCTGATCACGCACCTGGGGCTGGAGTACTACGATTGAGGTGGCAGGAGGGGGCATGCAGCAGGGGCTCGGCGTCGGCGTCAAGCTGAAGGAAGTGGCGACGAAGTCGGTCACCTACCAGAACTGCACCGTGCTGCACTCGGACCAGATCGGGCTCGTCTTCGAGGTCCAGCGCACCGTGGCCGAGGGCGGGACGATCGAGACCGTGATCAGCCAGGTGCTGGTGCCCTGGGTGAACATCAGCCACATCCTGCTGGTCGAGGAGAGGACATGAGACTCGAGACCGCAGTCGTTCTCGCTTGCGCGCTGGGTTGCGCCTCCGCGCGGCCGGGAAGCGCGCTGGCCCAGGACCCGTGCGCCCAGCCCCAGGTGGCCCAGCTGGCTTCGCAGGCCCGCTCGCTGGTCCAGCAGAAGAAGTTCGTGGAGGCCGAGGCGCCGGCCCGTCAGGCCCTCGCCTCGTGCCCCGCCCACGCCGACGGCGCCCACGCCCTGGGCGGCTCCCTCGTGGGCCAGAAGCGTTTCGACGACGCCATCGCCGCCATGAGCGCGGTCATCCAGGCGAAGCCCGACGTGGCCTACGCGTACTTCTGGCGCGGGCAGGCGTACTACAACAAGAAGCAGCCGGACAGGATGGTCGGCGACTTCGAGGCGTTCCTGCGGCTGGCGCCGAACGCCCCCGAGGCCGTCGCGGTCCGCCAGCTCCTCTCGGGCATCAAGCGCTAAGGCCCTGATCCAGCTCCATCTCGCCGCGACGCTGGGCTGGGTGCTGTTGTTCGCCGCGCAGAGCGTGGGCGCGGCGCGCGCCCGCGCCTGCGGCGACGCGGCAGAGGAGCTGGCGCGTCGGCGCGCCCTCGCGCCGGTCGTGGCCGCCGAGCACCTGCTCCTGCTGCTGGCCCTGGCGAGCGGCTGGCTGCTGCTCCAGGGCGAGGCCCGGGGCTACTCCCACGAGCGCTGGCTGGCCCTCAAGCTCGGACTCGTCGCCTTCCTGGTCGTGCCGATGGAGGCGATGCACGCGTTCGTCGCGCATGGGTGGACCGCGAGCGGCCTGCGCCGGACTGCCGCGCCGCCGTTCGACAGGCGGCTCGAGCGGGGCCTCGGGATCGAGGAGATGCTGCGGACGCTCGCGATCCCGCTCTTCGGCATCGGCGTGCCGCTGATCCTGTGGCTGTCCTTCAAGCGGCCGTTCTGACCGACCGACGCTGGCAACGGAAGCCACAGAGGACACGGAGGACGATCGGAGAGATCACCGAGGGCGAGAAGGGCCTCACTCATCCATCTCTGTGACCTTGGGCCGACATGGGCCCTCTCGATGATCTCTGTGGTTGTCCTGTCCAGAGCAGGTTCCGGGCGTGGGTCTAGCCCGCAGCCCGCGGCGCTGCCTCCCCGGCGAACGCGCGCCCCCAGTCCACGCGGCCGGTGAGCTGCATGAGTACGAACAGCGTCAGGACCGCGCCGATCGTCACGGTCAGGCCCGCGTAGCCCTCGAAGAAGAAGGCATAGCTGAACAGGACCAGGTAGACGGCCTGCGCCAGGCCCGCCTCGAGGAGCGCCGTGCGCAGGCCCGTGACGAGTCGGAGGTAGCTCGTGACCAGCAGCACGCTCGTCGCGGCGGCGATGGCGAACGAGGCGTGCAGGTCCACGTGGTCCACGAGATAGACGAGCAGCAGGTGGAAGGAGAAGAAGGCGGCCGCCAGGAAGAGGTAGTTCATGGGATGCAGGCTGCGCCCGCGCAGGACGCCCAGCACGACGAGGACGGCGAAGAAGAACAGAAGCGAGACGGGCGCGAAGAAGGTGATGCGCGCCGCCAGCGGGCCCGGGTTGAGCCGGTGGGGCGGCTCCAGGGCGATCCGCTGGCCGGTCACGAGGCTCTCGAAGTTCCACGCGAGGGCCGCGCCTCCGGCGCGACGCTCGAGCGACGTCGGAGACAGCCCTCCAGGGGGGAAGTCGAAGCCGTCGAAGTCCGTCGCGAGGTCGAGTCGAAAGTCCGTCACTTGAGCGATGCCGTCCTTGTTGAAGGCGTAGGTCCAGTCGCCGAGCCCGCGCGAGCGGTACTCGACCTGGAGGACGGCGTCTGCTCCGGGCGGGACGAGGGTCGTGGCCGTGAGCCCCGAGGAGAGGTCCGTCACCCGCTGGGCTTCCCGGCCGTCCAGCACGAGGCGGAAGCCGTCGTAGATCGCCTCGGTGGAGGGGAACGCGAAGTGTACCCGGATGTCGCGCGGCTCCCGTCCGTCGTTGCGGAAACGGTGTTGGGCTCGATAGCGGACCGCGTACGTGTCGTACCACAGCAGGCCCTTGCGGCGCGGGTCGAGGGCGAGCTCGACGCCGACGGCGCTGGCGGTCAGCGGCACCGCCACGCGATCCACGACCGTGCGCGTTACGGGTCGCCGCTTGACGCGTCCCTTGGCCTCCTTCTCCTCGGCCATCTCGGTCACGGAGCGCGAGATCTCGTACCAGGCGTCCGGCGCGAGCTGGACGTGGCGGCCTCCCCAGAGCTGGGCGACCTCCTTGGAGAGGCGGCTGTCCGCCTCTCCGGTCCGGGCCGTGACGGACGCCCCGAGCGTGAACCAGGCGAACGCGACGGCGAAGTAGATCACTCCTATGGCGGCGAGCCGGCTTGGCGTCAAGGGCACCTCCCTCGGACCAGGATGCGCCCGACAGCGCGAAAGCGGTTAATCGCCTTGTGAGGAAGCGGTGAGATTCGGATGAGCGAGGCTAGAAGATCTGGCCGAGGCTGAAGTGGAGCTGGTAGGAGTCTTCGTCCGGCCGCCGATCGAGGGGAAGCGCCAGGTCCAGCCGGAGCATGCCGATGGGGGAGGCCCAGCGAAGACCGGCGCCGAGATCGTGGCGCAGGTCCAGGCTCAGGTCCGAGACGTGCTCGAAGACGTTGCCGAAGTCCCAGAAGGCCGCCAGGCCCCAGCCGCTGCGATGGCGGTAGCGCAGCTCCTGGTTGAACACGACGAGTGCGTTGCCGCCCGCCGGCTCGCAGTTGTCGGGCCCGAGACAGCTCACCGGTCCCACGGAGTCGTTGGCGAAGCCGCGAAGGCTGTCGGGCCCGCCGGCCTTGAAGCGCTCGGTCGAGATCACCTCGTCTCCGGCCAGGCCGCCGGCGAGCCCGAGGCGATAGCCCTGCGACCAGGTCCAGGCCGCGCCGAGCCGACGATGCAGGAACAGCTGGCCGAAGCCCTTGACGAAGTTCAGGTGGGACCCGAGCGACTCGGGCGACACGTCGATGTTCAGCGCGGCGAAGACGCCCCTCCGGGCGTCCAGAGGGTTGTCCCGGGTCTCCCGGAAGCCTGACGCGAGCAGCGTCGCGATGTGGACGGGCACCGGGTTTGCCGCGAGGAAGGTGCTCTTGAACCGGTAGCCGGCCTGGAGCGTGGTGAAGCGCTTCACGCGCTGCGATTGCTGCAGCTCGAGGGTGCGCTCGACGCGCGTGTTGGTGAACGTCTCCTCGGGGTTGAAGATGTCGACGTCCTCGAAGTCCTCCTCGGTCTCGGCCGCCGAGGCGGTCAGCTTGCCGCGCCCGACCGAGGGCACCTTCAGGGACGCTCGCTTCTCGCGGTCCTCGGCGCCGTAGCGATAGCGGCCGCCGAGGTCGAGGCCCACGCCCACGAGGTTGCGGACCTCGCCGTCGAGCTGGACCGTGGTGTTCTGGTCCTCGCTCCAGCGCAGGTCGTAGGCCAGCTCGACACGGTCCTTCTCGACGACCTCCACGGTGATGGCGGCGGGGCTCGCCGGCGACGCGGTGACGAGCACCGAGGAGAACACGCCCAGCTCGAGCAGGCGGCGCTCGACATCGGCCAGACGCCGTGGATCGACGGGCTCGCCAGGCCGGAGGAGGATGTGCCGCCTCACGACCGACTCCCGGGTGCGACGCAATCCCACGATCTCGATGGAGCCCACGACGGTCGCGGTGCCCTCGCGCACACGGAAGCGGACCTCGACGTCCGGGCCGCGGATGGTGCTCTCGACGCTGACCGCGACCTGGGCATGGCCGAGCTCGTAGTAGTGCCGTCGCAGGCGGTCGAGGGCCTCGGTCAGCGCCTCCTGGCGGAAATCCGCGCCGATCGCGAGCCCTGACGCCTGGCGAAGCGCGTCGCCGGCCGGGGTCGCGCCCTCGAAGGAGACCTCGGCGATGCGCGGCGGAGCGCCCTCGCTGATCGGGACCGTGATGCGCACGCGACCGCCGCCTCTCTCGTCCACCTGGACCGGGCCGGCGCGGGCCGCAAGACGGCCTGCCCTGCGGTAGGCGTCCTCGATCCGCGCGAGCGCCGCGCGCGCGTCGGCGAGGAGGGCTCCTGGACCGCCCGCGGCGTCGAGCAGGCGCTGGTTGGAAAGGGCTTCGCCTCCCGGGAAGTCGACCTCGGCCTCGAGGGCGGGACCTGGTTCGACCTCGAACACGAGAGTGCGGCTCCCGGCCTCAGCCTCGGCCCGCACGGCGGTCACGGCGCCGCGCAGGAATCCGCGCTCGCGAAGAACCTCGAGCAGGCGTTCCCTGGCCCGCTCGATCGCGTCCTCCTCGTACAGGGCCTGGCGGAACGCCTCGCGCAGGTCCGGAGGATCCGGCATGCCGACCACGCGCCAGGCGAAGCGCGGACCGGTCCGCACCCGTAGAAGCGCCACGTTTCCCTGGAGGCGGCCGCTGACCTCGGCCTCGACGTAACCCTTCGCGATCAGGGCTTCGCGCACGCGATCGGCATCTTCCTGGACGTCCCACGCCGCCGCGCGCTTGCCTTTCTTGAGCCGCGCCGCGGAGCGAGCCTCGGGAGGCACGTCGCCTTCGAAGCGCACCTCCTCGAGGCGAACCCGGTCGTCGCTCGCGCTGGCCTTCCGGGTCCGGCCGAACACGATCCTCTGCCCCACGCCGGCGGCCAGGAAGCCGTCGTCGGTGCGCTGGCCCTTGAGGCTCACGCCGCGGGGAAAGCGCGCCTCGAGCTGGACGAAGCGCTGCTCCGGGCCCTGCAGGCTGAGCGAGTAGATCAGGCTGAGCATCCGCGTGAGCTGCTTTCCGAAGGTGAAGCGGGCCCCCGGCTCTGTATCGCGGGCGAGCAGCTCCGGCTGCACCGCCACCTCGTCGAAACCCAGGCCCCGGCTGAGCTGGCCGAGGGCCATGGAGGCGGCCTGCTCGCCGGCGACCTGCGCGCCGAGACGGGAGGCGCCGCCGCTCGAGCTGCCCGTAGCCACCAGAGAGAGCGCCTCGCCCTGGGTGAGACCTTCGCAGGCGAGGGCAGGCTGGGCCATCCAGAGCCGGCCCTCGAGGCTGACCGAGCACTCGGGCTCCGTCTGGTTCGACTGGTCCGGGACACGCACGAGCGCCCGGACCTTGAGTTCGGGGTCCCAGTCCCCGCCGTAGCTGAGGCCGCCGCCCTCGTCGAGACTGAAGCCCCGGCCGCGGACATAGATCTTCCCGCCGCCCTGGAGGTCCATGCGGCCGAAGGGCGCCGGGGTCTCGAGGTCGCCCCGGAACTGGAGGTTCCCGGCGACGTCGAGGGTGGCGAGCCGGTTGCGGATGAGGACCGGGTTCTCGAGAACGACGCGGACGTCGAGGCCTATGGCCCGCAGCATCGGCGAGGGCTCCGCCTCGACCACGGGAGCCTTGACGGCGTCGCCCAGCGCGAGCTCCAGGTCGTAGAGGCCGCGCTGGACCCGGGCGTCGCCGCGCAGGACGAGATCCTTCCCGCTCCCCGCGAGCACCAGGTCCGCGTCCACGCGGGTCTTGAGGCCGACGGGGTAGCGGAGGTTCAGGTCCCGGGCCTTGACGTCGATCCGACAGGATTGAAGGGCCGTGCCTCGCAGCTCAGCCTCTCCGCCCGCGGTCACCTCTCCGCCGCCGAGCGTGGCGCTCACGTCCTCCAGGCGGACGCGTCCCGCCTCAAGGACGATGCGCCCGTAGATGTTCGTGAGGGCTTCCGGGATGCCGCGGAAGCGCACGCCCGCATCCGCGACGACCACCTCGCCGCGCGGCTCGGGAGCGTCGAGACGGCCGCCCAATGCGACATCGACGTTGGCGATGCCGGTGAGGGAGGCCGTCCCGACGAGGGGGGAGAGGGCGCGGAGATCGAGGCTGCCCTCGCCCGAGACGTCGAGGCCGCCGCTGGGGAGATCGACACGGCCTTCGAGCGTCAGGGAGCCGGGACCGCTCGTCAGGGTCACGGGCGCCGCGGCGAGCACGCCCCCGTCGAGACGCAGCGAGAGCGGGGTCGCCTCGAGCGACATCTCGGCGGCGCGGACCGCCTCGGCCGTGAGCGTCGCCTCCCCGCGCCAGGTGGCGGGCGTGGCGCCGCGGCCCGAGAGGTCGGCCTTGCCCGAGAGCCGAGCGCTCAGGGGCAGAGCCTGGCTTCCCGAGGGCTGGGCGGGGAAGAGCCGTTCTGCCAGCAACCCCGCCCACTCCAGATGCACTTCGGCGGGGGCCTCTTCGCCGATCGGGTAGCGGGCGCTTGCGGTCAGCGACCCCCCGGCGACGCTCGCCACAGTGGGCTTCAGCTCGACGCCCATCGGGCCGAGCGCAAGCCGAGCTTCTTCGACACCGATCTCGGGAAGCGCCGCTCCGGTGACTCGCAGGCCCAGGAGGCGAACCTCGCCTTCGACGCCCGGGGCCAGGCGCGTGCCGCGGATGCGGAGGTCCGCCTCCGCCCTTCCCGCGACCTCCAGCGCATCCGAGCGGGCCAGGGCCGCCAGGTCGGCGCTGCCCGTGACGCGCAGGTCCAGGGTTGCGGATGGCGCCGCGCCGAAGCGGCCTTCGAGGCGCGTCGTGAACTGCGCGCCTCGAAGGACGACGTCGCCGAGAGCGACGAGCGCGCCGGGTCGCGCGATCTCGCCCTCGAACTCGACCCGACCCTCGAGGCGGCCGTCCCGGGGCACCGCCTTCGGAAGCAGCGGATCGAGGGCGGCGAGGCTCGTCCCTTCGAAGCTCACGGTACCGGAGACGCGCCGCCCGCCCCGCGCCGGTGGCGGCGAACGGGCCTCGAGGCGTAGCGCGTGCTCGGGAAGCCGTGCGGTGACCGTCCAGTCTGCGGCGCGGCCCTCGCCCCGGACCTCCAGCGCGCCGAGCGCGATCCCGCGGTACGCAAGGCCGCGGCCGTCGAGCCGCACCGTGCCGCCGAGCCGATCGAGCGGGCCGCGAAGGTCCGCGCTCAGCGAAAGGCCGCCCCCGATCTCGGGAACCAGGCCAGCCAGGTCGGCCTCCGGCACGCGAAGCGAGATCTCCTCGGCCGTCTGACCGCGGACGCGAACGGCCGCCTCGAAAGGGAGGGAACGGTCGGCGCCGTCGGCGGCGACGACCCGAATGCTGCCGCTGCCGCGCCCGGCGATGGCGGGAGCGCTGGGCCCGGCGAGCGTTCCGGAGGCTTCGAACGTCGCGCCGTCGAGCCGGCCGCCCCCCTCGATCGCGAAGGCGGGATGGGCCTCGCCGCGCAGGCTCCAGGACAGCTCCAGGGCCTTCGCGGCAGTGCCCGCCGCTTCGAGTCGGAAGGACGTCGGCACGTTGCCTGTCCGCAGGTCGGCGGCCTCGAGGCGAAGCTCGACGGCATCTCCATGCCTGCCGCCGGCCAACGAGACGCGACCCCCGAAGACGCCGAGAGTGGCCGTTGCCGAGGCGTCGGCTGCGCTGCCGGAGGCTTGCGCGCGGAGGTCGGCGATCGGCAGGCCGCCGACGCGCAGCTCTGGCGCGTCGAGCTTCAGCTCCCACGACGTCGGGGCCGCACCCCGCACCCGGCCCGAGAGGTGGACCCGACCCCTGGCCGACCCGGTCGCGGCGAGTCGCGCGACCTCGGCCGCGTCGAGGTCGGCGTCGAACCGGACGTCGGGCGCAGGAGAATCCGGCGTTCCGAGCCTGCCCGAGGCCTCGAGCCGCGAGGTCCCTGATCCGACTTCGGCCTGCAAGAGCGTCATCCCGAGGTCGGGCGCGATCTCGAGGCGGGCCGCGATCTTCGCGACGGGAGGCTCCGGCTCCCTTCGCCAGCGGATCGAGCCCAGGGCGAGGTCGACGGAGCCCGATCCGACTGCGCCCTGCGCCACGATGTCCGAGACAACCACGTCGCCGCCCAGGGCCGGATCCTGGTAGCGGACGGCGCCGTCCACGTGGAGCCGGTCGATCCGCAGCGGCGGCAGGGCGGCGCTCGTCGCGTCCCGGCTCCGAGGGGAGGCGCGCACCTCGAGGTCCAGGCCCCTCACGCTCAGCGAGCGCAGGGACGCCTCGCCGCGGAGGGCCCTTGCCGTCGCCTCGACGCGGACGTCGGCCAGGCGCCCTCGCAGCGCGGGCGATTCGATCGCCACGTCCCTGGCCTCCACGGTCAGCAGGACCGGCACGATGCGCAGCGACCCGATGCGCACCGTGCCTCCGAGCGCCTGGCCCAGCCGCCCCTCCAGCGAGCGGGTCAAGGGGGCGTGGGGGAACCACCCGAAGGCGGCGAGCGCAGCCAGGGCGGCGAGCAGCGCCCCGGCCGCGAGCGGGGCCCTCCGCTTCACGCTCCCGGGGCTCGCCGCTGCTCCAGCTCGAGGAGCAGGGCCACCAGCGTCTTGCCCTCCCGGATCTCCCCGCGCCCGATCATCGCCCGCGCCTCGTCGAGGGGCACCGCGCGGACCTCGATCCGCTCGTCCGCCTCGGGCCGCGCCTCACCCTGATGCAGTCCGGTCGCGCGGAAGAGGTGCATCGTCTCGTCGCAGAAGCCCGGCGTCGTGAAGAACGTGAAGAGCGGCTCGACCCGCTCCGCGCGCAGGCCCGTCTCCTCCTCGAGCTCGCGCCTGGCGCCGGCCTCGGGGCTCTCCGACGGGTCGCGGCGTCCCGCGGGCAGCTCCCAGACCGGCTGCTCCACGGGATACCGGTATTGGCGCACGAGCACCACGCGCCCGTCCTCGTGCACCGCGAGGGTCGCCACGGAGCCGCTGTGGCGGACCACCTCGCGGACCGCCCTCACCCCGCCGGGCTCCTCGACGTCATCCACGTCGAGGGAGAGCACGCGGCCGTCGTACACCCGGCGCGTCGCGATGCGCCGGGCCGCCATCAGGGGAGGTTGAGCGCGACGTTGTCCAGGCGCACGCCGCCGCCCTCGGCGACGATGCGGACGGCCTTGACCCGGGTCGGGCGCGGCCGCAGGCTCGAGACCTCCTCGGACCACGCCGTCCAGCCTCCGGGACCCTCGCCCCCCGTGACCTCGAGGTTGGACGTGCGCTCCTTGCCGTTGGCGTCCGCGTAGACCACCGCCACTCGCAGCCGAGCCTCTCCCGAGGTGACCTTGTACTCGAAGGCCAGGATCGCCTCGCGGCCCGCGGGGACCGCGACGTCCAGCGCCTGCTCCACGGTCGCGCCGGAGGCGCTCGCGGGCAGGTCGAGGACCTTGCCGCGGCCGCTCTCGCTCACCACCGCGCCCGAGCCGGCCAGGCGCCAGGGCGGGAGCGACGTCTCGAAGGAGCCGTTCTTGAGGGGCTGGGCGGCCGGCGCCGCGGCAGCGACCGGCGTGGCCTTCGTCAGCGTCGCCCCGGGCTGCTTCGCGGGCTTGGCGTCGCGGCCGCCGGCCATGCGCTCCTCGCGGTAGAGCTGCATCTCCTCGGCGATCATCAGCGCCGTCCCCGCGTAGGAGAGGCTCATGTCGACGCGCGCCGGCGGATCGCGGAAGTACTTCTCGCCGGCGTCGAGCTTCATGGCCAGGAGGTAGTTCTGCTTCGCCTTCTCGAGGTAGTCGCGGTGCTCGGGTGTATACGGCGGCAGCTTGTAGGCCAGCGCTTCGTAGCCGACGCCCAGGTTGTGGAGGCGCGCCGCCTCGGTGCCGCCCTTGTACGTGCGCCGGCTCCACTCGTCGACGGCCTCCTGGAACAGGCCCGACTGCGCCAGGCGGTTGCCGTTCTTCAGCTCGTCGTTGACGGCGAGCAGCGCCTCCACGGGATCGGGGGAGAAGCTCACGGTGCCGATCACGTGGTCGGCGGTCTGCGCGACGAGGAAGCGCCGCAACGACTCCTCGGTCGCCGCCTCGGGCGGCACGCCGCTCTCGACCTTGAAGCTGTCGTGGTACGAGGCCCCGGCGTCGGCGCTGCGCGTGCCGCCCCGTCCCTCGATCTCGACCGAGGCCGAGAGGCTGCCGTCGGCGACGCGGACGGAGACGGGCGTGTCGCGGTTGCCGTAGACGTCCTTCGTCTCCATCTTCTTCTTCTTCTCGTTCCACTCCTGGCGCTCGCCGATCTTGACGTACTTGGACTCCATCTTGATCTCGTCCCGCACCTCGGCCGTGAGGCCGGAGAGCGAGACGCGCAGGATGGCGTCGGCGTCGCGCGGCCGGTCGACGACCTCGACCAGCCCGGCCGAGCGCAGGGCGTCCTCCACGCGTCCTCGCACCATGGAGACGTGGGTGCCCGTGACCTCGGGAGACTCCGCCTTGACCTCGACGTGCACGGTCTCCGCGATCAGGGGCTGCGCCGGGGGCCTGAGGCGCGGCAGGATGACCTTGGTCTTGGAGATGCCGAACTTGGCCTGGGCGTCGCCCGGGACCAGGGCGAGGGCGACGAGGGCGAGGAGAAGGGCGACGCGACGCCTCATGGCGACCTCCGAGAGGAACCCATTATCGCGCGTCGCGGGTCGCCGCGCGCAGGGCCGAGAGCGCCTCCTGGATGTCCGGAGGCAAGGAGCTCTCGAAGCTCAGGCGCCGGCCGTCGTCGGGATGCTCGAAGGCGAGCCGCGCCGCGTGGAGGGCCGGGCGCTCCAGGCGCGCCAGGGCGAGCCGCGCCGCCGCCCGCCGGCAGGGCGGCGCGTGCGTGCCGCCGTAGACCGCGTCGCCCGCCACGGGATGGCCTATCGAGGCCAGATGCACACGGATCTGATGGGTCCGCCCGGTGTGGATCCTGACGCGCAGCAGCGAGGCGCCGTCGAAGGCCTCCTCCACGCGGTAGCTCGAGCGCGCGGCGCGGCCGCCCGCCCGCACGGTCATGCGCTTCCGATGGACCGGGTGCCGGCCGATCGCCGCCTCGATCTCTCCCTGCCTGGCTGCGGGAACGCCGAGGACCAGGGCGAGGTACTCCTTCTCGACGCGCCGCGAGGCGAACTGCGCGGCGAGGGCGCGGTGGGTCGCGTCGTCCTTTGCGACGACGAGGAGGCCGGACGTGCCACGGTCCAGGCGGTGGACGATCCCGGGGCGCAGCACGCCGCCGACGCCCGACAGGTCCTTCACGCGGTGAAGCAGGGCGTTGACCAGCGTGCCCGAAGCGCGCCCCGCGCCGGGATGGACCGCGAGGCCCGCCGGCTTGTCCAGGACCAGCAGGCGCCCGTCCTCGTACACCACGCTGAGCGGGATCTCCTCGGGGACGGGCGCGGCCGCGACGGGCTCGGGGATTGCGACGGCGACCTCCTGGCCGGGGTGCAGGCGGGTCGCCGGACGGCTGCGCCGGCCGTCCACCAGGACGGCGCCGTCCTCGATCAGGCCCTTGAGGCGCGAGCGGCTCTCCTCGGGCAGGCGGGCCGTGAGCCAGCGGTCGAGCCGCTGGCCCGCGCTCTCGTCACTGACTCGCAGCCGCCTGCTGGACGCCGTTGGTCTTCACCAGGTAGGGCCAGAAGGCTCCCACCGCCAGCACGATCAGGACCGCGATGAACTGGGACGTCGACAAGAGGCCGCCGAAGACGAAGCCCCGGGCCGCGTCGCCGCGCCCGAACTCGATGGCGAAGCGCGCGATCGCGTAGAGCAGGCCATAGGCGCAGGCGACCTGGCCGTGGAAGCGCTTGCGCGGGAAGAGCCACAGGAGTGCGGCGAAGATGGCGAGGTTCGCGGCGGCCTCGTAGAGCTGCGTCGGGTGGAGCGGCGTGTCGAGGGGCGTGCCGACGGTGCGCGACGCGTACACGTCGGTGAAGCGCACGGCCCAGGGCACGTCCGCGGGACGGCCGTGGCAGCAGCCCGCCGCGAAGCAGCCGAGGCGCCCGATCGTCTGGCCGAGCACGACGCCCGGGGCCAGCGCGTCGGCGGTCCTCCAGCCGTCGAGGCCGTAGCGACGGGCGCAGAACCAGGCCACCGGGAGCGCGCCGAGCAGGCCGCCGTAGAAGACGCCGCCGCTCTGGAACAGGTTCCAGATCTCCCGGGGGTTGAGGGAGTAGTGGCCCCACTCGACCACCACCAGCATCAGCTTGGCGCCCAGCAGGCCGGCGATGAGCACGTACACGCCGAGGTCGGTGACGCGCGTGGCGTCGAGGCCCTCGCGGCGCGCGAGGCGCGCCGCCACCCACAGGCCGGCCAGGAACGCGATCGCCAGCAGCAGGCCGTAGGTGTGGAGCGTGATCGGGCCGACGTTGCGGCCGAGGAAGTCGAAGGCGGGCAGCGTGAAGATGCGGGGAAGCATGCCTATGTCACGTCCGGATGAGGTTGAGGCTCGGGGCGCCGGGCCGGCCGCAGCATGTCGAGGATGAGCAGCGCCACGCCGGTGCTGATCGCCGAGTCGGCCACGTTGAAGTCAGGCCAGGAGTGCTGGTTCCAGTAGACGTGGATGAAGTCGACCACGTAGCCGAAGCGCACGCGGTCGATCAGGTTGCCGATCGCGCCGCCCAGGATGAACGCGAGGGCGAGGCGAGGCAGGCGCGCCTCCTCGGGGAGGCGCCAGGCGTAAGCGCCGATCGCCGCCAGAGCCAGCAGGCTGACCACGGCGAGGATGGGACCCTGGTAGGGGAGCCCGGCGTCCGCGAGCAGACCGAAGGCCGCGCCTCGGTTGCGGACGTGGCTCAGGGACAGGAAGCCGTCGACGAGCGGACGGTACTCGTGCAGCTCCAGGCTGCGCTTCAAGGCCTCCTTGGTGACCTGATCCAGGACGACGACGAACCCGAGGAGGAGCGCCTCGGGCAGGCGGGAGCGCGCGCTCATCGGGCCTCGAGCACCTCCGCGCAGCGCTCGCACACGCCCGGATGCGCCCTGAGCCTGCCGACGTTCCGCGAGAAGGTCCAGCACCGCTCGCACTTGCTGCCCTCGGCGCGCGCCGCGCTCGCCACGTAGGGCGCCCCGGCGGAGGGGTCGTCCACGAGGCTGACCTCGCTCACGATGAACAGGTTCGCGAGGTTGCCGGGGAAGACGGCGCTCTCGGCCTCGTGCGCGCGGAGCGGCGCCAGGGCCTCGGGCTTGCCGCGCACCTCGACCCGGGCCTCGAGGCTGCCCGCGATCGTCTTCGCCGCGCGCATCGGCTCCAGGACCGCGGTGACCGCCTCGCGGGCGTCGAGCAGGCGCTGCCAGCGCGCGAGCAGGGCCTCGTCGGCCGCCTCGCGGGCCGGGAAGGTGTCGCAGTGCACCGACTGGGCTTTCGGCCCGGGCAGGTGCTCCCAGACCTCGTCGGCCGTCATCGGCAGCACGGGCGCCATGAGGCGCGTGACGTCGAAGGCGATCCGGTGCAGCACGCTCTGCGCCGAGCGTCGCCTCCTGCCGTCGGTCGCGTCGCAGTAGAGGCGGTCCTTGAGCACGTCGAGGTAGATCGCCGAGAGGTCGACGGCGCAGTACTGGACGAGCTGGTGGTAGACCAGGTGGAACTCGTAGGCCTCGTACGCGTCCAGGACGCGGCCCACCACCTGGCGGTGCCGCTCCAGCGCGTAGCGGTCGGTCGCGTCCAGCCCCGCCTCGGCGACGGCGTGCCGCGGCGGATCGAAGTCGTAGAGGTTCGAGGCCAGGTAGCGCAGCGTGTTGCGGACCTTGCGGTACGCCTCGGAGACGCGCTTCAGCATCTCGTCGGAGAAGCGCATGTCCTCGCGGTAGTCGACCATGACCGTCCACAGCCGCAGGACCTCGGCGCCGTACGTGGCGATGAGCTTCTGCGTGTCCACGTCGTTGCCCTGGCTCTTGGAGATCTTCTTGCCCGCGGCGTCCACCGTGAAGCCGTGGGTGACCACCTGACGGTAGGGCGCGTCGCCCCGGGTCGCGACGCCCACCAGCAGGGACGAGTGGAACCAGCCGCGGTGCTGGTCGCTGCCCTCGAGGTAGACGTCGGCGGGCCAGGGCAGGTCGGGCCGGCTCCCGAGGACGGCCGCGTGGGACGAGCCGGAGTCGAACCAGACGTCGAGGATGTCGGCTTCCTTGCGGAAGCCGTCGCCGCCGCACTTCGAGCAGCGGAAGCCCGGCGGGAGCAGGTCCCTCGCCTCGACTTCGTACCAGGCGTCGGCCGAGGCCCTCTCGAAGACGTCGGCCACCCGGCGCGCCAGCTCGGCGGTGAGATGGACCGCGCCGCAGGCCTCGCAGTAGAAGGCCGGGATCGGAACGCCCCAGAGCCGCTGGCGCGAGATGCACCAGTCGGGACGGCCGGCGACCATGTTCCGGATGCGCTCCTCGCCCCAGGCGGGGAACCAGCGCACCGCGGCGATCGCGTCGAGCGCGCGCTGGCGATAGCCGTCCTTGTCGAGGGCGATGAACCACTGCTCTGTCGCGCGGAAGATGATGGGGTGCTT
>DASSJI010000193.1:0-4321 GCA_035691285.1 Vicinamibacteria bacterium | reverse complement strand
GCTCCGCGAGAAGCCGTAGCGAGGCCCACGAAGTCCCCCGATGCGAACGCGGCGATGAAGAAATGGCAGACCCTCGGGCTTCCGGCACTGCTGGCCGTGGCCCCGCTGCTCTTCGCCGGCCTGACCGGGCCGCGGATGCTCTCGACCTTTCGTGCGACCGGCGATCACGCGGCGATCGAGCTGTACACCAGGGAGGCGGCAGCGGGCCGCCAGCTCGTCGGCCCTCACTCCCGTTACGGGTTCCATCACCCCGGGCCGGCGTTCTTCTATGCGGCCGTGCCTCTCTACCTGGCCGTTGGGGAGCGCTATGCCGGCATCCAGATGACCGCGACCCTGATCGCCGCCGTCGCGTTCGTGGCGATGATCGCCTGCGCATCCTACGGCGCCGGCGCTGCGCCGGCCTGGGCAGCGGCGTTCGCGTTGAGTCTCGCCGTCCATGCGCGCGGCGTCGGCTCCATCGTGTCCGCGTGGAACCCCAACGTGACTGCGCTGGCCTTCGGGACCTTGCTCTTCGCGCTGGCGTGTCTCTTCGCCGGCGCGATGCGAGCGCTGCCCCTCGCGGTCGTCGCGGGGTCGCTCGCCGTGCAGTCGCACCTGGGCTGCGCGCCAGCGGCGCTGATCCTCGGCGTGCTGACGGCGGCGGCGCTGGCCTGGCCCGCCCTGCGCAGCCGCGCTCGCCTGCCGGTCCCGGAGCGTCGAGGACCGTACGTCGTGGCGATCAGTGGTGGCCTGCTGATCGTGCTCTGGGCTCCGACGCTGCTCGATGCGCTCGCGCCCGGGGCGGGCAACCTGGGAACCCTCGCGGCCTTCCTGGCGGCGCCGGCGCCCGGCCATCCGCTGAGCGACGCGGCCGCGGTCGTGGGCGGTCAGGTTCCCGCCCTGGCGAGCGGAAGCGCGAGGGGCCTGGTCGCGGGCGGCCTCTTCGCCGCCGCGTGCTGGACGGCGGTCGCGGCGTATCGGCGTGCCGCCCACACCACACTTGGGCTGAGCCTCCTGTGTGCGGCGGGCATCGTGCTAGCTACGGTCTCGGCGATGCGCGCGGGGGGGCCCCTCTATCCCTACCTCATCCGATGGTCGTGGACGTTCTGGGTCGGCATCGTGGCCGCGTTGCTGCACGTGGGGATGCTCGCCGTGGGCGAGCGCTGGCAGCCGGATGCCCGTGCGCGCCAACTCCTCGCGGGCGCCGGGGCCGTAGCGCTCGCCGCACTTGCACTGGCCGCGTCCTGGCGAGTGCTGCAAGACGCGGAAGAAGACGACGAGCATCCTCAGTTGCAGTCGGAACGCGTGGAGCGCCTGGCCGATGCCCTGCAAGCCACGCTGCGGGAGCGCGGCCTTCGGCGGCCGCTGATCGCCGTGGCCGACCCTGCCGCGCATCCGCTGGGGCTCGGCCTGCTCCTCGAGCTCGACAAGCGCGGCGCATCCTTCGCGGCCCAGCCCTTCGGGGTCTTCCGGTTCCCTCCAGCCTGGCGCCCGGGGAGCGAGGACGCGACCCTGGTCCTGGACCGGCTGGCGCGCTCCCAGCGGCGGGGAGAGCTCGTGATCCGAGAAGGTCCCTACCGTCTCGAGCTGCTTTCAGACGGCTAGCCTGGCCTCGGTCAGACGTCAGCGGAGCTCGTCACGCACGAGTCTCAGCTCCTCGTCCGTCGGCCGCTGCGCGACTCCTTCGCGGCCGCAGCGCCTGTACCAGTAGGCCGCGTTGTCGAGGTCGCCCTCCATGCGATGCACGATCGCGTGGATCCAGTTCGCGAGCCGCTCGCCCTCGTGATCCTGGGCGATCCGGTGCGCGGCCGGCCAGTCGCCCGCCAGCGCGAGCTCGACGGCGCGGCACAGCCGCCCGCGGAGCGTCTCGTCCATGTCCCTCCCTCCCTCCGCGGACAATTGTGCGCCATGGCCGACCCCGTGACCTCCCGGGGGCTTGACAGGCGACGCGCGGCCTCGTAAACCACCTCTCCGTCATGCCACCGTCCGGTCGTGGACGCGCCGAGGCCCGGGTTGTTCTCGCGAAGCTCGAGCGCATGGGCAGCAAGCGGACGCGAGAAGGCATGGCACGCTACGGGATCTTCACCGACAGGGCCTTCGGCGTGCCGATGGCCTCGATGCAGGCCCTGGCCAAGCGTCTGGGCCGGGACCACGAGCTGGCTCTCGCGCTCTGGGAAACCGGGTGGTACGAGGCCCGCACGGTGGCGGCGTTCGTCGACGAGCCGGAGAAGGTGACCTCCGCCCAGATGGACCGCTGGTGCCGGGATTTCGACAACTGGGGAGTCTGCGACACGGTGTGCTTCACGCTGTTCGACCGCACCCCTCACGCCTTCCGAAAGGTGCGGCAGTGGAGCCGGCGCAAGGACGAGTTCGGGAAGCGGGCGGCTTTCGCGCTCCTCGCCTGCCTCGCGCTGCACGACAAGGACGCCGGCGACGACCGCTTCCTCGCCTGCCTGCCCCTCGTCGAGCGCGCCGCCTCCGACGAGCGCAACTTCGTCAAGAAGGGCGTGAGCTGGGCGCTGCGCCTCGTGGGCAGGCGCAACGCCGCCCTCAACGCCGCGGCGGTGGCCCTGGCGCGGCGCCTGGCGGCCTCGCCCCATGCGGCGGCCAGATGGATCGGCAGGGGCGCCGTGCGGGAGCTCACGAGCCCCGCCGTGACCCGGAGGATCGCCGCGCGGGCCAGGTGATCCCTGGCCGCCCGCGCGCTCACCGGCCGGGAGGCTTCAGCTCCGCCGGTCCGCAGAGTTCGCGCCCGGACGTCGTCCCGGGCGCAAAAGGCGCACGCGCTACGGTTCTCCCTTCGTGACGACGAGGAGCCGGCGGGCGGGAACGTCCTTCAGCACGGTGCGCGCCCCGTCGGGCCAGCGGACCAGGACCTCCTCGGCTCGCTCCGCCTCGCCGAGGCCGAAGTGGAGTCGTGGGTCGTGGTTGCTGGCGTAGGAGTCCCCCGACGCGACATCGCGGGTGAGGCGGCGCCCTGCCGCCGCCACGGTGACCTTCGTGCCGACCGGGATCGCCGTCCAGCGCGGCGCGCGGCAGATCACCGTCAGCCACGATCCCGCCGTCCCCTCGTTCCGAAGCAGCTCCGGAGGCTCATCCAGGGACGTGACGAGCAGGTCGACGCGCCCGTCATCGTCGAAGTCCCCGGTTGCGAGGCCCCGGTGCGCCCGCTCGAGCTGGAAGCCGGGACCCGCCTCGCTGCTGGCGTCCCGAAACAGCGCCTCGGCGGGACCGAGCCGCGCCGCGTCCGCCCGGACGCTCCGGTTTTCGAGGAGCAGGTTCCGCTGGCGGTAGGTTCCGATCACCTCGGGATGCCGGTCGATCTGCGGGTAGATGTGACCGTTGGCCACGGCCAGGTCGAGGTCACCGTCGTTGTCGAAATCGGCGAAGGCCGTTCCCCACGACAGCGGCCGGTAGGTGATCGGTCCCACTCCGGTCTCGCGGCTCACGTCCTCGAAGAACCCGCCGCCCAGGCCCCTGTAGAGCGTCGAGAAGTCCTCCGAGAAGTTGGTGACGAAGAGGTCGAGCACGTCTCCGCCGTCCACGTCGCCCACGGCGATTCCCATGCTGGCCTGGGCGGCGCCGTTGCCGTCGAAGGCGCAGGACGCGGGCACCGCGACCTCCTTGAACCGGCCTCGGCCGTCGTTGCGGTAGAGGTAGTTGGGATCCGAGTCGTTGGCCACGTAGACGTCGAGGTCGCCGTCGTCGTCGAAGTCGGCGGCGCGCACCGCGAAGCCGAACCCGAGCGCCAGGTCGTTCATGCCGGCCTCGTCCGTCGCGTCGACGAACCGCCCGGAGGTGTTGCGGAAGAAGCGATCGGGCGCGCCCTTCAGCCCGAACGGCCCGAAGGCCACCTGCTCGAGGCCGCGCCAGGAGAGGCTGGGCGTCGCCTGGAGCACGTCGTCCAGCGTGCAGTCGATGTAGCGAGCGACATAGAGGTCGAGCCAGCCGTCGCCGTCGGCGTCGAAGAAGGCTGCCGCTGTGTTCCAGCCGGGGCTCTCGACGCCCACCCCGGCCGCCACGTTCTCGAAGCGCCCGCCGCCGAGGTTGCGGTAGAGCTGGTTGCGGCCGAAGCTGGTGACTAGGATGTCGGGCCGGCCGTCGTTGTCGTAGTCGGCGACCGCCACGCCGGTCCCCCACTCGCCCTCGCCGCCCACTCCGGCGGCGACCGTCACGTCCTCGAAGGCTCCGTCCGGCCGCTGGCGGTAGAGCGCGTTCCGGCCACGCTCGACGACCCGCGAGCCCTCGAGGCGCCAGCCGTTCGCCAGGAAGACGTCGAGGCGCCCGTCCTGGTCGTAGTCGAGGAAAGCCGCGCCCGCGCCAGCGGAGTCGAGCAGGTGGT
>DASSJI010000192.1:0-7788 GCA_035691285.1 Vicinamibacteria bacterium | reverse complement strand
CGGGGCGCGTGCTGTCGGGCGCCGTCTTCAGCCTGGGCCTCATCGCGCTCGGGGTGAGGCTGCTCCGGCGCGAGTACCGCCCGCTCGGCCAGGGCCTCGCCGGCGCTGGCTTCGCGGGCCTGTTCACCGCCCTGTTCGGGGCTCACGGCTTCTACGACCTCATCCCGCGCGGCGCGGCCTTCCTCCTTCTCGTGGTCGTCACCTCCGCGGCCCTGGCCCTCGCCGAGCGCCTCGACCTGCGCTTGCTGGCCGGCCTGGCTTGGGTCGGCGGCTACCTCACGCCCGTGCTGCTCTCGACGGGCGAGGACCGCGCGCTGAGCCTGTTCGCCTACCTGTTCCTGCTCGACGCGGGCGCGCTGTTCCTCGACCGCCGGAAGCCGTGGCCGGAGACGATGCCCCTGGCCTTCACCGGCACCATGCTGCTCTACGCCGGCTGGTGGGGAAGCTTCTACAAGCCCGAGCGCTTCGCGACCGCAGCCTTCGGCCTCGCGCTGTTCACGGCGCTGTTCGCCCTGGGGCCGGCCTCGAAGCGGCGCGGCGTCTTCCTGGCCTTCGTGGTGATGAGCGCGTCGGTCCTCACGTTGGCGATGGCGGACGTGAGAGCCGGCGCAGGACCCCTCGTGCTCTCCCTCGCCGTGGGCTTCCTCGCCCTGCGCTTCGCCGCGGAGCTGGGCGCGTTCTTCCGCCTGCTCGCGGCGTTCGCGCTCTTCGTCCCGTTCCTGGCGTGGGTCAACCACTACGCTCCCGATCGGCACTTCGCGACGGCCGCCGCGTGGGTGCTCGGGGCCGTGCTCCTGTTCGTTCTCGGGGACCGGGGCAGGGGCGGCAGCGCCGCGCTGTTCCGGGCCGTCGCCTTCGTCACGGGCGGGCTGTGCGCCGCAGGCCTCGCGGGCCAGACGGATGTTCCGCCGCTCGTCGTCGCGCTGCTCCTGGCCCTCGCAGGCATCGCGGCCCTCCTGCGCCGGCAGTGGGCGTGGGCGGAGCCGGCCGGGATCCTCACGGCCGCGATCGCGGTCCTCGCGTGGCACGACCGGTTCTACGCGGCGGGCCGCGAGCGCGACGCCATCCTGATCGCGGTGGCCGTCTCGGGCGGCTATCTGCTGGCGCTCGTCGTGCGCGGCTTGCTCTTCCGCGTCGAGCTGGGCGTGCCCGGCGTGGCCGCGCACCTCGTGGCCGCGGCGCTCCTGTGGGGCATGCTGTTCGACGTCCTCTACGAGGCCAACCCGACGGGGCTCGGTCTCACGTCGCTGGCCCTGGCCGCGCTCTACCTCGTGATCGCCCTCGCCCTGCGCGCCCAGCAGCCGCGCGACCCGCTGCACGTGCGCACGAGCCTGGGCCTCGCCGCGGGCTTCGTCACGATCGCGATCCCCGTCCAGCTCGGCCTCCACGGCATCACGCTGGCGTGGGCGGTCTGGGGCCTGCTGCTGCTCGGCCTGGGCGCGCGCTTCGGATCGGTGCCGACGCGGCTCGGCGGCTACGGCGTCCTGGCGCTGGCGACGCTGCGCCTGCTCGTGCGTCACTTGCCGCTTCACGAGGGCCCGTTCCGGCCCGTGGCGAACTCGAGCTTCGGCGTGTGGCTCTTCGTGATCGCGGCGCTAGGTGTCGGGCTGCTCCTCACGCGCCGCGAGAAGGCCGCCGGCGGGTCCCTGGAGGCGCTCCTCCATCCGCTCGTCGGGTCCGTGGCCTTGCTGCTCCTGTTCGGCCTCCTGACGGGCGAGACGAACGCCTACTTCGCGATGGAGGCCAGCGCCGGCGTGGCGAACGCGCGGCTCATGGGGGGGCTGGCGATCTCGGTGCTGTGGAGCCTGTTCGCCACGGCCCTCCTGGCGTCGGGGCTCGGATTCCGGAACCGGGCGCTCTTCTACGCAGCCTACGCCCTGTTCGGCGTCGCCGCGCTCAAGGTCGTGTTCGTGGACCTGGCCGCGCTCCACACGATCTACCGGATCCTGTCCTTCCTGGCCCTGGGCGTGCTCCTGATGGCCGGGGCCTGGCTCAACATCCGCTTCCGCGCGCGGCTGATGCCGTCGGAGGGCGCGTGAGGAGCGGCCTCCTCGCCCTCGCCCTGGCGCTGGCCGCCGCCGACCAACCGACGGTCGAGCGGCCGATCGCGGTGGACGGTCCGGGGCGCGTCGCCGTCGCCCTGGACCGCGACGTCTACGCGGGGGCTCGGGTCGACCTGGGCGACCTCCGCGTCGTCGACGACGCCGGCCAGCGCGTGCCGTTCGTGATCGACCGCGACGCGCCGGAGCCGCTCCAGCCCTTGCGTCCCGCGGTCCTGAACCGCGCCTTCGTGCCGGGCAGCAGCGTCCTGGCCACGCTGGATTTCGGGGAGAAGGTCCGCAAGTCGGCGCTGCGTCTGAGCCTTCCCGGCGACAACTTCCGCCGTCGCGTCGAAGTCCAGGGGAGCGACGACGGGCGCGACTTCACGACGCTCGTCGACGATGCGTGGGTGTTCGCGATCCCGGGCGCCGCCCGCTACGAGCGCGTCGCGCTGCCACAAGGCGACCATCGCTACTTGCGGGTCGTGGTCCACCGCGGGCCTGACGATCCGCGTCGGCTCGACGTCGGCGAGGTGACCGCGGAGGGCGGGCGCGTGGAGGCGCCGCCCGCCGGCTCGACCGTGCCGGTCGCGATGCGGCAGGTCCAGCGCGAGCGGGAGCGCGACACGCTCCTGATCCTGGATCTTCCCGGCCCCCGCCACCCGTTCCAGGCCGTCGAGATCGACGTGTCCACGCCCTCGTTCGTGCGCTCCGTGGTGGTCGAGGCGCAACGCGTTCCCCTCGACTGGGTGGCGATCGGCCACGGTGTCCTCTACCGCTACGAGAGCGGCGGGCGCCTGTACGAGCAGACGCGCCTCGACGTGACGGGACGCGAGCGACGGATCCGGCTCCGCATCCGCAATCTCGATGACGCGCCCCTCGACGTGCGCGCGGCACGCATCACGGTCCCTCGGGAGCGTGTCCTGTTCGAGGCCCGGCCGGGTCGGGCCTACTTCCTCAGTTACGGCGACGCGACGGCTTCGGCCCCGTCGTTCGACCTGCAGCGCACCATGGGCTCGCCGCGCGCCTGGGCGACCGGAGCGCAGGAGGGCAAGCTGCGACAGCCGCAGCGGATCTCCGGCGCGCAGGCCGAAACCCGACCCTGGACGGAGCGGCATCCGGCGCTCCTCTGGGCGGGCCTCGTGGTCGTGGCGCTCCTGCTCGGGGCCGTCACCTGGAGGGCGCTGCGGGAGGCCTGATGTGACGGTCCAGGTCCTCTCGCAAGGCTGAGCCCGCCTGGCCGTGCGCGGGCTACTCCGACCGCAGCTCGCGGGCGGGCTGGGCGGCGAGGGCGCGACGGACCGGGACGAGCAGCGCGAGGAGCGCCACGAGCAGCGCAAAGGCCATGGCGATCGTGTAGGCGTCGAGGCTGCCCGGCGGCGTGCGATAGAGCTGGCTCGTAAGCAGCGTCGCCGCTGCCCGCGCCGCCAGAAGGCCGAGAGCCAGCCCGAGACCCACGAGGACCAGCCCTTCGCCCAGCACCAGCTGCACGATGTGTCGAGCGGCCGCGCCCAGCGCCAGGCGGAGGGCCAGCTCGCGGCGCCTCTGGCTCACGGACTCGGCGATGACGCCGAACAGCCCGACGCCCGCGAGACTCGCCGCGGTGGCGGCGAACGCTGTGGCCAGCGCGAAGACGAAGAACGGCCGCTGCACGGATCCCCAGACGACCTCGCCGAGCGGCCTCATCTCGGCCACCGGCACGCCGGGATCGATGCCGGCCATCGCCTTGCGGACCATGGGCGCGAGCGTCTCGAAAGGGGCCTTCGAACGGACGAAGTAGCTCATGAAGGAGTTCGGGAGCTGCGCGACGTGCCAGTACAGGGTCGCTCGCGGCGGGTCCCCGAGAGCCGTGAGACGGACGTCGGAAACCACGCCCACGATCTCCGCCTCGATGTCCTCCCCCCAGCTCATCCGGATCCGCCGGCCGAGGGGGCTGCCGCCAGGCCAGAACTCCCGCGCGAGGGCGGCGTTGACGACGACCGAGCGCGGCTTGTCGGCGGAGTCGGCGGCCGTGAAGTCTCGGCCTTCGAGGATGCTCATGCCCAGCGTCGCGAACAGGCCCGGCGTCACGATCCGGACCTCGCCGCCGGGCTCTTCGCCCGTGGCGGGCGTCGGGCGATCCAGGACCTCGAAGCTCGTGGCCGAGCCGATGCCCAGGAGCTGCCAGCTCATCGCGGCCGCCGACTCGACGCCGGGCAAGGCGGCGACGGCGGCGACCGCGTCGGCGTGGAAGCGGGCCTGCTCGGGCGCTTCGGGCCGCGTGGCCTCGTCGAGCGAGACCTGGAACGTGAGGACGCCCTCGGGCCGGAAGCCCGGATCGGTTCGAAGCAGGCGGTCGAAGCTCCGGATCAGGAGGGCGGCGCCGACCAGGAGCACGCCGGCCACGGCCATCTCGGCGACGATCAGCGACCGGGCCCAGCGCCGCCGCTGCGGGCGGACGCCCGTCGATGCGCCGTCGCGAAGGCCGTCGGCCAGCAGCGGCCGGCGCAGCCGCAACGCCGGCAGCAGCCCGCACGCCAGGGCCGAGAAGGTGGTGGCGGCGAGCGTGAAGAGCAGCACTGCCCCGTCCAGGCGCAGCCCCATGAACGCAGGGATCTCGGCGGGGAGAAGGGCGGCGAGGCCGTCCAGCATCCAGCGGGCCAACAGCACGCCGCAGGCGCCTCCGACCCCGGCGAGGAGCGCGCACTCGACGAGGAGCTGCCGCCCGAGCCGCCAGAACCCTGCGCCGAGCGCCGTGCGGATCGCGAGCTCGCGCTCGCGCCGGAGCGCCGCGGCCAGGAGCAGGTTGGCGACGTTGGCGCATGCCACCACCAGCAGCAGGCCCACCGCCGCCATCAGGACGACGAGAGCGGGCTTCACGTCGCGCACGAGGTCGGCGTGGAGCGGGACGACGGTGGCGCCCCAGCCGGCGTTGAAGTCCGGCCGCTCCCTCTCCGTGGCCGCCGCGATCGCCGCGATGTCGTTGCGCGCCCTCTCCACCGACACGCCGGGCTTGAGCCGGGCGACGGTGACGAGCCAGCGGCCGCGGGAGGCTCGGTCGCCTTCGTCGAAGCGCAGCAGTATCCACAGGCGCGCGCCGAGCGGAACGTCGAAACCCTCCGGCATGACTCCGATCACGGTCGCCGGGCGCCCGCTCGCGATCACGCTCTTGCCGATCACGCCCGGATCGCCGCCGTAGCGCTGGCGCCAGAGGCCCTGGGAGAGCACGACGACGGCGGGAGCGCCCGCTTGGGCGTCCGACGCCTCGAAGGCGCGGCCGAGTTGCGGTCGGGCGCCGAGCACCGAGAAGAACGTGTGCGTGACGGCGCCGATCGGCACGCGCTCGGCCCCGCCCTCGCCCGCGAGGTTCGCCTTCCAGGGCGAGAAGGCCGCCATGTCCTCGAAGACATGGTTGCGCTCCCCCCACGCGAGGAAGTTGCCCGGGTTCGCGACGTTGCGGAAGCGGTCGCGCCGGACGTTCGTCTCCCACACGAGGACCAGGCGATCCGGCGCGTCGAACGGGAGCGGGCGCAGGAGCACGGCCTGCACCACGCTGAAGATCGCGGTATTGGCGCCGACGCCGAGGGCCAGGGTCAGGACGGCGGTCACCGCGAAGCCGGGCTGGCGCAGCACGAGCCGCAGCGCGTGGCGCAGGTCCTGAAGGAGAGAGTTCATCGACACCCCCGGAGCCAAGGCTCCAGCAAGGTGCTTGCCACGAGAGAAGGCGCACCCCGACGCGCCTTACAGACGATGCCTGCCCGCTCGTGAACAGCGGCCGTCCCAGGTTCGGGACGGCGATACGGGAGTCAGCTCGCCGAGGGGTCCGGCGCTAGGAGCCTGCCGGTGCGGGTGCGAGCGCGGAGAGCGCGCGTCCGATCAGCGCGGGGACGATGGCGATCAGCGGCCCGATCACCAGGCCCCCTGCCCGCGCCTGCATCGCCGCCGCCATCGGCACGATCGTCCCCTCGGGCACGTTGAGCGCGTCCCAGTGCCGGAAGTATGAGGTTTCGATGCCGGCCGCGTAGCTCAGCCAGGTGGCCACGAAGATCAGGACCTGCGCGAACAGCCCGATGCTCCCGCCCACGAGTGCCGTGCCGCCCCAGCCGAATCCGCCGACGCGGCGGGAGAGGGCGCCGAAGTAGAAGCTGCTGATGAAGGTCAGACCGACGATCGAGAACATCGCGTTCCCGCGGGGTGCGTACGGGACGCCGTTCGCCCCGAGCAGGAAGCGCGCGACCGCATAGATCGTGAGCAGCAACAAAGGCAGTCGAACGAACCGCAGCACGCGACCGACCATGCTCGCCTCTCTTTCCGCTGGATGTGAGTCTGCGTGCGGATTCTCTCACGAACTCGAGGCGCCTGCTGGTCGCCCGTTCGCAGCAGACTCTAGGGGTTCCGCTCGCCGCCGAGGTCCGCCAGCCAGATGTCGCCCTCCCGTCGGGCTTCGAGGTAGGCGATGGAGCGGCCGTCCCGGGTCAGAGCGAAGGTCGACCAGCCGCCGTCGACGGGGAGCGTCCGGGGCGGCAGGATCTCCTTGCGCCGGCCGGTCACGATGTCGAGCAGGACGAGCGCCCCACGCTTGTTGAACAGGATCCGCCGGCTGTCCGGCAACCAGTCGGCCATTTCCGGCGACTCGTCCAGCTTGCGTACGGTGCGCGTCTCGAACGCGTAGAGGAACAGCCCTCCTGGCTCCTCCGGCGTGTAGAGGAGCCATCGACTGTCGGGCGACCAGGACCAGAGGATCCCCCAGAGGATGGGGTTCCGAAGCTCGGCGATCACGTGGGTCTCGATCGGCTGGCTTGGCGAGGGCAAGGCGGGATCGATAAGGGCCAGGCCCCCGGCGACAGCACCCGCGATCCGGCGTCCGTCCTGCGACCAGACGGGAGTCTGGACTTCCTCACCGTCCGTCAACTGCGAGAGGGCGCTGCCGTCCGCCGCGATCGTCCACACGTGCGAGCCGCCCCTGCGCTGCGACTGGAACGCGATGCGCCGGCCGTCGGGTGCCCAGCGGGCCGCTCGGTGCTGGAAGGCGGCGTCCGTGAGCTGCGAGTAGCCGCCGCCATCGGCCCGGATGACCCCGAGACTCTCCCAGGGCAGGCCGCGGCGCGTGAAGACCAGCCATTGCCCGTCCGGCGACCAGCTCAGTTCCTGGAGGGACTGGCCGCGCAGGATCGGGACCGGGCGCCCCTGGAGGCCCTCAAGGTCGGGATCGAACGCGACCCTCCAGGCGTCGGTCCGCCAGTCACGCGTTCCGAAGGCGAATCGCGTTCCGTCCTTCGCGAAGCTCAGGCCGCCGGTCCACGCGGCGGGGGTCGTCATCGGCTCGGGAGCGCCGAGCGCCGTTCCGGAGCGCGGGTCGATCGGGAGCCGCAGCAGGTTCATCGTGCCGCCGCGGTTGCTCGAGAAATAGAGCCGGCGGCCATCGGGGGACCACTCGGAGCCCCAGTCGACGGCCGCGTCGTCGGTCAGGGCGAGGGGGACGCCGGAGCCGTCCGCCGCGATCGTCCACAGATCGCGATGCCATGTCGCCGGACGGACGCCCCAGTAGGCAATCCGGCGTCCGTCAGGCGACCAGCGCGGGCCCACGGCGTCGCCCTTGCTGACCAGGCGCTTGCCCTCGCCGCTCGTGCGCACGGCCCAGAGGTGGCTGTTGCCTGAGCGGCCCATGGGATCCAGAACCGCTTCGGTGGCGACCACCAGCTCCGTGCCGTCCGGAGACCAGCCGGGGTCGTAGCCGAAGTCGCTCACCCGGCGGACCGACTCGCCGGTG
>DASSJI010000191.1:0-18382 GCA_035691285.1 Vicinamibacteria bacterium | reverse complement strand
AGGGCGCGCACACGCACCTCGCTGCCGGCCGCTTTCGCGGCACGCCGGCACCCTCTTGCGAGCTCGGCGGCCTCGGCTTCCGTCGGCGCGGTCGCGAGCACGACGAGCTCCTCGCCGAGCACTTCGGCGATCCGCCGGCCCGCCTCGAGCGCGGGCCGGCTGGTGGCGGAGGCGTCCTGGACCACGACGACGGGCCCGGCCAGGGAGGCACCTGGCGGCAACAGCAGCACCGGCCCCGGAGAGTCCCGCGCGGCGGATCGGGCCGTGCCGCCCAGGCCCTCGTGGCGGGCCAGGGAGTGGCCGGCGCGTCCCAGGATCAGGAGGTCGCCCTCGCCGGCGGCCGTGAGGAGCTCGGTGGTCACCGACCCGCGCGCGACCCGGAAGGAGGCGTGCAAAGCGAGGCGGGAAGCGAGCGCGTCGAGCGCCGTCCGGGCCCGCGCCGCCAGCTCCCGGAGCTGGCTCTCCAGCGCTGGCGCGTCGAGACGGAGGCCCGAGCCCGACGACAGGCTGTAATGCGAAGCCATGGGCAGCTCGACGAGGCGCCTCAGGTTCACGTCCTCGACGAAGAGTCCCAGGAGCTCGGCCTGCAGGCGGGCGGCGAGCCGGCCGGCGGCCTCGAGGGCCGCCAGGCTGGCCGGCGAGGCGTCGAGGGCCACCACGATACGCCGCGGAGAGAAGCCGGGGGCCGGCATCCTCTCACTCCGCGGGCTTCGCGAAGGCCCGGGCCTTCTCGGCGAAGCCGGAGAGGCGCGCTTCGACGCGCCGGTTCAGGCTGCCCTCGGGGAACTCGCCGCCTCCGTCCCGCGCGCCCGCAGGGAGGCCCGTCAGGAGCTCGAGGGCCTCGTCGACCGTACGGATCGCGTACACGCGGAAGCGGCCGCTCTCGACGGCCTCGACCACGTCGCGGCGCAGCATCAGGTGCTTCACGTTCGCGGCGGGGATGAGCACCCCCTGCTCGCCGCTCAGGCCCGCGGCGTTGCACACGTCGAAGAAGCCCTCGATCTTCTCGGTCACGCCGCCGACGGCCTGGACCTCTCCCTGCTGGTTCACCGATCCGGTCAGCGCAAGGTCCTGGCGGACCGGCGCCTCCGCGATCGCCGAGAGCAGGGCGACGAGCTCCGCGCACGACGCGCTGTCGCCCTCGACCCCGCCGTAGGACTGCTCGAAGACGAGGCTGGCGTGGAGCGAGAGCGGCCGCTCCGCGGCGTAGCGCTCGCCCAGGAAGCCCGAGAGGATCAAGACCCCCTTCGAGTGGATCGGTCCGCCCAGGCGCACCTCGCGCTCGATGTCCAGGACGCGTCCGCTCCCGAGGCGCACGCGGGCCGTGATCCGTGAGGGCCGGCCGAACAGGTAGCCGCCGAGCTGCACGACCGAGAGCCCGTTCACCTGACCTACCCTGGAGCCGCCGGTGTCGATGAGGATCGTGCCGCGCCGGATCTCCTCGAGCATGCGGTCGGAGACGCGGCTCATCCGGCGCACCTGCGCCTCGATCGCGGTGTCGACGTCGGCCCGTTCCACCCGCTCGCGGCCCGACTCCGAGGCGACGTGGTCGGCCTGGCGCAGCACGTCGGCCAGGCTCTCGAGGTGCACGGAGAGCTTCTCGGAATCGGAAGCCAGCCGTGAGCCGTGCTCGATCACGCGAGCGACGGCGCCCGGCTCGAGCGGGCGGAGGCTCTCGCGGCGCGCCAGCGTCGCCAGGAGTCGCGCGTACAAGGCTTCGCCTTCCGCGTCGCGGTCCAGGGTCTCCTCGAAGTCCGCGGCGACCTTGAACAGCTCCAGGAAGTCGGGGTCCAGATCGGCCAGCAGGTAGTAGAGCAGGCGATCGCCGACCAGCACCACCTTGATGTCCAGCGGGATCGGCTCCGGCTCGACGGACGCGGTGGCCAGGAGCCCGAGGGCCTGGCCCAGTGATTCGACGCGCACCTGGCCCGAGCGCAGCGCGCGCTTCAGCTCGTCCCAGGCCATCGGCTGCATCAGCAGCTTGCGCGCGTCCAGGAGCAGGTAGCCGCCGCTCGCGCGGTGCAGCGCGCCGCCCCGCACCAGCAGGAAGTCGGTGGTCAGGCTGCCGAACTCGGACAGGTGCTCCACGCGCCCGACCAGGTTGGGGTGCGTGGGATGGTCCTCGTAGACGACCGGCGCACCCTGCGTGCGCGAATGGTCCACGAGGACGTTGACCTGGTAGCGCCGAAAGGGACGCGCCGCCCTCCGCTTCGGCAGCAGCGCGGCCAGCACGTCGGGCTCGTCGTGGGCCTCGGCCTTGAAGTCGTCGGTGCTCTCGACGACGTCCTGCTGGACGGCGTCGAGGTGCTCGAGCACCTCCGGAAGCCCGGCATACGCCGCGCGCAGCTCGTCGATGAGGTGACCCACGGCGAAGCCGGTCACCTCGCGCCTCAGGCCGCGCAGGGCCTCCCGCTGCCGGCGCGCCTCGCGCGGCAGCTGCGCGAGGGCCTCCTGGAGCTGCTCCTGCAGCTCCGCCATCGCGGCGCCGAGGCGCTCGCGCTCGTTCTCTGGCAGCCGCTCGAGCTCGTCCGGCTCGATGACCTCGCCGTCCTCGCGGCGCGGGGCGAGGCCGACGCCCACGGGCGTGCGCACGAGCGCGATGCCCTGCTCGCGGGCGCGCCTCTCGATCGTGCCGAACAGCTGCTCGCTGCGCTCGCCGAACTGCGACTCGATCAGCTTGCGGCGCGCGCGGTAGTCGTCGCTCTCGAGGGCGGTCGGGATGGCGACGCGCAGCTCCTCCACGAGCCGCTCCATGTCGAGGCGGAAGGCCTCGGCGCGGCCCGCGGGCAGCCGCAGCGCCCGAGGGCGGCGCGGATCGCGGAAGTTGTGGACGTAGCACCAGTCGGACGGGGTGGGCACCTGGGAGGCGCTCGTCTCGAGGAACTGCCGCACCAGGCCGTGCTTGCCCATGCCCGGAGGGCCCAGTGCGTAGATGTTGTAGCCATAGCGTCGGATGCGGATGCCGAAGCGCACGGCGTCGACCGCACGCCCCTGACCCACGGGTTCGCTGATGTCCGGGAGCTCCGCGGTGGTCGCGAAGCGGAGCCCGGCGGCATCGCATCGGCGGTAGAGCTGCTCGGCTGGGAGCGGGGTCGGCATCGGGCTACGCCCGTCGGGAGTGCAAGCAGGGTGCCCGAAGCGAATGGATCGAATGATCCATGCGCGTGCTCCGACGGCACGCCGCTTGCTCCCTGGTTGGACGGCCCCGGCGCGCCTGCGCCTTCGGGGCCGGGAGGCAAACATGCGGTGGCTCCACGTCGTATCCGTGGCGGCGCTCGCGCTGGGCGCCACCGCCTGCGCCAGGACGCACAAGTCGTCGGCCGGCTTCCATCTTCCCGACGGCGACGTTCAGCGCGGCCGGCAGGTGTTCGTCGACCTCAAGTGCCACTCCTGTCATCGCGTGGACGGGCTCAGCCTGCCCGCGCCCGTGGCCGATCCGCCGGTTCCCGTCGTGCTGGGCGGGCTCGTGCATCAGGCCCGCACGGACGGCGAGCTCGCGGCTGCGATCATCGAACCCTCGCACCGGATGGCTTCCGGCTATCGCCTCACCGAAGTGAAGGCCGGCGGCCTGTCCCGGATGGGAGACTACAGCGAGCAGATGACCGTGCGGCAGCTGGTCGATCTCGTCGCGTTCCTGCAGTCCCGTTACGAGGTCCGGGAGCCGCCCATGATGTACAAGTGAGGGCGGGAGACCGGTCTCAGCCGGCCACGGCGGGAGCCTGGCCGTGATGGCGCGCGCATTCGTCTTCGCGACCGCGGACGACGCGCAGACCCTGCATGGGCCCGCCGCGTGACGTGACGACGGTCGCCTGGCTCTCGCCGCTCGCGCCATCCCAGTAGAGCACCACCCAGTCGCCCGTCGCTCCCATCCGGTGGGCCCTCGGCGTGTTCGAGAAGAGCGCCGTGTAGTGGCGTCCTCCGCGCACGGCGTGCAGCACGGGCAGCCACGCGTCCCCCCGAGGGTTGAGTCGCCGCGGGGCGATGGTCGTCAGCGTCCCTGCGCTCGCCTTCTCCCGGTACTCGCGGTCGACGTCGAGCAGTTCGGCGACGGCTGGCTCGTGGCCCCGCTCGGCGGCCCCGGCGGCGGGATGCCGCACGCGGCTGAGGCGGTGGGCCAGGGAATCTCGCACGCCGGCCAGGCGCTTCTCGCCGAACCCGAGCAGCGCGGCGAGGCGACCGTCGTGGGCGGCGGCCTCCAGCTCCTCGAGGGTGTCGACGCCGAGGTCGTGGTGCAGCCGTTCGGCCGTGCGACGTCCGATGCCGGGGACCGTGGCCAGGAGCTCGACGGGGTCGCTCGCGCCCCGGAGCCGCTCCAGCATCGGCAGGCGCCCCGTCACGACCAGCGAGCGGATCGAGCGCGCCAGGCTCTCGCCGATCCCGGGCAGCGCCTCGAGGGCAGGAAGGCCGCCGCTCGCGAGCAGCTCGGACACGGGTCGAGCGAGGCTGCGTAGCGTGAGAGCGGCGCGGCGGTAGGCGCGAACCCGATACGGGTTCGCGCCCTGCCACTCGAGGATCCCCGCGACCTCCTCGAGCCGCGCGGCCACGTGCGCGTTCAAGGCCTCGGTCATCGGTCCTCCAACCCCATGCTACGACCCGCCCGCCCCGGGGCAGGTCCGAGAGCGCTGGCACCGCGATTGCTGCCCAGGTCTGCATGGGGGCGCTCGCCGACGCACCGGAGCGGACTGCCCCCGTCGGGGCGCTCGACCGCGGCCTCCGCTGGCTCTTCCGGCGCGCCGTCGGGGAGGCTCCGCTTCGCTTCGCCCTCGCCGGCGGGGAGGTCGTGTACGTCCCGCAGGAGTCGGCCGTCGCGACCGTCGTCTTCCGCGACCTTCGCGCGCTCGTCCACGTCCTCTCGAGCCCGGAATCACGCTTCGGGGAGGCCTACGCGAACGGCGACGTGGCGGTGGAAGGGGATCTCGTCGGCGCCCTCGAAGCCGTGTACCTAGCGCGGGAGCGGCGCGCCAAGCGCTGGTCGGCGTGGCGGGTCGGCCACCCGCCGGAGGAGGCGCGCGAGAACGCCCAGCGCCACTACGACCTTGGCAACGCCTTCTACCGGCCGTGGCTGGGCGACAGCATGGTCTACACCTGCGCCTATTTCCCGACGCCAGACGCAACCCTCGAGGCGGCACAGACTGCGAAGATGGAGCTCGTCTGCCGGAAGCTCGCCCTGTCCGAGGGCGACCGCGTCGTGGAGGCGGGCTGCGGCTGGGGCGCCCTGGCCCGCTACATGGTCCGAAGCCGCGGGGTTCGCGTCACGGCCTACAACGTCTCCCGGGAGCAGGTCTGTTGGGCGCGGGAGCAGGCCGTCCGCGAGGGGCTGGCCAAGCGCGTCGCCTTCATCGAGGACGACTACCGCCGCATCGATGGCAGCTACGACGTGTTCGTGTCCGTCGGTATGCTCGAGCACGTCGGCCCGCTCGACTATCCCACGCTCGGCTCCGTCATCGACCGCTGCCTCGACCACAACCGGGGACGCGGGCTTCTCCACTTCATCGGTCGCGACCGCCCGCAGCCGCTGAACCCCTGGATTCGCCGCTGGATCTTCCCGGGGGCCTATCCGCCGACACTGGGCGAGGCCGTCCGCGGCGTCCTCGAGCCCGCGGGCCTGGCGGTCCTGGACGTGGAAAACCTCCGTCCTCACTACGCGCTGACGCTGCGCCACTGGCGCGAGCGTTTCGAGGCGGCCGCCGACGACGTGAGTGCCCGTTTTGGGCGGCCCTTCGCCCGGAGCTGGAGGCTCTACCTGGCCGGCTCCGAGGCCGCGTTTCGGACGGGCTCGATGGAGCTGTTCCAGGTGACGTTCGCGCGACCCGGCGTCGCCTGGACGCGGCCGTCGCCGCCCTAGGTGCCCGCGTTGGACGCCTATGACGCCCTCGTCGTCGGCGGCGGTCCCGCCGGCTCGGCCTGCGCGGCGCGGCTCCGGGCCGCGGGCCTGGACGTGCTGGTGCTCGAGCGCGCGAGGCTTCCGCGAGAAAAGCCGTGCGCGGGCTGGATCACGCCCGACGTGCTGGACCTCGTCGGGCTGAGCGCCACGGACTATCGCTTCGGCGCCACGCTCCAGCCCTTCCGCGGCTTCCGGGTCGGCGTCGTCTCCGGCCCGGAGGGAGGGGTGGAGGAGTCGCAGCCGGTGAGCTACGGCATCCGCCGCTGCGAGTTCGACTACCGGCTGCTGCTGCGCTCCGGGGCCCACTTCCTCGCGGGCGCGCCGGTCGAGCGGCTGCGGCGCGGCGACGGGATGTGGATCGTCGACGACGCCTTCGCCGCGCCCATCCTCGTGGGCGCGGGCGGGCACTTCTGTCCCGTCGCGCGCCTCCTGAACGGCCCGCCGCGCGCGGGCCTCGTGGCGGCGGAGGAGGTCGAGTTCCGGATGGACGCGCGCCAGCGCGCCGCCTGCCGCGTCGAGCCCGAGATCCCCGAGATTTCCTTCAGCCCGGACCTCAGGGGGTACGGCTGGTGCGTCCGCAAGGGCGACTATCTCAACGTGGGCTTCGGGCGGCGCGACCCGGTCGGGCTCCCGGGACACCTGCGCGCCTACCTTGAATGGCAGGCGCGCCGCGGACGCATCTCCGCCGAGGTGCCCCCGCGCTTCTGCGGCCACGCCTACCGCCTTCGTGAGGGGGCGGCGCCGCGCCTCGTGGACGACGGGGTCGTGCTCGTGGGCGACGCGGCCGGCGTGGCGTTCCCGGAGAGCGGCGAGGGCATCCGGCCGGCCATCGAGTCCGGCCTGCTGGCTGCCCATGCGATCGTGGAGGCCGGCGGGCGCCGGTCGCGGGCGGACCTCGAGCCCTACGCCCGCGCCCTCGAGGAGCGCATGGGGCCGCGGCGGAGGGCAGGCCGGCTTCCTCCTGCCCTCGCCCGGGTCGTGGCGCGGCTCGTCGGTTCGAACCGGCGCGCGCGCGTCCTCGTCATCGAACGCTGGTTCTTGCGCAAGAAGAGGCCGCCCTTCGCCCTGCCGGCGATGGGGCGGCCTCCCGTTCGTCTCAGAGCGGCGTCCTGACTCAGACGGCGGCCGGCACCCCCCGTGCGACGCGCTTCTCGATGGGCAGGTAATCGCGGCGCGCCGCGCCCAGGAAGAGCTGGCGCGGCCGGGCGATCTTCTGCTCCTGGTCCTCGACCAGCTCCTGCCACTGCGCGAGCCAGCCGGACATGCGGCCGATCGCGAACAGCACCGGGAACATGTCGACCGGGAACTTCATGGCCTGGTAGATGAGCCCGGAGTAGAAGTCCACGTTCGGGTAGAGCTTGCGCTTCAGGAAGTACTCGTCCTGCAGCGCGATGCGCTCCAGCTCCAGGGCGATGTCGAGGAGCGGGTTCCGGCCCGTGACCTCGAACACCTGGTCGGCCATCTGCTTGATGATGCGGGCTCGCGGGTCGTAGCTCTTGTACACGCGGTGGCCGAAGCCCATGAGCCGCACCTCGCCGCCGCTCTCCTTCACCTCCTTCACGAACTGCGGGACCCTGTCCTTGGAGCCGATGTCGCGCAGCATGCGCAGCACCTGCTCGTTGGCGCCGCCGTGGAGCGGCCCGTACAGGGCCGCGATGGCGCCGGCCGCGGCCGAGTAGGGATCGACGCCGGAGGACCCGATGCCGCGCATCGCCGAGGTGGAGCAGTTCTGCTCGTGGTCGGCGTGCAGGATGAACAGCACCTCGAGGGCGCGCTCGAGCACGGGGTTCGGCTTGTACTTGAGCTCCGACATCCGGAACATCATCTGGAGGAAGTTGCCGCAGTAGCCGAGCTCGTTGTCGGGATAGGCGTAGGGCATCCCGACGGCGTGTCTGTAGGCGAAGGCGGCCAGGGTCGGGATCTTGGCGATCAGCCGGCAGATCTGGTGGCGCCGGACCAGCGGGTCGTGGATGTTCTTCGCCTCGGGGTAGAAGGTGGACAGCGCCCCCACCGTCGCCACGAGCATCCCCATGGGATGGGCGTCGTAGCGGAAGCCGGTCATGAAGTCCTTGATGTTCTCGTGGACCATGGTGTGGAGCGTGATGTCGTGGACCCAGTCGTGGTGCTGGGCCTGGGTCGGCAGCTCGCCGTGGATGACGAGGTACGCGGTTTCCAGGTAGTCGCCCTTCTCGGCGAGCTGTTCGATGGGATAGCCGCGGTAGTTGAGGATGCCCTTGTCCCCGTCGATGAACGTGACGCGGCTCTTGCACGAGGCCGTGTTCATGAAGCCCGGGTCGTAGCTCAGCAGCCCGAAGTCGTCGGCCGAGGCCTTGATCTGCCGGAGGTCCATGGCCCGGATCGCCCCGTCCTCGATGGGGATCGCGTAGCTCTTGCCCGTGCGGCTGTCCGTGACGTCGAGGACTCCTGTCTTCATCCGCCCCTCCTTTCGCCACTGGAGGTCGTTGCCGCGGTTGACCCGGCAGACGGCCACGGCGGAACGGAGTGCAAGGATCCTGCCTCGACCGCCGGAGAGGCGGATCCGGGCGACAAGCCGGAGGGGGCGCGCAGGGACTGCGGGGTGGACGGCGTGCCGGCGGCAAGGAATGCGACGAAAGAAACAACGCGCCGGCTCCGGTTCCCGGGCGTATCTTTGAGGGAGAGGGATGCGATGACAGGCAAGGACCGGAGCGTCCGGATCGGGAGCTGGCTCGGTCCGCTGGGGTGGGCGGTCGCGCTCTCGCTCGGGCTCTGGGTCGTCTTCCCCGTGCTGCGCAACGACCCGATGTGGTTCGCCTGGAGCGTGACGTTGGGCGTCATCGTGGCGGCGCTCGCCTTGCTCGCCGCGCGGCTCCGCCGTCACTCGGTCCACCTGCGGCAGCCGGAGCGCCGCGTGCTCGGGCAGATGCCCGGGCCGAGGGCGAGCCAACCCACCGCGAGGGTATCCGGGCGGCGCGGGCCGAACTGGTACAAGGGCCGCAGCCACTCGGGGGAGCGGCCGCAGTTCGACTGAGCGTCGACGCCGCAGGCGTATACTCCCGCGAATGTCGCTGTCGGACCCCGCGTTCCGCGTGATCTTCGAGGACGCGCCGTTCGGCATCCTGGTCGTGGACGACGAGCTCAAGGTCGTCGACGTGAACCAGGCCTACTGCGACATGCTCGGTCGCACCGAGGCCGAGGTGATGTCGATGAGCGTTCCGGACTTCACGCATCCCGACGACCGCCAGCGGGATCGGGAGTTCGTGCCGCTCCTGCTCTCCGGCCAGTTGCCCCGTTACACGGCAGAGAAGCGGTACCTGCGGAAGGACGGCGAGGTGGTCTGGGCCCGCATCGTGGTCACGGCCCTCCTCGAGCCCGACGGCCGGTCGCGCTACGTGTTCAGCATGGTGCGCCCCTTGACCGACGAGCGGGCCTTCCGCAGCCTGCTGAAGACCTGCTCTTCGTGCCGCCGGGTCCAGGAGCCGAACGGCCTCTGGTGGGAACTCGAGGCCTACCTCGTCGACCGCGCCCGCGCCGAGGTCCGCGAGGGCTTGTGCCCCGACTGCGCCAGGGGCGCGCGCTAGCCGAGGGAGAGGATCGGCGGGCGTCGGCCCTCCGGGGCGACGCCGCCGCGCTGCTCGTCGCTCTCGCCGTCACGCTGGTTGCGTTCGGCGGCGTCGCCTCCAACGAGTTCCTGAACTGGGACGATCGCGCGGCGCTCGTCGACAACCCCGCCCTCGACGGCGAGGGCGTCCTGGGCTGGGCGTTCACGACGACCCACATGAGCCACTACCAGCCGCTCTCCTGGCTGGCCTGGGCGCTCGCCCGGCGTTGGTTCGGCGCCGGGGCCACCGTCCACCACGTGCTGAGCCTGGCTCTGCACCTGGTCAACGTGGTCCTGGTCTTCGTTCTGGGCCATCGCCTGGCGTCGGCCGCCGGGCTCGCGGCGGAGCCGCGCCGCGTCGCGGCCCTGGCCGCGTCGCTGTCCTTCGCCGTGCACCCGCTGCGCGTCGAGCCCGTGGCCTGGGCCAGCGGCCTGCCGTACGTGCTGGCGCTCGCGCCGCTGCTGGCCTCGACGCTGCTGTACCTGCGCCACGCTGCCGGCTCGCCTTCACCCGTTGCGCTCGGCTTCTCGATCTTCTTCTATGGGCTCTCGCTGCTCAGCCGCGCCTTCTCCCCAGCGCTGGCCTTCGTGCTGCTGGCCCTCGACTTCAGCCTGGGGCGTGTTCAGCGGGGGGGCTGGACGAGGCTCGGCATCGAAAAGCTCCCGTACGCCGCGCTCGCCGTCGTGGCCACGATGGCGGAGGGCGGCGCCCGGCGGTTCGCTCCGCTCGAGCGCGTCGGCGTCTCCGAGCGCGCCTCGGAGGCGGCCCTCGCGCCCTTCGTCTACATCCTTCGCACCCTCTGGCCTCTCGGCCTCTCGCCGCTCGATCCGCTCTCGCTCGAGCGCGGCCAATACCTCCCCTCGCTACTGGTCGGCGTCGCGCTGCTCATCGTGGTCAGCGCGGCCGTATGGCGGTGGCGGCGCGAGCATCCATGGCTCCTCGTCGGGTGGCTGGCCTACCTGCTGCTACTCGGCCCGGCCCTCGGCTTGCTCCCGAGCGGGCTGCAGGCGACGGCCGACCGCTACACCTACCTGCCAGGTGTGACGCTGGCGCTGGGCATCGGAGGCGGCGCGGCCCGCCTTTGGGCGGACAGGCCAAGGCGTCGGGGGTGGGCGATTGTCGGCGTGGCGCTTGCGGCAGTCCTCGTGGGGCTGACGCTGCGCCAGGTTCGCTTCTGGAAGGACTCGGTCACCCTCTGGACCCACGCGCTCGCGCTCGACGCGCGCAACGACGTGGCGCTCTACAACCTCGCGCACGCCCTCGCGGAGAAGGGGGACGCCGCGGGCGCCGAGACGCAGTATCGACGGCTCCTGGAGCTGGTGCCGGACCACGAGCTCGGGCGCCGCAACCTGGCCTTGCTCGAAGCCGCGCGCTTCGAGCGCGAGGGCAACGACCGCGCCGCCGCGGGCCGCCTCCCCGAGGCGATCGAGCTGTACGGGCGCGCCCTCGAGCGCGACGCCGCGCGCCTTCACTCGCGCCGGAGCCGGGGCATGGCCCTCGCCCAGCTCGGACGCTACGCAGACGCGATCCCGGACCTGCGCGAGGCCGCGCGCGCCCCGGACGCCGAGCCGGTCGTCGCCGGCGCCCTGGCCTTCGTCCTCGCCGAGAGCGGACGCTCCGGGGAAGCCGCGGACGTGCTGCGCGACGCCCTCGGCCGCCATCCCGGCGATCCCCGGCTGTCCCGGGCGCTCGCCGAACTGGAGCGTCGTCCCCCTGAGTGAGAACGGCCCCGGAGGCGACTGCCTCCGGGGCCGTGCGAACGTCGCCGCGGGCTAGAAGCGGAGCTTGGCTCCGAGCATCAGGCGGCGGGGGAGCAGGAACCGGCTGGGAACGCCGAAGTTCGCCGAGGTTCCGCGCCGGTCCAGCACGGTCTCGTTGGCGTTGTCGTTGAAGGTGTTGAGGATGTCCGCGAAGATCGCGACGTCGGAGGTGCCGCCCAGCTTGAACGACTTCTGGATACGCAGGTCGAGGAGGTTCCAGTTGTCGACGCGCCGGCTGCCGTCGATCTGCTCCGCTAGGAAGGTCGTGGTCTGGCCGAGCACGCTGCTGCCCAGCCGGATCAGGCGAGCCCACGGCTTGCCGCTCTGGTACGTGTAGTTGGCGCCGAACATGAAGCCGGCCGGGGCCTCGTAGACGAGCTGTGTACGGAACGTCCACGGCCGGTTGCTGACGAGCTCGCCGTCGGTGTTGACGAAGTCGTTGGGGTTCTGGCCGAAGAGGCCGGCCTGGCCGTCCGATCCGCCCGTCGGGGAGTTGTCGCTCGAGGCGTTTCTCCCGCGGCTGTCCAGGTACGTGAGCGCGGCGGTCATCTGCCAGTGGTTCGACATGCGCTTGTTCACCTGGAGGGTGACCGCGTCGACGTCGGTGAAGACCGTCGAGGGGTTGGTCAGCAGGAACTGGCGGCCCTCCGGGTCGCTGAGGAGCTCCTTCAGGATGATCGTCTGACCGCTCGCATCTGCGCCCTCGTTGTCCACGTAGGCGAAGTCAGCGTATTGGCCGGCCGTGTCGGTCCAGGCGCCGTAGTCACGGCTCTTCTTGTGGATGTAGTTGAGCTGCACCCCGACGTCCTTGAACAGCTCGCGCTCGAACCCGATGATGAACTGATCCGTGTAGGGGTTCTTGTAGTTCGGATCCACACGCTGGTTCTGGTTGCTGGCGGTCTGAACCAGCGTGTCCTCGAAGAAGCGGTTGTTCGCGAGGTCCCACGCTCCGAAGTACCTCGGTGTGTAGGCGGGACCCAGCGTCGAGAATTCGTTGACGACGATCGCCCGATAGTAGCGGCCATAGTGGCCGCGCAGCACCGTCTTGCCGTCCTCCGTCAGCTTGAGGTTGAAGCCGACCCGCGGCGACACCGAGTTCCACGTGTAGAGCTCGTCGATCCCGGGAGCCTGGCCGCTCTCGCTGCCGTCGCTGTTGTAGAGCGGCCGCTCGCTGATGTAGGCCTTCGAGTTGTCGTAGCGCACGCCAAGGTTGATCGTCAGGCGGTCGTTCAATCGGAACGAGTCGTCCGCGAACACGCCGATGTTGCGCATGTTCCCGCCCAGGTTGAAGGGCGCCTGCGTGTAGCCGTAGGCATAGGGCTCGTAGCCCTCGTAGTCGTACACGTAGATGTAGTCGTTGTATCCCCAGAGGTAATCCTGGCCGCCGCTGTTGTACTGGACCCCGAACTTGAAGTCGTGGCTGCCGCCCATGAAGTTGTCGGCGAAGTGCGAGAGCTTCCCGGCGAATGCGGTCTTCCAGTTGCTGCCGTCGTACCAGTAGTAGATGCCACCCGAGATCCTGCCCGACGCGTTGTCGTAGAAGCGCGGCTGGACGCGCTCGCCGCCGTTCAGCGGGTCGCCATGGTCGTCCCCGTAGAAGCCGGAGTAGCGCAACTCGACGTAGGTCTTGTCGGACAGCACCGAGGTGAAGGTGACGTTCGGCGACGGGTTGTGGCCGGATTCGATCGCCAGCGCCGAGGGGGCGGTGTCCGCCTGGCCGCGCTCCGGGATGTCGTAATAGTCGTCGTGCAGCGCGAAGAACACCTTGTTCTTCTGGTTGATCTGCCAGTTGATCTTGAAGAAGATGCGGTCCGCGTCCGAGCCGGCTGGGAACGCAGGGTCGGTGCCGGGCTGTGAATCGTAGTCGCGCTGGTACTGGTACGACCCGAAGAACCACAGCTTGTCCTTGATGATGGGGCCGGTGAGCTGGAACGACGCGTCCCGGAACTTGTCGCGGTTGTACGGGCAGTGCTGGGTGTCGTCTGCGGGGCAGGCATCCACGAAGCTGCCGTCCGGGTTCCTGAGGTCGCTGGTGTTGTCGGAGGTGAGGTCCTGGGCCTGGAGGTAGAAGTTGGCGTCTCCGTGAAATGCGTTGCTGCCCTGCCGTGTCACGACGTTGAAGACCGCGCCCTGGAGGTTCCCGTACTCGGCGGAGGCTCCGAGTGACAGCACCTCGATCTCCTCGATGGCGTCGGGATTCGGCCACGGCCAGGCGGCGCCCGTCGAGGGCGCGGTGAAGTCGGTCCCGTCGAGCTGATAGGAGTTCTCGTCGGTGCCGGACCCGAAGGACGTCGACCGAGAGCTGGTCGAGGTGTTCTGGCTCACGCCGGGCGCCATGTTGATCAGGTCGAAGAAGGTGAATCGACGCTGCGGGGCGTTGCGCACCCAGTCCTTGTCGTAGTTCGTGCTGATCGTGTTGGAGGTGGTGTTCACGACGGGCGCCTCGCCGGAGACGGTCACCTCCTCGGCCATCTGCTTGACCTTCAACTGGACGTTCTCGCCGGTCGTGCCGCCGACCGAGACGCGGATGCCCTTCCGCGTGAGCGTGCCGAACCCGGTGATCTCGTAGGTGAGGTCGTACATCCCCGAGGGCAGGCCGCCGAACTGGTAGAGGCCTTTCTCGTTGGTCACGGTGGACTGGACGCCGACGATCGCCTCGCCCCGGACCGTGACGTTGACGCCAGGCAGGACCGCGCCGGTGTCGTCGGTCACGACGCCGAGGATGCTGCCGGTCGTGCGCTGCGCCCAGGCCGGCGCCGACAGGCAGAGCAGGGCGAGCGCGCCCAGCAGTGTGGTGAGACTCCTGCGCATAGAACTCTCCTCCAAGGTCGCGAATCGCGAAGTTCTTGAGACTTGGCGCGACTCTAGGGCCGGAGTCAGGAGAATGTCAAGGGTGGCGCCGCGATCGCGTACAGCCGCTTGGATCGCGACGCTCGAGAACCGCTGTCGTGACTACGGGTCAAGAGGGTGGGCTGTCGGAGCCTCCACTCGGGCGCGCAGCGCTGCGTCGAGCGCGCGATCGAGCCCGTAGACGTCGTCGTAGAACTCGATGCGCCCGTCCGCGCGGACGATGGTGGTTGTGTAATAGATGAAGACCGGAACCGGGGCCCCGAGGTCTACGCGGAGCGTCCTGCCGCCGTGCATCGCACGCTCGATGCGCTGCCCTGTCCAGTCGTCGGAGCCGGCGAGGACGAACTCGGCCAGGGCCACGGGATCCTCGACGCGGATGCAGCCGTGGCTGAAATCGCGGCGGGCACGGGCGAACAGGCCGGTGGCCGGGGTGTCGTGGAGGTAGACGTCGTAGGCGTTCGGGAGCACGAACTTGAGGAGGCCCAGGGCGTTGCGCGCGCCCGGCCGCTGGCGAATGCGCACGAGGCCGGCCTCCAGCAGGGCAGCGGTGTCCTCGCCTACGGCCAGCGCCGGAGCATCGTCCTCCGCCGATGCGACGGCGTCCATGGCTTGCGCCTCGAGGTACCCTCGATCCTGGCGCAGCTCGGGAACGATCTCGTTCCTGATGATGCTGCGCGGCGGGTACCAGGAGGGGTGGAAGATGAGGTATCGCATCTCCTGGAAGAACAGCGGCGTCCGCGTGCGTGCGGCGCGTCCCACGACGACCCCCATCTGGACGGCCGGACGCTCGTCGGCCATGGACTCGAACCCGACCAGACGGAACGCCGGGATGTTGACGACGACGAAGCGGCCCGGTGGTGGGCGGGGAAGCCAGCGCAGCCGCTCGAGCGCCAGCTCGATCTGCCGCACGCGCTGCGAGAACGGCACGTTGAGGCGCTGGAGCGTCGCGGGTCCCAGGACGCCGTCGGGATCGAGCCCATGCCGCGCCTGGAAGCGCACGACCGCCTCGCGGAGCGGGCCAGCGTAGACGCCAGTCCCTTCCTCGAACGCCGCACCCTCGGGGAGGTCGCCCATGGCGCGAAGCAGGCGAGCGAGCCGAGAGGCTTCGGCGTAGGGTTCGCCCTCGTGGACGCCGCGTTCCTCTGCGAGGGCCGGTGGAGCGAGGTCGCGGGCAAGGCTGCGGTAGCGCGCGAGCGCGTCCTTCAGGCGGCGATACTGGGTGAAGCCCGGCTCGAGCGACGCGACGACGCTCGTCAGACTGCTCGCCGTCGTGACGCGGCTCAGCAGCTCGTTCGTGGCGAGCCGCTCGACCGCGCCGTATCCGAAGCCCACGTCTCGCGGGTCGACGCGCCCGCCGCCCAGGTCCGAAAGGTAGCGGAGGAGCGAGGCGCCGAGAGCGGCGTCGAAGGCGCCCAGCTCGCTCGGAGCCGGAAGGGGTCCGGATGCCAGGGTACGCGCCAGGCTCTCGAGACGGTTCACGTCGTAGTCGTGCGGCGCAAGGCCCTGCTCCTCGGCCGCGCGGAGCACGTCGATCGCCTCGTAGGCGCCCTTCCCGGGCCGGCCTCCGTCGCACCAGACGGGCCGGCACTCGGCTCCGGTATCGGGCCTCGCGAGGAGCAGGCAGCCGAGCCAGACCACCCACGGCCCGGGCCCCTCATGCATGAACCGCTCCCCTGTGGTATGAGTCCAAGATGCGTGCCGGGGCCGGGACCGATCCTGTCGTGGCTCATGCCACTCCAACGCGTCGCGGCTTCGTGAGGTGTGCAGTGCTGGCCGCGGCCGGCGCAGTCCTTTCGCGCCCGGCCCGAGCGGCCTCCCCGCGGTCGCTGGCGTTCCTGAATCTGCACACCGGCGAGAGCCTTCGCGCGCAGTACTGGTCGGACGGGAAGTACGAGATGGCGGCAATGCGCGACGTCGATCGGGTATTGCGCGACCACCGGACGGGCGAGATCAAGGAGATCGACGTGCGCCTGCTCGATCTGCTGCACGAGCTGGGCGAAGCGCTGGGCTCGTCCTCGCCATACCACGTGATCTCCGGCTACCGGTCGCCGGCGACCAACGCCCTGCTGCACGCTCGGAGCGACGGCGTGGCGACGCACAGCCTCCACGTCGACGGTCGCGCCATCGACGTGCGCATGCCGGGCGTCCGGCTGGTCGATCTCTGCGCGGCGGCGCGCGAACAGCGGCGCGGCGGAGTCGGGCTCTACCCGGCCTCTGACTTCGTCCACATCGACACGGGCCGGGTCCGCTACTGGTAGGCGCTTTACAGCGCGAGCGCCAGCGGCGCGCCCCCCGAAAGACTCGCACCGGCGGTCGGCCTGCGCGCAACGGCTTCGCCCCTAGCGGTCCCAGGGCCCCGGTACCCGCCTTGCAGCGCCACCGGCGGGATCGGGATGGGTGTCGCGCTTCGGGGCGAGGTCGTCGTCGTCGGCTCGGGCTTCGCCGGCGCCGCGACGGCCTACCACCTGACCCGCCTCGGCGTACGCAACGTGGTGCTCGTCGAGCAGGAGGACCTGCCCGGTCGTCACGCTTCCGCGCGCAACGCGGCGATGGCGCGGACGACGGCTGTCCCTCCCTCCATCGCGCCGCTCGCAGCCGAGGGACTGCGTTTCTTCGCCGAGCCTCCGGCGGATCTGGGCTGCGGGCCGCTCCTGCGCTCCTGCGGGATGCTGGTGCTGGCCTCGGGCCGGCAGGCAGCCGACCTTCGCGAGGCTCTTCCGCGGTCCTGGCTGGCGCCCGACGACGTCGCGAGGCTCGTGCCCGTGACGAGCGGCGGCCGCTTCGACGGCGCCGTGTGGGGTCCCCGGGACGGCGTCGTGGACATCGCGCTGCTGCTGGCCCGCCTGCTCGCCGCGGCCCGCGCGCGGGGTGCGCGGCTCCTCACGGGAGAGCGCGCAGTCGCGATCAACATCGAGCGCGGGCGGGTCACGGGCGTCGTGACCGGTCGGGGCACGATCGAAGCGCGCTGGGTCGTGAACGCGGCCGGCGCCTGGGCGGGCGGGGTCGCGTCCCTCGCGCACGCCGCTCCCGTTCCGCTGCGTCCGTGTCGGCGCCATCTCTTCGCGACAGCCGCGCTGCCGTGGGTGAAGCCGACCTGGCCGATCGTCTGGGACGTGACGCACGGCTTCTACTTCCGACCCGAGCCGCCGGGGCTCCTGCTCTCCCCGTGCGACGAGACCGAGCATGCCCCGGGGCTCCCGTCCACGGATCCCGCCGCAGCCGAAGAGCTGGCCACGAAACTGGAGAGGTTCATGCCCGTCGTCTCGGGCGTAGAGATCCTGGCCTCCTGGGCAGGGCTTCGCACGCTCGGCCCCGACGGGTGCTTCGTGCTCGGCCGCGACCCCGAGGTGGACGGCTTCGTGTGGTGCGCCGGCCTCGGGGGGCACGGGATGACCACGTGCCCGTCCGTAGGTCGCATCGCCGCCGAAGCCGTCCTCGGCCGGCCAGCGCCCGCCGAGCACGCGGCGGCGCGCTTCGCGCCGACGGAGGCCTAGCCGGTCGCCCCCCTGGGCGTCCCCTCGATCGCCGCCAGGTCCCTTCCGCGCGTTTCGGGCAGCGTCCACACCCAGGCCGCGGTGAGCAGGGCGAGCGTGAACGGTACGCCCAGGCCGCCCGCCAGGCCGTGGCGGGCCACGAACAAGCCCACCACGACCGGCGCGAAGAGCTGCACGCCGCGGGCGCAGTTGTACGCAGTGCCCATCGCGGCGTTGCGCACGTCGGTGGGGAAGAGCTCGGCGAGCAGCGCGCCGAAGCCGGCCGTGCAGCCGGATCCGAGACCCATCGCGAACAGGGCGGTCCAGAAGAGGGCGGGTTGGGCGATCAGCTCGCGGCCGTGGAAGGCGATCGGAAAGAGCGCCGCCGCCGTCAGCAGGGAGTAGGCCGTGAAGGCCAGACGCCGGCCGTGGCGGTCCGCGATGAGTCCGAAGGCCAGCATCCCGAGGAGCTGCCCGAGCTGCGCCGTGACGATCCACGCCGCCGAGCGGGCGACGGGCTGGTTCAAGTACTCGGGCGCCTGCAGGAACTTCGGGAGCCAGGTGTAGCAGGTCCAGTACGTGCCGAGCTTGAGCACCCCCAGGAGCCAGCCCTTGGCCAGCGGGGCGCCGAGGCCTTTCCGGGCGAGGCGGCGCAGGGTTTCGGCTGGGGTCAGCCGGCCGCTCTCCGCCTGGTCCCACAGCCGCGACTCGGGCATGTGCCGCCGCACGAGGATCGCCACCGCGGCGGAGGCCGACGACACCAGGAACACGGCACGCCAGCCGAGGGCGGGCGCGACGAGCAAGCCCATCATCCCGGCCAGCGCCACGCCGACA
>DASSJI010000190.1:0-8090 GCA_035691285.1 Vicinamibacteria bacterium | reverse complement strand
GACCGTCGAGACGACCTGTGGGGACGCAGAGAACTCCCCGGTGTTCGCGGCCTGGGCCACGGCGTCGAGCATCGCGGCATAGAGCGCGTTGCTGTCCGGAGCCTGGTAGGCCACCTGGCAGTTCGGGCAGTTGGCGAGGTCTGTGGCGGTGGGCGCGGCGGGCCACTGCGTCGCCGGGTTGGTGTCTCCCGGCGAGACGAGCTGCATCCCGGAGCCGCCGTACGCGATCCAGTTGGCCCTCGTGGTGTCCACCGCCCCGCCGTAGGCGATCACGAAGGTGGGAACGCTCGAGGCAGGATCGAGACTGGCGATCCGCTCGTAAAGGCGCTGCGCCTTGTGGGCGGCGCGCAGGGCGTTGTTGTCGAGGGTCGTCGGGTCCGTCGCCGACGGCGTACCTGCAGAGGAGCACGTGTCGTCCGTGTCCATGATCACGATCGCGATGCTCCGCGGCCGCGCCGTCTGATCCGTGATCGCCGCGATCGTTCCGCTGTACAGGGTCGCGAAGCTCGCCTTCAGGTCGATGAGCGTCTCGGCGACGGGCTGGAAGCCGCCGTTCAGGAGGCCGAAGGTCGTGATCCCGGGGTTCCCGAAGTTGTCGGGGGAGGGATAGCCGACGGGCCTGAGGTTGGTCGTGCCGGTGTCGACCTGGAGCTGCGGATCCAGGAACGGCGCGATGTCGGTGACCTGGTCCACGTCCGTGCACGGCCGGAGCGCCATCTTCTCAAGGTGACCGTCGCACGATCCAGCGGGATTGCCCCAGTCCCCGGCGACGCCCTGGAACGTGAAGATCGCGTTCGTGATGCCGCCGCCGGGGGCGGCGCAGGTGCCCGAGACCAGCTTGACGTCGACGGTCGCGGGGTTCGTCGGCGTTCCGGGGGTGGTCGGCGAGCAGACGGCGCCCGTCGAGTCGACGGTGACGCTGTCGCCGTTGAAGAAGATGCCGGCCCACAGGCGATAGAGCGAGGTGCCGGCGCCGTCGGTCACGTTGTCCGTGGCGACGTCGACGGGATCAGCGGGGTCATCCCCGTCGCGGACCAGGTTCCCCGAGGCCGTCAGGGAGGCGAGGCCCACGTTGGCGGAGATGCTCGCCGCGTTCGGGTCGGTGCTGGTGTAGATGAAACGATGCGCCGGCACTCCGCCCACGGCCGGCGTGCGCCCCGCGGCATCGTCGATGAACAGCGCGGCTGCCGGCTGCTCGTAGATGCCCAGCTCGAAGTTGGCCGCGGTCTGGTTGTCCTGCACGAACTGCCGGATCGTGTCCTTGGCGATCCGGAGCTTGGACGAGGGATGGTCCCCGCCCAGCGTGATGCGGGTGCTCGCCGTGGAGTTGAGCGTATCGCCCATGGTGCCCGCGGTGCTGAGCGCGACGAACACGTTGGGACGCGAGAGCACCTTGAGGATGTCGAGGGGGTCGATCCCCTGCGGGATCGCGGTGCTGGCCCGGTCGCCCGAGAGCAGCAGCACGAGCCCGGCGGTCAGGCCGACGAGGCCGCCTCGGGCGCGCCGCGACAAGAAGGACGGCCGGCTCTGGCTCATGACGTTCTCGCTCCCCATGCGCCGCTCACTGGTTCTGTCCCGGCTCGGTGACCCCGGAGCCGACGCCGGACGCCTCGACCGTCTGGCACGGGTCGTAGTTCGCGCCGAGCGCGCCCTGGCCGGTCTGCCCGACGAAGTCGTTCTCGCAGTCGCCGGGGTCTTCCTTCCTCAGCTCGAGCTCCAGGTAGCGCACGGCCTTCTTGCGCTGGCCGTAGCTGCTGCTGGCGCCCGCTCCCGTGAAGGGCGCCACGCCCTCCGCCGTGACGATCATGGTGGCGTCGCTCGGATCGTCCCCGATGGTGCCGTCGGGGTTCGCGATGACCTTGCGGCGGACCCACACGGTGAAGGCGCCGCTCAGGTCCTGTCCGAGGAAGTTCGACACGTTCTGGAACGGGAAGGTGAGGTTGGTGTGGTCGAGGACGACGCCGAAGCCGACGGTCGGGCCGCCGAAGAGGGTGGTATCGCACGAGGCGTTCTCCCAGTTCCGGCTGGGGTTGCTCGCCGTGTCGGGCCGGCACAGGCTCCAGAGCCACGCGTTGCCGCACGGGTTGGTATCCGGGATGGCCGTCGCCATCTCCGCGACGGTGCGGGCCTTCGGCAGGAGGACCGACCAGGTCTGCTGCCTCAGGAAGCGCTTCGCCAGCTCCAGGCCGGCCTCGGCGTTGTAGAACGCCTGCTGGCTCCACTTGTAGTTGTAGCCGATCTGCAGCTCGGTGCTGGTCGTGGCCGCCAGCGTGAGGCCCAGGAAGGTCAGGACCATCAACGTCAGAAGAGCCATGATCAGAGCGAAACCGTCCTGGCGGCGAATGGGCATGGCGACCTCGTAATCCTCAGTCAGTTCCAGGGCAGGGCCGACGGCTGGGGGCTCGGCTGCTGGGTGAGGCTCCACAGCGCCATCCGAGGCGACGCCTGGGAGTTCAGCGAGGCGCGGATCGCCATCGGACCCTGCGCGGCCTGCGTCGCGCCCTGGAACCGGCCGGCCGAGCCGCGCGCCGACATCGTGACGCGCACCTGCACGGTGAGGGTGCTGTAGTCATTGGGGGTGATGACGGGAGCGTTGTCGACGGGGGTCGCCGCCAGGTTGCCCGCCACGTACTGGATCTGGAGGTCCTCGATGCCCCTCGCGATCACCTGCCAGCCCTGGTTGTTGAGGTTCCGCTCCAGGTTCGGCACGCCGTCCGGTCCGTTGTTGACGCGATACCAGCAGATGTCGCCGGTGCTGATGTACTGCACCTGGCAGTCGGGGTCGCCGATGGCGGTGCCGATGCCCGGGTTCGCGCACACGCCGCCTGGCGCGTTGAGGTTCGCCGTGTCCGCGGCGCCGGGCGAGAAGTCGACGTCGGCGTGCTTGTCGATCGCGGGAGGCTCGCACTCGCCGGAATGGGTGTTGCTCGCGTCGGGGTCCACTCCCGTGGCGGCGCGCAGCGCCCACTTGCCGTTGGCCAGGATCACGATGACCGGCTGTCCGGAGGTGACCCGGCTGTTCGACGCCTTCATGAAGACGTGGCTCGCGTGCCCGCCGGGATAGTTGCAGGCCTCCTCGTTCTCGAAGCCCTCGGTGTTGGCGATGGTCATGAGCTGGTCGGTGAGCTCGCCCGACACCGTGGCGGCCGTCGCCGGGCCGACGTTGTTCATGTTCGTGCTGAACACCTGCATGAACGTGGGCATGCCGATGCCGGCCGCCCCGACGTCGCGCATCATGATGTCCATGGCGGCCCGGATGTTCTGCTGCCGGTCCGTCCGCTCAGGCTGGGTCTTGAAGGCCGTCTGGCCGCCGGTCAGCAGGCCGAACATGGCACCGACGACGAACAGCGTGACGACCATCGCGACCATCAGCTCGATGAGGCTGAAGCCCGCTTGTGCATTCCTGCGCATGACTGATCTCCTCGATTCGCCTTCGATTAGGGACAGCCGGTCGAGATGCAGACCCGGAACGTCGTGAACTGCGACCGCGTGCCGCGGCCCAGCAGGCCCAGCACCTCGCTTCGAACCAGGATGAAGCGCGTGAGCGTGCCGCCGGCCTGGGGGTCGATGACCTTCCAGCGGGTGCGGACCGTGCCGATGCCGGGGACCGCCGTCGTGCAGCCTTCCTTCGTGGCGACGGTGGAGTCGCAAGGCGTCAGCGTCGTGGTCGCCCAGTTCGTGGTGGTCTCGGCCCAATCGTCCTCGAACCAGGGCTGGGTGGGGTCGTAGGCCGTCTTGGAGTAGAGGGTGAGGCTCAGGAAGGGGGCCGCCTTGAGCTTCTCCATGACGTCCGAGGCGATCGAGGTCGTGACCGTCGTGTAGTTGCCGATCTGGTTCGACGACATCGCCACCACGAAGAGGTTGGCGATGGCGATGAGCCCCACCAGCAGGATGATCATCGCGATGAGGGCCTCGATCAGCGTGAACCCGGCCTGCTTCTCCCGCCCCTTGCGGTTCCGGCAGACGTTCTTGCTCATGGCGCATACCCCGGAATCACGAACACCCGGCCGCCTGTGCCCACGGAGATCTTCTTGTAGAGGCCTGTCCTGGCCTGGAACAACCGGATCTCGAAGTCGCTGCCGAACGCGACCTGGTTCAACCCCGTGCCCAGCGCCGGGCAGTCCGTCCCGCTGCCGGGGTTGCACGCGATGCCGAAGGCATTGAAGCGGATGCCGGCTCCGGTCGGCGTGGCGGTCTGGAACACGATGCCTTCGGGCAGGCGACGCGCCAACCCTCGCTGGGCGGGGTCTGCCAGGGCGGTCGCAACCGCCATGCGCGCCCCCGAGTACCCGTTCGTCCGATCGATGTCGTCCTCGATCACGAACTGGTAGGTCGTCGTGCTGAGGATGACGAACACAGTGCCGAAGTGGAGGTTCTTGCTGATCGCTCGGGCGCGCGCCGTCGTGAGCTCCCCGGCGACGTCGTTCGCCGCGGCCCGGATCGCGGCCGTGCGCAGGTAGCCCCGCAGGTTTGGAATCGCGACGGCCACCAGCAGGCCGATGATTCCCACGACCACCATGAGCTCGATGAGGGTGAAGCCTGCGCTTCGAGCCCGCGCCGCGTAAAAGTGGTTCCGCATCGCAGCCCTTCCTTCTAGCAATGCCTGTACCTTCGAGATTCGATCATGAGAAGTGCAATGTAATGAAGGTCTTAGACTCTGTCAACGTCAGATTGCCGGCGCGACGCCGCCCGTCGGTCCGTTACCTGGCGTAACGCTCCCGTCAACCTTAGGGGCGGGAAGGGTCAGCGTGACGGCCAGGCCGCGCGGCACTCGATCCCCCATGAGGACGCGGCCCCCGTGAAGGGACGCGATCTTGTGAACGATCGCGAGGCCCAGCCCCAGCCCGCCGGGCTTCGTGGTCACGAAGGGCCTCAGCGCATCGCGTTGCGCTTGCGAGAGCCCCGGCCCGTCGTCCTCGACGACGATCCGTGCCTGCTCCCGCTCGGCCGCGGCCGAAAGCGTCACGTGGCCGTCGGGACCGGCGGCGTCGCGGGCGTTGCGCACGAGGTTCTCGACGGCCCGCTCCAGCAGCTCCTCGTCGGCGACCAGCGTGACCTCGCCGGGCCTCACCTCGACGCGGGCTCCGGGGCGCTGGCGCTCCTCGCGGGCCGCGACGCGGATCAGCAGCCGCTGCGCCTCGAAGGGCGCGAGGCGCAGCTCCTCCTGCTTCACGAACTCCACGAACCGCCGCACGACGGCTTCGAGCGCCTCGCACTCCTCGCGGATGGACTTCGCCGCGTCGCCGGCCTCCTCGGCCGCGACGCCCCGCTCGATCAGCCGCGCGTAGCCCACGATGGTGCCGAGGCCGTTGCGGACCTCGTGGGCCATGCCCGACGTCAGCTCGCCGGCGCGGACGAACGGCGCCGCGTCACGGATCTGCTGCTCGAGCGCCACGCGACGCTCGCGGAGCCGGCCCATGGCCTGCTCGTAGGCGTCGAGGGCGCGCGCCGGCGGCGGCGCATCGCGCTCGGCGCGGTGCGGAAGAAGAGCGAGGGCGCCGAGCATGGCGAGCAGCGCCAGGGACACGGCGTGCCCCAGGATCAGCTCGCGGCGCTCCTGCAGGTCCTCGGCCACCTCGGGGACCGCGCGCGCGAAGCGTCCGATCGCGGGCGCGCCACCCACCTGCAGGCCCACGTAAGTCAGCAGCCGCGGCTCGCGCCCGAACACGGGCCCGAACGTCAGCGGCTCCCCGGCGATCACCTGCCGCTGCGCGTCGGAGTCGAGCCGGTGGTCCACGGGCGCGGTCGTGGGATGGCTGAACAGGCGACGCCCGGAGGCGTCGAACAGCTCGAACTCCTGGCACCGTGTCGCTCGCAGGGCCTCGTCGGCCATGGCGCTCGAGGGTCCGTTCTCTGCGGCGACGCGCTCCTGCACGCGGGACCGCACCGCCGCCACGGCCTCCCAGGTCGCGCGGGCGACGCGCTCCCGCTGCCGCCCTTGCGCGCGCAGGGTGCGGACCAGGCCCTGCACGTCGAGGAGCGCGAGGACGAGCACGACGCCTGCGACGGCCCAGCGCAGCCCGCGGTCCCGCAGGTCAGGCATCGACCACGAACAGGAAGAAGCGGTCGTAGAAGCCGAGCAGAGCGTCGCCCGCGAGGAGCACCGCGAGACCGCCCAGGCCGAGGAAGGTGCCGAGCGGGAGGCGCATGCGCCGGGAGCCCCTGCCCAGCGCGATCATGGCGAGGCCGAGCGCCGCTCCGACGGCCGTGGCGAGGAACAGCGCCGTGAGCATCGGGCGCGCGCCGAGGAAGGCCCCGAGCATGGCGATCATCTTCCAGTCGCCTTGGCCCAGCGCCTCCTCGCCGTAGTGCCACTCGGCGGCCCGCGCGACGAGGGCCATGCCGAGGTAGCCGAAGGCCGCCGAGAGCGCCGCCTCGAGCGGCCCGGGCGGCTGGCGCACGAGGCTCGCGAGGCAGCCGACCGCGATCCCGGGCAGCGTGACCGCGTCCGGCAGCAGATGATGATCCAGGTCGACGAGGCTGAGCACCAGCAGCCCCGTCGCGAGCCCCATCGCGACGAACGTCCCCGCCGTGGCGCCGCGCGTGGCGGCGAGGAACCAGTACACGGCCCCGTTCAGGGCCTCCACGGCCGGATAGCGCAGCGAGATCGGCGTGCGGCAGGATCGGCACCATCCACCCAGGAGCAGGAAGCCCAGCACGGGCACGTTGTCCCGCGCCGGGATCGGCGCGCTGCACGTCGGACAGCTCGAGGCCGGGAACACGATCGACTCGTGGCGCGGAAGCCGGTGGATGCACACGTTGGCGAAGCTGCCGACCACGAGGCCCATGGCCAGCGCGACCCATTCGAACAGCGGCGGCTCGAGAAGCGCAGCCGGCGCGAGCAGCGGGGGCATCGCGCCGGCATTCTCGCACGCGTCGTCGCGTCCGGCCGCCTGCGTCAGCGCCCAGGCGCGGCGCGCGACCCGCCGGCGGCGTGACGCTCCGCGAGCAGGTCGACGACCTTCGGCAGCAGGACCTCGGCGACGGTAGCGTGGGCGATGGGCCCCGGATGGAGGTCGTACGGCGTCGCCGCCAGCTCCTTCGCGAGCGCGTGCAGGTCGGCGACGCGCCGGGCGCGGGCGAGCGCCTCGAAGGCGGGATACACGTCGGCGTAAAGGAAGCCGCGCTGGAGGGCCAGCCGGCGCGGAAGGTCCGGAGCATCGTAGGGATAGATGAAGAGCAGCACGGGAACGCCGGCCGCCTGCGCCAGGCCGCGAATCCGCTCGAATGCCGCCGCCACCCGAAGCACGCTCTCGCTCGCCCGCAGCCCGGCGTCCGCCGGATCCGGCAGCAGCTCCGCGGCGCGTCCAAGGAGGTCGGCGCGCTCCTTGAACCGGCGCGGGCTGGACATGCCGCCGAAGGCCGGCGGCGCCCCATCGTTCATGGTATAGGCGACGATCACGAGATCGGGCGCGAGGGGCATGCCGTGGCGCTCCAGGACCGCCGCCTCCTGGGCCGCGTTGTAGGTCGGCACGGCCAGGTTCAGCACCTCCACGGGCGGGCGGATGGCCGGGGCCAGCGCGCGCTCGAGCCTGCGAAGGAACGTGTCTTGCTCCTCGACTCCCCATCCCCACATGATGCTGTCGCCGATGCCGACGACGCGCAGCGCGCCGGGCGGCTTGTGCGCCGTGAACTCGCGCTCCCGGAAGCCCGCCGCGTTGGTGCGCACGTGGGTGCCCAGGAAGGTCCAGGCGCGGCTCGGCTTCAGCTCGTAGACGAGATCGTCGTGGACGCTCGGCCCGACCATGCCCTTGAGGGACGGCAGTCGCACGTCGCTGACCTCGACCCGGCCCGATTCGCGCAAGGCCGCTTCGCCCGTGGCTGACGTGTCGACGGCTCCCGGGCGGGCCGGCCAGCGCTTCATGGCGGCGCCCGCCACGGCCGCCGCCACGATGACCGGGGGGGCCAGGGTCACGGCCCAGAACGCAGCCCGCTTGCGCGTCGAGAGCGTCCGCTCCAAGCGGGGCATCGGCGTCGGCATTCTGGCACGCGTAGTATCATGCCGGCCCAGCGTTGATGATCCGCGGGGCGGCGACGCGCACGGCCGTGCTGCTCGCCGCTCTCGTGTCGGCCGCGTTCCTGACCGCGCT
>DASSJI010000189.1:0-18559 GCA_035691285.1 Vicinamibacteria bacterium | reverse complement strand
CGCCCCTTGATGGAGAGTCCGTACAGGACCTGCACGTGCGGCCTCCGCGCGGGGACGGCGCTGATGACCTCTCGAGGGCGGGGCTGTGCGGAGGGCTGCGTCGGAGCCGAGCGAGGCTTCGAAGGCACGAGGCTCCAGACGACCATGCCGAGCGCTGCCGCGGCGAGCCCAGCGCCGGCGAGCCACTGCCGGCGCGGTCGCGGCGCTCGCCGTTCGGGCGCGCCGAGCAGCGCCTCGAGCTCCGCGCACAGCTCCGTCGCGCTCGCATGTCGGTCTTCCGGCTTGGGCTCGATCATCCGCCGGACGACCCGCAGCAGGCCCGGCGAGGCCCGCGCGTGGGGCTCGAGCTCGAAGCGCCCGCTCACGGCCTCGATCTCGTGGGGCTCCTTGTGGGAGAGCAGGAACACCAGGGTCATGCCCAGGGCGTAGATGTCGGAGGCGGGCAGGGCGCGGCCCTGGAACTGCTCGAAGGGCATGTAGCCGTACGTGCCCACGATCGTCGCGGCCTCGCCCTCGGTCCGGATCTCGTGCAGGATCCGGTCCCGCACCGCGCCGAAGTCCACGAGCCAGGCCTCGCCGTCCGCGCCCAGCACCACGTTCCCCGGCTTGACGTCCCGATGGATGATCGGAGGCCGGAGCCCGTGGAGGTGCTCGAGGATGCGGCCGACCTGGAGCCCGATCCGGATCACCTCGCGCTCGTCGAAGTGGCGGCCGTCGCGTGCCCACTGCGCCAAGCTGCGCCCCGCCACGTACTCCTGGACCAGGTACAGGCGGGTCTCGCCGTCGAGGCGCTCGGCGAAGTACTCGACGAAGCGCGGGATGCGCGGGTGGCTCAGGTGCGCGAGGACGCGCGCCTCGCGCTCGAGCAGGTCGAGAACCTTGGGATCCTCGATCTTGCGGTAGAGGACCTCCTTGACGACGCAGGCCTGTCCGGTCCTCCGGTCGAGGGCGCGGTGGCTCACGGCGAAGCCGCCCTCGCCGAGGACCTCGTGCAGCTCGTAGCGGCCTGCGACGACGCGCCGGCCGCCGGCCTCGGGGCCCCGCGCGGGCGAGGGCGTCGCCTCGCCTGCGGGCCGCGAAGGGCGCTCCTTCTGATGCATGAAGCTTCTGGAACGAGTCGGCCGAATACTGTCGGCAGGCCGGCGCTGCGTCAAGGAGGGTGTATGAATGGGCGGGGCCGTCTCCCAGTAGCGCCGCTACCTTCGCTACGTCAGGGCGCCGGCGTCCGGTCGACGGCCACGCAGCAGTTCGCGCAGCGCGGCGCGCTCGGCTGGATCCCAGACGCCGAACAGGAGCGTGGCAGCGGCGAACACGGCCGAGGCCGACGCGCCGGCGACGAGGACGGGGAGCGGCCGCAGCAGCGCGAGGGCCGCGGCGAAGGCGGCGCACGCGAGCAGCGGACGGAGGAGCGGGAGGAGGCGCGGCGGCGGGTGCCCGCCGCGGGCCATCGCGGCGGCGGTCATGGCGAAGTAGGCGCCCTCCGTGCCGAGCGTGGCCCAGGCCGAGCCCATGGCTCCCAGGCGCGGGATCCAGAGCAGGTTCAGGACGACGTTCAGGACGAGAGCCGCCGTGGAGGCCGCGACGATCGCACGCCAGCGGTTCACGCAGGCGAGGGTCGTCTCGCTGAAGTTGGACAGGAACATGAAGAGCGCGGCCGGCAGCAGCACCTGCGACACGGGGACGCTGCGGGCGAACGCGGGGCCGAAAAGCAGGGCCACGAAGCGGTCGGACTCGAGCACGCCGAAGATGGCGACGGGCAGGCCCGCCAGAACCAGGTACTTCACGCCGCGCCGGTACAGCCTGCCGACGACCTCCGGCCGCCGCGCGTGGAGGGCCGCCATGGTGGGGATGAGGGCGTAGCCGAGGATGCGCGGCACAAGGGTGAGGCCCTCGAGCACCAGCGTGGGCGCGCGGTAGATGCCGACCTCGACGGCGTCGCGCAGCGCCTCGAGGAGCACGGCGTCCACCTGGAACACCAGGGTGATCACGAGGCCCGCGTAGGCGAACGGCAGGCCCTTCGAGAGCAGCTCGCGCCACAGGGCCGGGTCCGCGACAGGCCGCAGCGGGACGACCCGCGCGTTCACGAACACGAGCAGCGCGACGGTGTCGACGAGGCGCACGGCCGCGAAGACCGCGACGAACGCGACGACGCCGTGGCCGAGCAGCAGCGCACCGCCGCCGAGGCCGAGGATCAGGACGCGCTCCGCCAGGAGCGAGACCGCCTCCACGCCGAAGCGCTCGAGGGCCTTGAGCAGCCAGCGCAGCGTGTTCTTGACCGCCTTCAGCAGCAGGTCCACCGTGAGGATCACGACCGCGGCCCAGATCACGCCGTCGTACAGCGCGCGACCGATGCCCAGGCAGACGATCAGCGTCGCCGCCGAGAGCGCTCCCTGGAACCCCAGCAGGCCGCCGGCGAGGCGCCGGGCGCGCGCCGGCTCCCGGCTGATCTCGAGTGTCGAGGCGTAGGACATCCCGAAGTCGGGCAGGATGCGGAAGAGCCCCACGAAGGCGAAGGCGGTGCTGTACTCGCCGAACGACACCGGGGCCAGGAGGCGCGCGGCGAGGAAGCCGAGGAGGAACAGCAGCAGGTTCGAGAGCTCGCCGACGGCGGAGTAGAGGGTGTTGCGTGCGAGGCGGCCGCCGGTGGGCGCGGCGAGGGTCTCGCCGCCCGCGGCCGAGCTCAGTCGCCCTTCTCCTTGCGGAGCAGGGCGTCGAGCCCGCGGCTGATGCGCTGGCAGCGCGCGGGCGCGTCCGACTCGAGGAGCTTCTGACGCGCCGTGGCGGTGATCGGCAGGTGCTGGCAGGCCAGGTTGACCCAGGCCATGGGCTCCTTCGAGCGCCGCTGCTGGTCGAGGAAGCCGCGCAGGTCCGCGTGGGCGTGAAGATAGCGGGCCAGCGCCTCGACGGCGCCGCCCCACTCGTCGCCCGGATCGCCCTCGGCCAGCGCCTCGGCCTCGGCCGCCAGCGTATCTCCGCCGACGATCTCCACGGCCCGCGCGCGTCGGACGCCGTCGAGCTCGATTCGATGCGTGCCGTCGGAGAGCTTGACGTCCTCGGCGACGGTCGCGACGGTGCCCAGGGGGTGCACCTCGCGGGGGCTCACCCCCAGGCCGTCCTTGATCGCGAGGGCGAGGAGGCGGCCGCCGGTGCGCGCGGCGATCTCGATGGCCTTGAGGGCCCCCGGACGCGCGACCATCACCGTGAGCGACGCCTCGGGGAACAGGCACACGTCGCGCAGCGGCAGGACCGGCAGCAGCGCGTGCGCCTCGGGCGCGGCGGGCAACGTGGCCATGGGAGCGCGGGCTAATCCTACGATTCCGCCGCCGCCGCTCCAAGCCGGCGCTGGAGCTTCCGTCGCAGGACGGTCGTCAGGTCCGAGCGGCCGCGACCCGGCAGCAGCTCGACGTAGTCCTCGCCGATGCGCGCGATGCGGTGGGGGTCGCTGCCCTGGAGGGTGATGGGGACGCCCTTCACCTTGCCGCAGAACGCCGTGCGGTAGCCGACCTCCCGCGCCACGCGGCGCGCGGTCTCCCCGGCCACGTGCCACGGATAGCAGAGATGGAGGACCGGCCGGCCCGTGCGCTCCTCGAGCAGCCGCTTCGATTCGAGGAGCTCGCGGCGGATGGCCGCCCCCCGCTCCTCGGGCGTCTCCACGCGACCGGTCAGGTGGGTGCGGTTCATCAGGCGGCGCAGCTCGCGCTCCCAGCCCTTCCGGTAGAAGAAGCCCTCGCCCTCCTCCGCCACCCGCGCGACGCAGGCCTCGCGCACCCTGGGGTCCTCGTAGAAGCGAAGCGCCTCGGAGAGGCGCGGCTCGGAGCGGAAGAGGGGCGTCCCGAGCGGCGCCTGGGCGGCCAGGAGGTCGCGCTCGCCGTCGCGCACCAGCGGCACGTCCAGCGGTCCGTAGCCGCGCCGCGATTCGGGGGCGAGGAAGCCCGCGAGGTGGGGCGCCGTGTGCACGCGCGCGTGGGAGAGGCTGTGGCTCTCGAAGTCGAAGAGCCCGCTCCGGCACAGGTCCCCGATCTCCTCCCAGGCGAGGAAGCCGTCCTCGCCGTCGTCGCGGGACAGCACCGATTCGCCCTTGGCGGAGCCGGAGCGCACCTCGTCCCAGGTGGGAGGCAGCGGGCCAGGGCGCGAAGCGATGCGCCCGGGCACGACGAAGACGATGCCCCGCATGCCGTAGCGGCGCAAGAGCGGCAGGCCCACGGAGCGCACGCTGCTCCAGCCGTCGTCGAACGTCAGGACGACGGCGTTTTCCGGCGCCGGCCGGCCGCCGACCAGGAACTGGAAGTACTCGTCGGCCGAGAGGGTCACGTAGCCGTTGTCGGCCAGGTAGCGGACCTTGCGACCGAAGACCTCGGGGTCGAGCTTGTGGAAGACGAACACCGGGACGTGGCCGCGTGGCAGGGCGCCGCCCGTCACGAACTCCGGGTAGCGGCCGAGCACGAGGTCGCGCTGGACCTCGAACATCGCCTCCGCGTGGCGCTTCAGGCTCTCAAGCCGCATGTCTCTCCCCGAGGAGCTCGTCGTACAGCTGTTCCATCTGGCGGACGCATGCACCGATATCGTAGCGGACCGACGCCCTCCGCGCGCTCTCGGCGAGGGCCGCGCGGCCCGGCCCGTCGCCGAGCAACGAGGCGAGCGCGTCGGCGAGCGCGCCTGCGTCTCGCGGCGGCACGAGGCGCCCCGTCACGCCGTCCTCGATCAGCTCGCGGCAGCCGTCCACGGCGGTGGAGACGATCGCCTTGCCGGCCGCCATCGCCTCGAACAGCACGAGGGGCGTGCCCTCGTAGGTGGAGGCGATGCAGAACACGTCGAGGGCGCCCAGGACCGCCGGGATGTCGGCGCGATGGCCGGCGAACACGAAGCGCGCCGCGACGCCGAGGCTTGCGGCCAGGCGCCGCGACGCCTCGAGCAGGTCGCCATCGCCCACCACCAGGAAATAGGACCCGGGCACGCGCTGGAGCACGCGCGGCGCCGCCTCGATCAGGTAGCGGTGGCCCTTCTGGGCGTTCACGCGGCCCACGATGCCCACGACGAGCGCCGCAGGCGGCAGGCCCAGCTCTCGGCGCAGCGCCAGGGCCGCCTCGCTCCCGACGGGCGCGAACTCGTCGAGGGGCGCGCCGTTCCAGATGAGGCGCACGCGGTCGGCGGGGACGAAGCGCTCGCTCACGAGGAAGTCCCGTGTCGAGGCGCTGACCGCGATGGCCCGGTCGGTGAGCCTGGCGAGGAGCCGGTCCGCGAGGGCCTGGTAGGCCGGCATGCGCGGATCGGCGAAGTGCTCGTGCAGCACGAGCTTCGCGCCCGCGCGGCGCGCTGCCAGCCGGCCGAAGTCGGCGGCGGCGTAGCCGTGGACGTGGAGGATGCGGGCGCGCCGCTCGCGGACGACGCTCACGAGGTCGAAGAGCAGGCGCGGATCGAACTTGCCCCGCCCGAGGTGGTGCACGGGGATGCCCGCCTCGGCGAGCTTCCGGGACGCGGGCTCGGGCCCCTTCAGTCCGACGAGGGACACCTCGAACCGGGTCTTGTCGTAGCGGGGGAACCACCACGAGAACAGGCGGGACACGCCGTGGATGCTGGAGCCCTTGACGCCGAACTTGTCGCAGACGTGGACGACCGGGACCGGGCTCACGCGACCTGCCTCCCGCGCGAGGTCCACACGATCGCGCCGGAGAGGGAGAGGAGCACCACGAGGCCCGCGCCGAGCAGGCTGAAAGCCAGGGCGCTGTCCTTCGCGAGGCCGACCTGGGCGAAGTACAGCACGAACACGCTCTCCCGGATCCCCCAGCCGTTGAGGGAGACGGGGATCGACTGGACGAGGGTGCACAGCGGCACCATCAGGAAGCACGCCGTCAGCGGCAGCGGTATGCGCAGGGAGCGGGCGATCGCGAAGTAGTAGTAGATGAAGAGCGTCTGGAGCATCAGGCTCGCGCCGAAGGCCTGGAGCACGGCCCGGAAGTTGCGACGGTATTCGTGCACCGCCTCCTGGACCACCTCGAAGCGCTCGCGGGCCCAGGGGATGCGGACGAGGCCCGAGCGCGCCATCAGGGCCCGGGCGGTTCCCTCGCGGAAGTAGAGGAGCGCCAGGAACGCGAACAGGAGGCTCAGCCCCAGCAGCACCACGCGCGCCCCGGCCAGGTGCCGCACCGCCGCGCCGCCGAGCAGGAACGCCGCGGCCGCCAGCGCGTAGAGCGCCGCGAAGCCCAGGATCCGATCCACGGCCACGATGGCGAGGGACGTGGTCCTCCGCGACCCGGTCAGGCGGGAGCTGTCCTGGACCCTGATGAGGTCGCCGCCGATGTTGCTCGGAAGGAAGTTGTTGAAGAAGGTCGCGACCAGGTAGGAGGCGCTGAGGTCGCGGAGCGAGGCGTCGTAGCCCTGGGCGCTCATCAGCGTTCTCCACCGCCACGTCGAGAGCACGATCATGCCGACGTACAACAGGACCGCGAAAGCCAGGAGCAGCAGGTCTCCCTGGCGGACGCGCACCAGGAGGGCCTGCATGTCCGTCGTGTGCAGGAGGTAGCCCAGGAGGACGAGGCTGACGCCGATCTTGATCAGCAGGACGAGGGGTCGAGTCACTCTCGGTCGGCGTTCCCGTAAAGCATTCATGATACAGTAGATTCCTGAACATGACCAGCGGGGTGGGCATCCAGGAGACAGCCCGCGACGCCAAGCGCTCGCTGCTCGCCAAGTACCAGGACCTCGTGGTGGGGAGCCGCTCCCTCGGGGCTCTCGTCCTCTACGAGGCCGTCGTCACAGCCACGTCGTGGGTCCCCGGGGCGCTGGGCCTTCTGCTGCGCAGGGTGGGTTTCCGCTGGATCCTCGGGAGCGTCGGGCGCAACGTCGCGTTCGGGCAGGGCATCGTGCTCCGCCATCCGGCGAAGATCCGCATCGGCGACGACGTGGTGGTCGACGACTACGTGCTGCTCGACGCGAAGGGCGAGGCGAACCGCGGCATCGAGATCGGCAGCGGCGTGTTCCTGGGCCGCGGCACGATCCTCTCGTGCAAGAACGGCGACATCGTCCTCGGCGACCACGTCAACGTCGGCTTCCACTCCGAGATCTTCAGCGGCTCCTCCGTGCGGGTTGGGCGCTACGGCCTGTTCGCCGCCTACACCTACCTCGTGGGCGGAGGCCACGCGTTCGATCGCGCCGACGTGCCGGTGATCGAGCAGGCGCGCTCGTCGAAGGGCATCGTGCTGGGCGACAACGTCTGGCTCGGCGCCGGGGCGAAGGTGCTCGACGGCGTCACGATCGGCAGCAACGTCGTCGTCGGCGCCGGCGCCGTGGTCACCGAGGACCTGCCCGACGGCGTGGTGGCCGCGGGGACGCCCGCGAAGGTCCTGCGGTCGCGCTAGAATCGCCCGCTGAGGATCCCATGAAGAAGGCGCTCGAGACCAGGGACGAGGCGGCGCCGGCGCGGCCGTTCACGACCATCTCGGGGCGGCCGATCGAGCCCCTGTACGGACCGGAGAGCGTCGCGGGTCTCGACTACGCGCGGGACCTCGGCGACCCCGGCGAGTACCCGTTCACGCGAGGCGTGCACCGCTCGATGTACCGGGGCAAGCCCTGGACCATGCGCCAGTTCGCCGGCTTCGGCACCGCCCGCCAGACGAACGAGCGCTTCAAGTACCTCCTCGCCCACGGCAGCCACGGCCTGTCCGTCGCCTTCGACCTGCCGACGCTGATGGGGCGCGACCCGGACCACCCGCTCTCCCTCGGGGAGGTGGGCAAGTGCGGCGTGGCGGTGACGTCCCTGGCCGACATGGAGACCCTCTTCGAAGGCATCCCCCTCGACGACGTGACGACCTCCATGACGATCAACTCCCCGGCGGCGATGCTCCTGGCCTTCTACATCCTCGTGGGCGAGAAGCAGGGCGTGCCCCAGTCGAAGCTCGCCGGCACGATCCAGGCGGACATCCTCAAGGAGTTCATCGCCCAGAAGGAGTACATCTACCCGCCGCGGCCGAGCATGCGGATCATCGTCGACATGATCCGCTACTGCACCGAGCACATGCCGAGGTGGAACACGATCTCCATCTCCGGCTACCACATCCGCGAGGCCGGCGCGACGGCGGCCCAGGAGCTCGCATTCACCCTGCGCGACGGGGTGGAGTACGTGCAGTGGTGCGTGGACGCCGGGATGGACGTGGACTCCTTCGCGCCGCGCCTCAGCTTCTTCTTCAACTCGCACTCGGACTTCTTCGAGGAGATCGCCAAGTTCCGGGCGGCGCGGCGCATCTGGGCCCGCACCATGAAGGAGCGCTTCGGGGCGAAGAGCCCGCGCTCGTGGATGTGCCGCTTCCACACCCAGACCGCCGGCGTGTCCCTGACCGCCCAGCAGCCCTACAACAACGTGGTGCGGACCGCCCTGCAGGCGCTGGCCGCGGTCCTGGGAGGCACGCAGTCGCTCCACACCAACTCCCTCGACGAGGCGCTCGCGCTGCCGACGGAGGAGGCCGTCACCATCGCGTTGCGGACGCAGCAGATCATCGCCGAGGAGTCGGGGGTGGCGAACACGGCGGACCCGCTCGCAGGCTCCTACTTCGTCGAGAGGCTGACGAGCGACATCGAGCGCGAAGCCCTGGAGTACTTCCGCAGGATCGACGCCATGGGCGGCATGGTCGCGGCCGTCGAGCGGGGCTTCCCGCAGCGGGAGATCCAGGAGGCGGCCTTCCAGTTCCAGAAGGCCGTGGAGCGCCGGGAGAAGGTGATCGTCGGCGTGAACGACTTCGTGATGGACGAGAAGCCCCTTCCGATCCTCTACATCGACGAGAGGGTGGCCGAGGAGCAGACGGCGGCGGTCGAAGCGCTGCGGAAGACCCGCGACGGCGGGCGGGTGGCGAAGGCGCTCCGAGGCCTCGAGGAGGCCGCGCGGGGAACCGACAACCTGATGTACCCGATCCTCGAGGCCTCTCGGGCCTACGCCACGCTCGGGGAGATGTGCGACGCGCTGCGAGAGGCCTTCGGCGAGTACGAGGAGCCGCCGGTCTTCTGATGGCCATCCGGGTCATCATCGCGAAGCCGGGCCTCGACGGCCACGACCGGGGCGCCAAGGTCGTGGCGCGGGCGCTGCGCGACGCCGGCATGGAGGTGATCTACACGGGCCTTCGCCAGAGCCCGGAGCAGATCGTCTCCGCCGCGGAGCAGGAGGACGCCGACGTGATCGGCCTCTCGATCCTCTCCGGCGCCCACCTTCCGATCTGCCGGCGGGTCCTCGACCTGCTCCGCGAGAAGGACATGGGCGACGTGCAGGTGTTCATCGGCGGGATCATCCCGGCCCAGGACGTGCCCGAGCTGAAGCGCATGGGCGTGGCCGAGGTGTTCCTGCCCGGCGCCTCGACCGAGGACATCATCCGGTTGATCCAGGGCGCGGCGGCGACGCGCTGACCCGCCGCCGCCGGGAGGGGCGCTAACTCGTTGACATGTCGGCACGAAGGATCTATCTTCAGGTCACTACCGTGACGCCCGAGGAGGGCGCGAGGCGATGGGCAAGAAGATCCTGCTGGCCGACGACAGCATCACCATCCAGAAAGTCATCGAGCTGACCTTCTCCGACGAGGACTTCGAGGTCGTGACGGTCGGCAACGGTCGCCTCGCGGTGGAGCGGTTCGACGAGGTCCGTCCGGACATCGTCCTCTGCGACATCATCATGCCGGAGAAGGACGGCTACGAAGTCTGCGACTTCATAAAGAAGCACGCGAGCTTCGGCCACGTCCCGGTGCTGCTGCTGACGGGCGCCTTCGAGCCGTTCGACCAGGAGCGCGCTGCCCGCGTCGGGTGCGACGGCTTCCTGGCGAAGCCGTTCGAGCCGCAGTCCCTCATCTCGAAGGTCAAGGACCTCCTGAGCCAGGCGGCGGCGCGGCCGCGGCCCGTTCCCGCTCCGGCTCCCGCCGCTCCGGCGCCTCCCTCGATCGCGCCTCCCGCGGCGAGCGCGCCGCCGGTGGATCCCCTGGCCGTGACGATGCCGGCCGCGCCGGCCCCGAGCGTGCCGCCGCCCGCTTTCGTGGCCCCCGAGCCCGAACCCGAGCCCGAGATCGAGGCCGAGACTTTCGCGCCCGCCGACCAGCCCGAGGCCGCGCCGTTCGAGGAGCCGCCGCCGGCGTCCCTCCCGGGCACCTTCAGCCAGCCGATGGAGCTGACGCAGGAGCCAGGCACGCCGCCGCCGCCGTACGTGGCTCCGGCCCTGGTCGAGGATTTCGGAGGCGAGGAGCCCGTCGTCGCAAGCACCGACGAGCTGATGCCGCTGATGGCCGAGGAGGCGGCGTCGCTCGAGCAGCCGGCGCCCGCACCGACGGTCGAGGACGCCGAGGCGACGGCGCGGACCGTGATGTTCAAGGCCAGCGAGGCGCCACCCTGGTCGCAGCCGACCGTCGAGGTGCCCCTGGAGACCCGGGCCCAGGCCACGATCGCCGCGGCCGTCGAGGCGGCGAGGCCCGTGTTCGAGCCGCCGCCTCCGGCCGAGGCCCCGCTGCCCGAGGAAGTCGGGTTCGAGGCCCCAGACTTCGGGGAGCCTGCCGCACCTCCGCCAGCCGAGGCGCCGCCGGCTCCGGCGCCCGAGCCAACGCCGCCGCCGGCGCCGCCTCCTCCCCTGGCCTTCGTGGCTCCGGCCGCGCCCGTGGTCCCGCCGCCCGCTCCTCCGGCGCCCGAGCCCGAGGAGGTCTCGTTCGCGGACATCCGGCCGCCCGAGCCGGAGGCGCCTGCGCCGCCCGCGCCCTCCCATGCCGCGGAGGTCTCGGTGCCGATGGAGCAGGTGGCCCAGATCGCGCAGCGCGTCGTGGCGCAGATCTCCGAGAGGGTCGTGCGCGAGGTCGCCTGGGAGGTGATCCCCGATCTCGCCGAGACCCTCATTCGCAAGGAGATCGAGCGCCTGCGGGCCGAGCTGGAAAAAGCCTAGGCCGGCCGCAGGCACGAGCAAGAGCCGTGTTAGTCCCGACGACCGCCGTGTGCGCGGCCCGCGGCTGCGCCGGAGAAGAGCGCGCTTGATCACCATCGACCCCGAAGGCCTGAGCTCCCACTTCGACTCGAGGGCAGCCGAGGAGCGCTGGGACCGGGCCTGGTCCCAGCGCCGGATCTACGACTTCGACGCCGGCTCGAGCGCGCAGGCCTTCGTCATCGACACGCCGCCGCCCACGGTCTCGGGCTCCCTCCACGTCGGGCACGTGTTCAGCTACACGCAGACCGACGCCCTCGCGCGCTACATGCGGATGCGCGGCCGGAACGTCTTCTACCCGATGGGCTGGGACGACAACGGCCTGCCCACCGAGAGGCGGGTCCAGAACTACTTCCACGTCCGATGCGAGCCCGGCGCGACGCACGACGCGGCGCTCGAGCTGCGGATGGCGGACGACGCGGCGCGCAAGGGCCCGCCGCGCAAGGTCTCACGGGGCAACTTCATCGAGCTGTGCCTGGCCCTCACCGCGGAGGACGAGAAGGCCTTCAAGGCGCTCTGGAGACGGCTGGGCCTCTCCGTGGACTGGTCGCTCGAGTACTCGACCATCGACCGGCGCAGCCGGCGCCTGGCCCAGCTCAGCTTCCTCGATCTGCTGAAGAAGGGCCACGTCTACAACGTCGAGGCCCCGACGCTCTGGGACGTGGACTTCCGGACCGCGGTCGCCCAGGCGGAGGTGGAGGACCGCCCCGTGCGGGGCGCGTTCCACCACGTGCGCTTCGCCGTCCTCGGCGGCGGGGAGTTCACGATCGCCACGACGCGACCGGAGCTGCTCCCGGCCTGTGTCGCGGTCGCCGCCCACCCCGGGGACGAGCGCTACAAGGCCCTCTTCGGCCGCCGCGCCGTCACGCCGTTGTTCCGCGTGCCCGTGTCCATCTTCCCGAGCCTCCTCGTGGACAAGGAGAAGGGCAGCGGCATCCTCATGGTCTGCACCTTCGGCGACGCGACCGACGTCCAGTGGTGGCGCGAGGAGCGCCTGCCGCTGCGGCAGGTCATCGGCCGGGACGGGCGCCTCGCCGCCGTGCGCTTCGGGAGCGAGGGGTTCCCGAGCCTCGACCCCGCGGCGGCGAACGAGGCGTACGGGCACCTCGTGGGGCGGACGGTCAAGGAGGCGCAGAAGGCGATCGTCGAGCTGCTCCGGCGTCCGGAGGCCGCTGCGGCCGGGGCCGGGGCGCCGCTCGTGTCCGAGCCGCAGCCCGTGGAGCACGCGGTGAAGTTCTACGAGAAGGGCGACCGGCCCCTCGAATTCATCACGACGCGCCAGTGGTTCGTGCGGCTGCTCGATCGCAAGGCGGAGCTGATCGAGGCGGGGGAGACGATCCAGTGGCACCCCGACTTCATGCGGACGCGGTACCGCAACTGGACGGAGAACCTCCAGCTCGACTGGTGCGTCAGCCGGCAGCGCTATTTCGGCGTGCCCTTCCCGGTCTGGTACCCGGTCGGCCAGGACGGCGCCGCGGACTTCCAGCATCCGATCGCCGCCGACGAGGCGGCGCTGCCGGTGGACCCGACGAGCGAGGCGCCTCCCGGCTACGGCGAGGCGCAGCGAGACCGGCCCGGCGGCTTCCACGGCGAGGCGGACGTCTTCGACACCTGGTTCACGTCCTCGCTCTCGCCCCAGATCGCGACGCGCTGGACCGACGCGCCCGAGCGCCACCGGCGGCTGTTCCCCATGGACCTCAGGCCCCAGAGCCACGAGATCATCCGCACCTGGGCGTTCTACACCATCGTGAAGGCGCGCCTGCACGAAGCCACGATCCCGTGGAAGCACGTCGCGATCTCGGGCTGGGTGCTGGACCCGGACCGCAAGAAGATGTCGAAGAGCAAGGGCAACGTCACGACGCCGACGCACCTGCTCGACCAGTACGGGGCCGACGCCGTGCGCTACTGGTCCCTCTCGGCGCGCCTGGGCACCGATACGGCGTTCGACGAGAAGGTGCTCAAGGTCGGGCGGCGGCTCGTGACCAAGCTCTTCAACGCCTCGAAGTACGTGCTGGCGCAGAGCGCCCAGGCGGGTTCCGTCACCCGCGCGCTCGACCTGGCCTTCCTCGTCCGGCTCCGCGAGACCGTGGAGCAGGCCGGCCGCGAGCTGGAGGCCTTCGAGTACGCGGGCGCCCTCGAGGTCGCCGAGCGCTTCTTCTGGAGCCGCTTCACCGACGCCTACGTGGAGATCGTCAAGGCGCGCGCGCGGAGCGACTCCGACCCCCAGGGCCGGACCTCGGCGGTGGCGGCGCTCCAGCTCGCCCTGGGCGTGCTGGTGCGCCTGTTCGCGCCCTTCCTGCCCTACGTGACCGAGGAGATCTGGTCGTGGGGCTACGACAGGGAATCGGGCCACGCCTCGGTGCATCGGGCCCCCTGGCCTTCGGCCGCGGACTTCGAGGGCCTGGACGACGCCGACCCGGGCGCCTTCGATGCCGCCCTCGCGTTCCTTGAGGCCGTGCACCGGGCCAAGAGCGCGAGGGGCGCGTCCGTCGGGCGGCACCTCCGGCTGCTCCGCGTCGCGTGCGCTCCGGCCACCGCCGACCTGGTGGCGCCCTCGCTCCCCGACCTGCTCGCGGCCAGCCGCGTCGAGGAGCACCACCTCGAGCGGCGCGAGTCCCTGTCGCCGCTGGCGTTCGAGGTCGTCGAGATCGTGTTGGCGGAGCGCCCCGAGCCCGAGAAGACGGAGGCGTAGGTGGAACTGCGCGAGCTGGTGGCCGCCGCCCTCGCGGAGGACATCGGCCCTCGCGACGTGACGGCGGAGGCCACCGTCCCTGCGGAGACGCGGGCGCGGGGCACGCTGCTGGCCAAGCAGGATCTCGTGCTCGCGGGCCTCGAGGCGGCGCGCGCCGCCTTCGAGATGCGCGTGCCCGGGCTCGCCTGGGAGCCGCGCTTCGCGGACGGGGACCGGATCAGGCGCGGGAGCGTGATCGTCACCCTCGCCGGCGACGCCCGGGGCCTGCTGAGCGCGGAGCGGGTGGCGCTGAACTTCCTCCAGCAGGCCTGCGGCGTCGCGACGCTGACGCGCCTCTTCGTCGACGCGGTGGCCGGCACGAAGGCGCGCGTCCGCGACACCCGGAAGACGCTGCCGCTGCTCCGGTCGTTGCAGAAGCGGGCGGTCGCCCTCGGAGGAGGGGAGCCCCACCGCACGGGACTCGCCACCGGCGTGCTGATCAAGGACAACCACGTGCGGCTGGCCGGATCGGCGGAGGAGGCGACGCGCCGGGCGGTGGCGGCGGGGACGGGCCTGCCCGTCGAAGCGGAGGTGGAGCGCCTCGACCAAATCGAGGGCGTGCTGGCGGCGGGCGCGCACATGCTGCTCCTCGACAACTTCACGCCGGAGCAGGTGCGGGAGGCGGTGGCTCTCGTCGCCGGCCGCGTGCCCGTGGAGGTGTCGGGAGGCGTGCGGCTCGACAACGTCCGGGCCCACGCCGAGGCCGGCGCGGACTTCATCGCGATCGGCGCGCTCACGCACTCGGCCCCCGCCGCGGACATCTCGCTCGAGCTCGAGCCGCAGTGAGCGACTCCCTCGCCCGGCTACTGCAGCGGCGCGGCATCGACTGGCCGGCGCCAGTCGAGCGCTTCGCGAGCGTCGCCTCCACGAACGACGTCGTGCGCGAGCGGGCACGGGCGGGAGCCTCGAGCTGGCACGCGGTGATCGCCGACCGACAGACCGCCGGCCGAGGCCGTCACGGCCGCCCCTGGCTCTCGGAGGCGGGCGACCTGTTCCTCTCTGTGCTGCTGCGGCCGGGAGACGTGCCGGCCGAGACGGAGCCGGTGCTTCCCCTGCTCGCCGGCGTCGCGGCCAGCGAGGCCGCGGCCGAGCTGGGCGTCGTCGCGCGCCTCAAGTGGCCGAACGACCTCGTCGCGGGGGAGCGGAAGCTGGGCGGGATCCTCGTCGAGGCCGCGAGCGTCGGTCTCGGCGTCGAGCACGCGGCGGTGGGCGTCGGCCTCAACCTGCGCCTCGATCCGCCCGAGGAGCTGCGCGACTCGGCGACGTCGGTCCTCCGCGAGACGGGCCGCGCTCCGTCCGTCGACGAGGCGGCGGCCGCCGTCCTGGCCGGCCTCCTGCAGGCTGCCCGCGGCGTCGCGTCGCGCGGGCGCGCGGCCGTCGTGGCCGCCTGGCGCGCGCGTGCGGCCGATTGGTGGGGCCGCGAGGTCGAGGTCTCGTCGGGCGGCGCCCGGGTCGCGGGCCGGGCCCTCGGCGTGGACGACGCGGGCGCCCTGCTCCTGGAGAGCGGAAGCGGTACGATTCGCGTGCTCTCGGGAGAAGCGCGCGCGCTGCGCCTCGCGGGAGGTCGCCCGGAGGGAGGGGAGTGAGCCTGCTGCTCACCATCGACGTCGGGAACACGAACACCTGCCTGGGTCTCCACGACGGCCCCGCGCTCAAGGCGGACTGGCGTCTCACGACCCGCCGTGAGCAGACGGCGGACGAGTACGGGATCCTCGTCCGCAACCTCTTCGCGACCTCGGGGGTGAAGCCCGAGGACATCGCCGGCGTCGCGCTGGCCAGCGTCGTGCCGCCCCTCACCGGCGTCCTCGTCGAGCTGTCGCGCCAGTACCTCGGCCACGAGCCGCTGGTCGTCGAGCCCGGCGTCAAGACCGGCATGCCGATCCTCTACGAGCCGCCCGGCGACGTGGGCGCCGACCGGATCGTGAACGGCGTCGCGGCGCTTGCGACCTACGGAGGGCCGGTGATCGTGGTGGACTTCGGCACCGCGACCACGTTCGACGTGGTCAGCCGGAAGGGCGAGTACGTCGGCGGCGTGATCTGCCCCGGCATCGGGATCAGCGCCGACGCGCTCTTCCAGCGCGCGGCCCGCCTGCCCCGCGTCGACGTCCGCGACCCGGGCCGGGTGATCGGGCGCTCCACGGTGGGCTCCATCCAGTCGGGCCTGTTCTACGGCTACGCCGCGATGGTGGAGGGGATCATCGGACGCATACGAGCCGAGCTTCGCGAGCCGGCCCGCGTCGTCGCGACCGGGGGTCTCGCGGGCACGCTGGCCCGGGAGGTGCCGTCCATCGAAAAGGTGGACGAAGTCCTCACCTTGACCGGACTGCGGCTTATCTGGGAGCGGAACCGGGCGGAGAAGTGACGGCCCTCGACCGCGAGGCGGCCTACTACCAGTCGGTCGAGGAGTTCTTCGTCTCGCGGCGCGGCGATCCCCTGCTCCTCTCGAACGCGGACTGGCTCCTCGTCAAACGCTGGCGCAGCCAGGGACTGCCGCTGCGCGTGGTGCTGCGCGGCATCGCGGACGCGCTGGACGCCCACGCCCACTCCTGGGGCCGTCGGCGGAAGGTCGGAAGCCTCCGTTACTGCGAGGCCGAGGTGGAGCGTGCCCGGGAGCGGTGGGAGCGGGCCACGGCCGACGGCGCGGCGTCCGACGTGGCAGGCGGCCTGGAAGCCCTTTCCGCGGCGCTGGAGCGCGCGAGGGGTCTCGGTCCCGCGGCGGCGCCCGTCGCTCGGGATGCGGCGGCCCGGCTGCGACGGTTGCGCGAGGGGAGCCGCCCTCGGGACGCCGAGCCGGAGCTCCAGGTCGCCGAGGGCGCGCTCGTCGCGGCCATTCGGGCCGACGACCCGGACGGAGCGGAGCGTCTCGATGCGACGGTGGACGCCGCCCTTGCGGCCTACCGCTCCCGGATGCCGGCGAAGGTGTTTGCGAGCCTGCGGGAGCAGTCGATCCGGCGCGAGCTGCTCGCCCGTCACGGCCTGCCGCGTCTCACACTGTTCGAGATCTGAGCGATGCGGCCCGGCGAGTCGCTCGAGCTGACGATCGAGAAGGGCGTCTACCGGGGCCTGGGCCTGGGCCGCGCCGAGGGCCAGGTCGTGTTCCTGCCCCGTGGGCTGCCGGGCGACCGCTGGCGAGCCCGGATCGCATCGGTCGAGCGCGGGTACCTGCGCGCCGAGCCCGAGGCCCTCCTCGAGCCGGGGGCCGGGCGGCGCTCCTCGCCCTGCGCGTTCGTGCCGGCCTGCGGCGGCTGCTGCTATCAGGAGCTCGGATACGAAGAGCAGCTCCGTCTGAAGGAGGCGGTGCTGCGCGAGTCGCTGCGCCGTGCCGGAGCGCCCTGGGACGGGCCGATCGGCATGCGCGCGTCGCCCGAGACGGGCTGGCGGACGCGGGCGACCTTCCACGTCGAGATGGCCGGCCGGGGCGCAAGCGTCGGGCTACACGCCGAGGGGAGCCGCACGGTCGTGGACCTCGACCGCTGCCTCCAGGTCTCCGACGCGATGAACGGCGTCCTCGAGGCCCTGCGCCGCGGGCTCGCCCGGCGACCGGCATTCGCGGCGCGGGTGGCGGACATCGTCCTGGCCGAGGGGCGCGAGGGCGGAGGCGTCGTCGCGTGCTTCGAGGGCCGGCTCGGCCTGGACGACGCGCCCGACGCCCTGGCGGTCTCCGACACGCCTGGCCTCTCCGGCGTGGGCCTGCGCGTCGGCTCGCGCGCCGCCGGGCGCTTCGTGCTGCTGCGCGGCTCCCCGCACGTGGTCTCCGTCGTCCTCGGAGCGCCCCTCCGGTCTCACGTGCTCTCGTTCTTCCAGGGGAACCGTTTCCTGGTGGACGCGCTCGCGCAGCACGTGGTCGACGTGCTGCCCGCCGGCGGGACGGTGCTCGACCTCTTCGCGGGCGTCGGGCTCTTCGCGCTGAGCCTCGCCCGTCGCGCCGAGCGCGTGCTGGGCATCGAAGCGGCCCCCACCGCGGTCGACGACGCGAGGTTCAACGCCGCCGCCGCGGGGCTGCGTCAGGTCCGCTTCGTCCAGGCGGACGTGGCGCGAGGCCTCCCGATCGGCGCTCCCGATCCCGGCGAGCGCGTGGTGTTGGACCCGCCGCGCTCGGGCGCCGGGACGGCGGTCGTGCGCGCCGTCGCCGGGCGCGAGCCCGCGGCCGTCGCCTACGTGTCCTGCGATCCGCCCACGCTGGGACGGGACCTGCGCACCTTCGCCGAGCGCGGTTACCGCGTCGGCCGCCTCGACGCCTTCGACCTCTTTCCGGACACTTTCCACCTGGAGGCCGTGGCGCTCCTGACGCGCGTGTGACGGTTTTCGCGACCGTCCGGCCCTCGCAGCGCATCGTCCTGCGCACCCCCTAGCCTTCGCTCCCCGTGGAGCGTCCCCTTCTCTGGCTGGCGCTGGCCTTCGCGGCCGGCTGCGGCGCGGGGCCGGGCCTCGGCGCGCCGGAATGCTGTGTGCTCCTGGCCCTCGCCGCCGCCGGCGTGAGCCTGGCCTGGTTCGCGCGAGCCGGTCTCGCGGCGGCCGGGCTTGCCGTGGCCGGGGTGGCCGTGGGCGCCGCAGCCGCGGCCGGCGAACGCCTGGGTCACGAGCGCGCCGGCCTGGTCGCGTGGATCGCGGAGCCCCGCCCGGGACCGGTCCTGGTCTCGGCGCGCCTCGCCGAGGACGCGCTCTCCTCCGACGGCCGATCGCTGCTGGTCCTCGACGTCGACGGCGTCACGGAGGACGGCGTCGTCCACGAGCTCGACGGCCGCGTCCGCGTCGCGGTCGGAGGGGAGGCGCCGCTGCCGGAGGCGCTCGAGGGGGATCGGGTCCGGCTGTGGACGACGCTGCGCGAGCCCGCCGGCAACGCGACGCCGGGCGCGCGCGACGCGAGCCGGGAGGCTCGCCGCGAGGGCGTCGCGGCC
>DASSJI010000188.1:0-21807 GCA_035691285.1 Vicinamibacteria bacterium | reverse complement strand
CTCGGCGCGGTCTGGGCGAAGAAGGCCGAGGCCGCGCCGCTGCCCACGCCGCCGCCCCTGGCCTCGCCTCTGCCGAAGCGGGCCACGCCCCCGCCGGCCCCGGAGTTCAAGCCCGAGGAGCTGACGGCGCTGGGCTTCCTCGACAACGCGCTCCGCGCGAGCCCCGGCCATGCGATCGCATCGCTGGCCCTCGCCCAGGTGCTCGCGCCGCACGCCGTGCGGCGCCACGACCTGGAGAAGGCCTCTGGGCAGAGGAAGGGCCGGGCGAAGCCGTTGCCGCCTCCTGCCCCGGGCGAGCCGGACTTCACCCCCGAGCGCGTCGCGGGGGCGTTCCGGGCGGCCGTCCTCGGGACGACCGCGTCACGTGAGCCGATCGACAGGATGTTCGAGTTCTGTGCGCGGGTCGAGCGCCTCGACGACGCCCAGTGGGCCCTCGAGGAGCTCCTGAAGCGGGAGCGGGAGAGCCCCGACCCGCTCGTCCGCTACGGCGACTTCCTGCGCGACCGCCGCAAGGAGCCCCACCGCGCCATCGAGCGCTACCGCGAAGCGCTGATGTGGCGGCCCGACGACGAGGCCGTGCTCGGCCGCATCGCCGACATCTACATCGGCGAGGGCATCGAGGCCTTCGACCGCCGCCAGTGGGCCGTATCCCAGGCGCGCCTGCAGGAGGCCCAGAAATACGTCAAGAACCCCAACTCGCCCCAGGGGCTTCGCATTCGCGACTACCAGTCGCGGCTCGCGTCGATACGCACGCCGCGTTAGGCGCGCTTCAGGACGGGTTGTGGCCGACGCCCGTCGCGTCCACGTACACGAGCGCGGCCTCGTCGCGCGAGCCGGGCAGGCTGAGCTGCGTCAGCGTCTCGCTGCCCACGCGCAGGCGACGCCCCGTGTAGCGGATCGCGGACGACTCCTGGAGGTGCGGATCGTAGATGCGCACCTCGTAGGGCTTGCCCCGGGGGGGATAGTTCACGGGCACCCCCGTGATGCGGGCGGTCCAGAAGCGCCTCTGGGCGTCGGGCGCGAGGAAGATCTGCCCGCCCGGCGGCATCCAGCTCCCGAGGAAGATCACGAGGTCCTGGCAGTTCACCGTGGTGCTGATGCATCCCGGCGGCTGCTCGTACTCGATCGTCACCGTCGCCCGCGCTGGAATGTCGACGGGCGTGGGATCCTCCGGGCCTTCGAGGTGGAGGTCGGGACAGCCGAGGAGAGCCAAGGCCGCGACGACCAGGGCGGGAAAGACCGGCTTCTGCATGGATGACGCCCTTCCGGCCGGTGATGATAGCATGTCGCTCCTGATCCTATGGTCCAGCGCGACGGCGAGCTCATCCTCGTCATCGAAGACGACGAAAACGTCCGGAAGACGACGGTGGGGCTGCTCCAGGGCCGCGGGCTGAAGTCCCTGGCGGCGGACTCGGTCGGCGAGGGCCTGCGCATCTTCGGTGAGCGGCGCCCCTCGCTGGTCCTGCTGGACCTGAGGCTGCCCGACGGCACCGGCATCGACGTGCTCCGGGAGCTGCAGCGGCTCGCCCCGGGGACGCCCGTGGTCGTGGTCTCGGGCTACGGCGACGTCGGCCAGGCCGTCGAAGCGATGCGGATGGGCGCCGCGGACTTCATCGAGAAGCCCGTGGCCCGCGAGCGCCTGTTCCAGGTCCTCGACCGCGTGATGCGGCCACACCTGCCAGGAGGCGAGACGGACCTCGACCACGTGGCCGAGGGCTCCCGCTTCGGGATGGCGGGCCGGTCCGAGGCCATGCGCCGCATCTACCAGCTCATCGAGATGGCGGCGCCCACGAAGTGCCGCGTCCTCGTGGCCGGCGAGAGCGGCACGGGAAAGGAGCTGATCGCCCGCGCCATCCACGCGCTGTCGCCGCGCCGGGAGCGACCCTTCGTGGAGCTCAACTGTGCGGCGATCCCGGCGGAGCTGATCGAGAGCGAGATGTTCGGCCACCTGAAGGGCGCCTTCACCGGCGCGCACCAGGACCGGAAGGGGGTCTTCGAGTCGGCCAACGGGGGCACGCTCTTCCTCGACGAGGTCGGCGACATGAGCCCCATCACGCAGACCAAGCTGCTGCGCGTCCTGCAGGAGGGCGTCGTGACCCCGGTGGGCGGCCGCGAGGGCCGCACCGTCGACGTGCGGATCATCTCGGCCACGAGCAAGTACCTCCCCGACGAGATCGCCCGCGGCAGCTTCCGCGAGGATCTCTACCACCGGATCAACGTCCTGACGATCGCCGTGCCTCCCCTGCGCGCGCGACGCGAGGACATCCCGGAGCTGGCCGAGCACTTCCTGCGCCTGGCCTGCGTGGAGAACGGCTTCCGTCCGAAACGGCTCTCGCCGCGGGCCGTGGACTTCCTGGTGCAGCTCCCGTGGAACGGCAACGTGCGGGAGCTGAGGAACCTCATGGAGCGCCTGGTGGTGCTCGTCCCGAGCGAGGTCGTGACGCACCAGGACGCGATGGACGCGTTCCAGATCGCCGGCGTCGGCCTGCCCGAGGACGGCCCGGCGCTCCCGCTCCGGGAAGCGCGGGCGCGCTTCGAGCGGCAGTACATACTCTACCGACTCACCGCGAACTCGGGGAGCCTCGCCCGCACGGCGCGGGACCTCGGGATCGAGCGCACGAACCTCTACCGGAAGATGAAACAGCTCGGCATCCGCGTGCCTCGCGCGGCCGCCTCCTAGGGATGTTGCGTCTTCGATAACCGGCTGTTGCGGCAGCGCCGCATTTCGTGACACCGTGCCGCCATCCATGTCCTCTTAACTACCTGACATTAAAGCCAGATATCTTGAGCGACCCCTTTCGGCATGGGAGTTGCTAAAGGTGGCTGGCAAGAGGGAATCGCAGAACCCAGAAGACGGGGTGCTGACGGTGCCTCTCGTCGGACGACGCCGCGGTTTGGAGGGAGCCGCGGCGGGCGTTGGGCGGGAACGTCGAGCCGAGCGGCTCGATGGGAGCATCCGCGGCGCCGTGCTTTCAGGGCAATCGCGGTTCCCTTTCTCTTTTTTCCATACGCAGTGTAGAGTCGTGCCTTTGCCCGCGCGGGTCCGCGCGTCTCAGGAGGGCGCTTGTCAGCGAAGAGGGCATTCATCACCGGCATCACCGGCCAGGACGGCAGCTACCTCGCTGAGCTGCTCCTGGCCAAGGGCTACGAGGTGCACGGGCTCGTCCGGCGCAGCAGCTCCTTCAACACCTGGCGCATCGACCACGTGCGCGAGCGCCTCCACCTCCACTACGGCGACCTCGTCGACCAGAACAGCCTGGTGCGGACGCTGGAGGGCGTGTCTCCCGACGAGATCTACAACCTGGCCGCCCAGAGCCACGTCAAGGTCTCCTTCGAGATGCCCGAGTACACGGGCAACGTGACCGCCCTCGGCGTCCTCCGCATCCTCGACGCCGTGCGGGAGCTGGAGCTGCCGGCGCGGGTCTACCAGGCCGGCAGCTCCGAGATGTTCGGCCTGGTGGCGGAAACGCCCCAGCGCGAGACGACCGGGTTCCATCCGCGCTCCCCGTACGGCGTCGCCAAGGTCTTCGGCCACTGGATCGCCGTCAACTATCGCGAAGGCTACGGCATGCACGTCTCCAACGGCATCCTCTTCAACCACGAGTCGCCGCGGCGCGGCGAGAACTTCGTGACGCGGAAGATCACGATGGGCGTGGCCGCGATCAAGAAGGGCCTCGCCACGGAGCTGCGCCTCGGCAACCTGGAAGCCAAGCGCGACTGGGGCTTCGCCGGCGACTACGTCGAGGCGATGTGGCGCATGCTCCAGCAGGATGGGGCCGCCGACTACGTGATCGCCACCGGGGAGACCCACTCGGTGCGGGAGTTCTGCGAGGAGGCCTTCGGCTACGCGGGCCTCGACTGGAAGAAGCACGTCGTCGTGGACCCCAGATACTTCCGCCCCGCGGAGGTCGACGTGCTGCTGGGTGATGCGACGCGGGCGCGGAAGGCCCTGGCTTGGGAGCCCACGGTGGACTTCAGGGCGCTCGTCCGGCTGATGGTGGACGCGGATCTGGCCGGCCAGGGGAGATAGGCGCAGCCGCGCTGCGCGGCAAGCCGTCGCCGCTTACAGCTTGTCGGCCAGGGCGAGAGCCCTCGCCCCGATCAAACCGTCCAGCGCGGATCTCACCCTGGGCAGGATCTCCTCGTAGGTGAAGGCGCCGAGCGTCTCGGTCTTCCGCTTGAGGTTCACGTGGGTGGGGCCGCACCAGAGCCCGAGGTCCGCATCGTCGGTCTCGCCGGGACCGTTCACGCGGCAGCCCATGACCGCGATGGTCAGGGCGTGCCGCTCCGCGTAGCGAGTGAGCTCCTTGACCGCCTCGGCCAGCTCCACGAAGCGCTCGTTCTCGACGCGCGAGCACGAGGGACACGAGATGATGTTCAGCTTGTCGTCGTCGAAGACGGGCACCGAGCGGAAGCGGCCGGCGGCGATGTCGGCGAGGATCTGGCGGCCGACGGCGATCTCCTCGTGCTTGCGCGGATTGGGGAGCGTGAGGCTCACGCGGATCGTGTCGCCCACGCCGCGGGACAGGAGCTGCTCGAACGCCACCCGCGTCTTGATGATCCCCTCGGGCGGGATGCCCGCTTCGGTGACGCCGAGGTGCAGCGGGACGTCGGGCCGGGCCTCGGCGAAGCGCCGGTTGCCTTCGATCACCTTGCGCGGGTGCGAGTCCTTGAGGCTCACCACGTAACGCTCGAAGCCCAGCTCGTCCAGGTAGCGGCAGTGCTGCAGCGCCGACTCGGTCATGGCCCCGACGTCGTCGCCGGGGAAGCGCTGCTTCAGCTCCGGGTCGACCGAGCCGCAGTTCACGCCGATCCGGATCGCGAGGTCGTGGGCGCGGGCGACGTCTGCCAGGAAACGCACCTTCTCGCGGACGGGCTTGTCCTTCTCGTGGTGCCACAGGTGGCCCGGGTTGTAGCGGATCTTGTCCACGTGCGGCGCGACCTTGGCCGCCAGGCGGTAGTTCTCCTGGAGGTCGACGGCGAGGTTGGCCGTCGTCTGCCGCCGGACCTCCGCGAGCGCGTCCACGTCCTTGAGATTGTCGACGGCGACGCGGACCAGGTCGCCGCCCGACCTCCGAATCGCCTCGGCCTGCTCGACGGTCGCGTCCACGTCCTGGGTGCGGGTCGCGCACATGCTCTGGACCGCTACGGGCGCACCTCCGCCCAGGGTGACCGTGCCGACCCGCACAGGGCGCGTTGGGTTTCGCCGCATCGAACAGCGAATCTTATCACCTAGAGCGGCGGGAGCACGGACGACGGCAGGCGCCACGCCTCGTGGCGAATGCCGTGCCCCAGCAGGCCGCGCAGGCGATCGAGGGGCTTGAGGGGCGACGTCACCACCCGGACGCGGCGAGCCCGGATGGCGGCGAAGACGCCCTCGATCGTCTTCGCCTCGGCGTCGACCAGGCTGTACGTCGTTCCGAGCTGCCAGAGACGGTGGCAGTCGGAGGTGCCGACGAGGGGCAGGTCGTGGGCGCGGGCGTACTCGACGGCCCTGCGGTTGAAGTCGAGGGTGCGCGTGTAGAAGTGCGAGAACTCGATGGCGTCGAACAGGTCGAGGTTCTCGCGCAGCTTGCCGTTCAGGCACTTGGGCGCCGGGAAGAACGGGTGCGGCGCGATCACGAGGCCGCCGTCGCGCTTGCGCTCGCGGACGTGGTCGAAGGTCCGCACCTTCAGCCGGCTGTAGGGCATGTCCAGGAGCAGGGTGTGCTTTCCGCGAATCGCCGCTTCGACCCCGGGGATCAACACGATGCCGAGGTCCGCGGCGCGGGCGTCGAGCTCGGCGCTGTGGATCCGCTTGTTGTGGCAGGTCAGGGCGATCACCTCGAACCCCTGGCGGGCTGCGGCCTCGAGCAGCTCGACCGCCGTGTGGCGGATGAGGTCGTGGGGATCCTCGCGGGTGTGGATGTGGAAGTCGGCCTTGAGCAGCATCGCCTAGCCCATCGCCTCGAGGGCGCGGATGCCCCGACGCATGGGACGCCAGAAGGTGAGGCCCGCGAGACCTGCCGCGAGGGCGTACGGGGCCGCCATCTGCGCGTAGTGCCGTGGCTGCAACGGCAGCTCATGGAACTGATGCCACAAGTAGACGGACGACGGCCAGGCCAGGAGGCCGATCTCGACGAGGATGAACAGGACCGCGAGGATCATGTACGCGATTCCGCCGTAGGAGCCCGCGACCTGCGTCAGGTTCTCCGCGCCGAAGCGCGGATGCTGCGCGCCCATCCCCGCCGCCAGGCCCACCAGGGCGAACGTCATGAGGAAGACGGCCACGGCGGACTGCCACTTGAGGAAGGGATCGACGCCGAGGAACTCGTTCGACACGATCGTCAGGGTCTCGGCGAGGACCAACACGGGAACGAAGCCGATCCAGAACTTGGACCACAGGAAGGCCGCCATGCTCACGGGGGCGCTCCGCACGACCCAGAAGGCCGCGCCCTCCGCGGACACCGCCGGGAACACGAAGCGCACGGCGACGGCCGACAGGACGAACGCCGCCATCGCGAGGTTCACGAAGGCGTACACGTTCTTGACGAACCCGCTCATGTACGGAAGCCGGTCGAGGTCCAGCACGCGGAAGTTGTACAGGTAGACGAGAACGAGCGCCACCAGCAGCAGGAGCTGCGACCACTGGGTGGTGTCGCGCAGGAAGACCTTCAGGTCCTTCACCAGGATCACCCGGCTCGCGGCTCGCGCCGGGACGAGGCGCGCGAGCCCCTCGACGGAGCGCAGGCGCGTGAAGCGGGCCTTGCGCGCCTCCTGCGCCTTGCTCCAGCCCGAGAAGTAGAGCCGCCCGAACAGCAGGCGCGATCCGAGCACGAAGGCGAGGGCGGAGGTCCACAGCGCCCCGAGGTGGAGGGCGTCGGTGCGGCCCTGGAGCGCGGCGAACAGCGACTCGCCGGCCCAGAACGACGGCAGCAGGGGCGTCACCGGCGACTGCAGCGTCGCGAAGAACGCCGTGACGTCGGGAAGGGACTCCACGGAGAGCAGGCGCTCGGGCCGCACGAAGCGCAGCAGCATGACGATGGCCACGGCGAAGAGGAGCCCCATCAGCATGAGGATGTCGCGGGCGCGGCGCGCCGGGAAGATGTTGACCAGGAGCAGCGTCACGACGGCGCCGCAGGCGCACGGGATCAGCGCGAAGGGGAAGACGGCCAGCGGTATCGTCGCGTAGTAGCCCCAGCCCGCGCAGCGGACGTTGCCTACCGCGAGCAGCACCGGAACCACGAAGACCACGACCATCCAGGAGGCCTGGCCGACGGTGCGGGCGAATCGTGAGTGGAAGAGCCGCTCGGGAGGGACCGGCGCGGCCAGCACGAGGCGCAGGTCCTCCGAGAGGAAGAACGTCGACAGCGACGTGACGATGGCGCTGAAGGCGACGAACGACAGGAACGTCAGGAAGAGCCACGAGAACCCGAGCCGCACCAGGTACTCGCCGAGCTCCTCGTAGTCGAGGAGCTGCCAGGTGAGCCAGAAGACGACCGCGTAGATCGAGAGCACCACGAGCATTCCGATGGCGCCGAACACGAGGGCGCGGAGCGCGTCGCCCTTCTCGCGTCGGCGGGCGCGGTTGCGGGCCGACCAGAAGACCGGGAGCAGGAGGTAGGGGAACGCCTCCTTCACAGCTCCTCCGGGATCTCCTGGAACCCCGCCCCGCCCGTGAGCTTGAGGAAGACGTGGGTCAGGTGCTCGTCCCGGCTGCCGGCCAGCTCGCGCAGCTCCTCGACGGTCCCGCGGGCGATGATCTTCCCGCCCAGGATGATGCTGATGCGGTCGCACATCTCCTGGGCGACCTCCAGGGTGTGGGTGCTCATCAGGATGGCGACGCCCTTCCTCGCCATCTCGCGGAAGACGTCCTTGATCAGGCGTGCGCCGCGGGGATCGAGACCCACCATGGGCTCGTCGACGAGCACGCCCTGGGGCCGATGGAGGAAGGCCGCGCACATCACGAGACGCTGCCGCATGCCGTGGGAAAAGCTCTCGACCAGCTCGCCCTCCCAGCGGCTGAGCTCGAACAGGTCGAGCAGCTCGGCGACGCGCCTCGGCACGCCGTCGCCGTCCTGCCCGTAGAGCCCCGCGTGGAAGCGGAGGAACTCGCCGGCGGTGAGCTTCTCGTAGATGTAGGGGCGATCCGGGATGAAGCCCAGCGCCCGCTTCGCCTGCTCGGGCTCCTTCGCCATGTCGTGGCCCGCAACGAGGACGCGCCCGGCCGTGGGCTTCAGCAGGCCCGCGACCATGCGGATCGTGGTCGTCTTGCCGGCGCCGTTCGGACCGAGGAACCCGTGGATCTCGCCGGCCTCCACCTCCAGGGACACGCCGTCGACGGCGGTGAAGCGCCCGTAGCGCTTGACGAGGGCCTCCAGGCGGATCATCGGCTCGAGGCTCACTCGGGCGGCCGGGACCAGCAACCGGCGCCGCTGCCGCGCCTCGGGAGCGGGATGTCGATCGGCCGCACGTCGCGCGCGGCGCGGCCCACGAGGATGTTGCTGACGCCGGCCCGGCGCTTCATCGACAGGATCTCGATCCGGGCCTGGCCCAGGGCCGGGAGGATGGCGGCCTGGCGGTCCAGGCCGCCGCGCGCGAGGACCACGTGGGTGGGGTCGGCGGGGAACTGGTTGAGCGTGGGATCGACCGCGAGCCAGTGGCCGCGTCCCGCCGCGGCTTCGATGAACACCTCCGGCCACGCGTGAAAGTAGAAGGCGCCGTGGATGTGGACGACGCCGACGGCCACGCGGGCCGGCAGGCCCGCGGCCCGGGCCATGGCGACGAACAGCGCGGTGTGCTCGTTGCAGTCGCCGACCCGTGTGCGGAGCACCTCGAGGGCCGAGGGCAGGCTGACGGTCGGCTTCTTCTCCAGGAAGGCCGCCACGTAGCGGGTGAGCCGCTCGGCCTTGGCCTGGGCGCTCCCGGCGTCGCCCACGGCCTTCGCTGCCTCGGCGACGATCTCGGGAGCGTCGCTCTCGATCAGCGGCTCCGGCTGCCGAGCGCGCACGACCTCGCCCCCCGCCGGCGCGGGCCGCTGCGAGGCGCTGTCGACGATCTCGACGACGTCGCCGGACACCGTCTGGCCGGCTCCGCTGGTCTCGGCGGGCTCCAGGCGGAAGCCGGTGACCCGGATGCGCAGCGATTCCAGCTGTGTCCCGTCGACGATGCGCGGTCCTGACGCGGGTATGGCCGCAGCTCGCAGCATGTCGACCTGCACGTTGCCGGGCACCGCCAGGGCCGTGGCGCGCTCGCGGGTCTCGCGGAGCACGATCAGGCCCATCGGGCTCTCCTCGCGCACGACTTCGCCCACGTCGGTGATCCACGAGGTGGAGGCGAGGCCCTGGAACGTGGCCTTCACGCGGAAGGCGGGCACCGGCTTGTTCGCGGCCCAGATCACCTCCCGCCCCTCCACGCTGAGCTCCATCGGCGCGTTGCGCATGGTCGCGGGATCGAAGGCCGAAAGCGTCCTCTTCATTCCAGGCGCGAGACCCGCCGCGGCGAGCTGGCGAGGCAGGTTCAAGGCCAGGCTGGGCGGCTCCGCCAGCTCCCGCGCCTCGGTGCGCGTGCTGCCGGAGGGCGACTTCACCGTGAGCTCGAGGCTCCGGCCGCGCAGGGTTCCCGAGATCTCCATCGGCCCCGTTCCGGGGTCGAGGCTGAACGCGAAGGAGCGCAGGTTGAACGCGCGGTCGACGCGGGCCGAGGTATGGATCCGGGCCGCGGTCGTCGCGCCCAGCAGCATCATCTGCAGGCGGCCGTCCTCGGACAGCTCGTAGCCGTCCTCGGTCGCCTGCGACTGGCCCACCATGAAGCCGATCTTCTCGCCGCGGTAGTAGACGCCCTTCCACTGGGCGCCCGAGCCGTAGCGCGAGAGATCGGCCGCGAGGGTCGGGTTCTCCAGGTAGGCGGCGCGCACGAGGGTGGTCATCTGCAGCACCCAGGCCAGCATGATCAGGACCGCCGCGGGGCGCGTGACCGTGCGGGGGAGCGGACGAAGGACCCGCGTCAGTGTCACCCGTCGCATTATAGTCAGTCCGTGAACGTCGCGATCGTGCTGGTCCGGCCCGCACGGGCCGCGAACGTGGCGGCGGCCTGCCGCGCGATGAAGAACATGGGCCTCGGCGCGCTGCGGCTGGTCACGCCGCCCGCCGAGCTCGGGGACCCCGCCGCCCGCGCGCTGGCCTACGGGGCCTTCGACGTCCTGGAGGGCGCGCGTGAGTTCGCGAGCCTCGAGGCGGCCGTGGCGGACGCGACCTTCGTGGCGGCGACGTCGGGACGCACGGAGCTCGAGGCCTTGACTCCGCGGGAGCTCGGCGAGGGGGCTCCGGTCCGGACCGGTGGCGGTCGCCTCGCGGTGGTCTTCGGGCCCGAGCGGACAGGTCTCACGAGCGACGAGCTGCGTCGGTGCCACGCGACGGTGAGGATCCCGAGCGATCCCGGGCATCCTTCCCTGAACCTCGCCCAGGCGGTCCTGATCGTGGCGTACGAGCTGTTCCTCGCGGGCCGGACACCGGCCAGGGCGGAAGACCCGGCGCGGGCGACCGCCGGCGAGCTGGAGGACGCGCTTCTGGACCTGCGGCGTGCGCTGCTGGCCGTCGGCTACCTGCCGGCGGCCAATCCGGAGCCGATCCTGGGCGAGCTGCGCGGGCTGCTGGCGCGCGCCGCGCCCACACCTCGCGAGGTGTCGCTGCTGCGCGGAGTCGCCCGGCAGGTCGCGTGGGCCGGGCGCATTGCAGGCGCGCGCCGCGGAGGCGGATAATGCCGGCCTTCCGTCCCGAGGGGTCGCCATGAACGAGCTGCTGCGGGTGCCGATGGTGGAGGAGACCGCCGAGGTGGAGTGCGCCGACGGCCGGCGCTTCACCGGCCGCATCTTCATCCCCGCGACGTCGCCAGTCCACGACGGGCCGACGCGGACGGAAGAGTGGATCAACGAGGCCGCGGCCTTCTTCCCGTTCCTGACCGAAGGCGGCGACGCCGTCCTGCTGAACAAGCGCGAGGTGCTGGTGCTGAGCGTGACGGGGCCGGCCGAGGCCAGGACGCCCGACGAGATCGCCGAGAGCCCGGTGCGGCACGTGAAGGTCGAGGCGGAGAGCAGGCGCCTCGAAGGCGATCTCGTCCTCGACATGCCGGAACACCACCTGCGCGTCCTCGACTACCTGAACCGGGCCGAAGCCTTCCTGGCGCTGCGCGAGGGCGCGGTGCTCCACCTGATCCAGAAGGAACGCATCACGCGGGTCATCGAGGTCCGCGAGGAGTAGGAGCGAGTGCAAGCGAGCTGCCCGCAGTGCGCCCATGTCGTCACCATCGACGACGCCAAGGTCCCGGACCGGCCGTTTGGCGTCAAGTGCCCGAAGTGCCAAACCGTGATCCGCCTGCCGGGCCGCGCCGCCGGGGCCGAGCCCAAGGCGGCCGCGCCGGCCGCAGCGGCGGGGGTGGCCGCGGGCGGCGGGCCGCCGCCCAGGCCGGGCACCGTCGAGGAGATGGAAGAGCTGTTCCGGACCATGATCGAGTGGAAGGCGTCGGACCTCCACATCTCCACCGGCATGCCGCCCATGCTGCGCCACGACGGCGAGATGAAGAACCTCCCGGGCCGCGCCATCCTGTCCGCCGAGGACACGGAGCGGATGCTGTGGGCGATCGCGCCCGAGCGGAACCGCACGGAGTTCCGGGAGCGGAACGACACGGACTTCGCGTACGAGATCCGGAGCCTGGCCCGGTTCCGCTGCAACCTGTTCCGGGACAGGAAGGGGATGGGCGGCGTGTTCCGCCAGATCCCCAGCAAGATCATGACCGCGGAGCAGATGGGCCTGTCCAGGGAGATCCTGAACCTCTGCTACCTGGCGAAGGGGCTGGTGCTGGTCACGGGCCCGACGGGGTCGGGCAAGTCCACGACGCTGTGCGCCCTGATCGACCACATCAACAGCAACCGCACCGACCACATCATCACGATCGAGGACCCGCTCGAGTTCGTCCACGAGAACAAGAAGTGCCTGATCAACCAGCGCCAGGTGGGCGAGCACACCGGCTCCTTCAAGAGCGCGCTGCGCGCGGCGCTGCGCGAGGACCCGGACATCGTGCTGGTCGGAGAGATGCGCGATCTCGAGACGACCGCCATCGCGATCGAGACGGCCGAGACGGGTCACCTGGTGTTCGGCACGCTCCACACCTCCTCGGCGATCTCGACCGTGGACCGGATCATCGACCAGTTCCCCTCCGAGCGGCAGAGCCAGATCCGCGTCATGCTCGCGGAGAGCCTCAAGGGCGTCATCAGCCAGATGCTGTGCAAGAAGATCGGCGGCGGTCGGGTCCCGGCCATGGAGGTGCTGATCTCGACGCCCTCGGTCGCCAACCTGATCCGGGAGGGCAAGAACTTCCAGATCCCGTCCGTCATGCAGACCAACAAGCGGCTGGGAATGTGCCTGATGAACGAGAGCTTCACCGACCTCGTCAAGAGGAAGGTCGTGGAGCCGCCGGACGCCTACGCGAAGGCCGTGGACAAGCCGGGCCTCCTGGCGATGTTCAAGAAGAACGCCATCGACACCTCCTGGGCGCCGAGCGAGGCCGCGCCCGCAGCCGGAGCCGCCGCAGCCTCCGCCTGATGCTCAGGGTCGTGCCGCTGGGGAGCGCGGCCCTCGACGCGGAAGCCCTGGCGCTGGCCGCCGCGGCCCTCGCTCGCGGCGAGCTCGTGATCTTTCCCACGGACACGTTGTATGCGCTGGGCTGTCGGGCGCTGGACGCGGCGGCGGCCGAGCGCGTGCGGCGCGTGAAGGGACGCGACGAGAGCAGGCCGCTGCCGCTCGTGCTCGCCGAGCTAGGGCAGCTGCGCGGGGTGTGTCCGAAGCCGCCGCGGGCGCTCGAGCCGCTCGCCGAACGCTTCTGGCCGGGCCCCCTGACGCTGGTGGTTCCCGCGGCGGCGGCCGTTCCCGAGGCGGTGACGAGCGGCTCCGGAACGGTCGCGGTCCGCGTGCCGGCCCTGGACTTCGCCCGTCGGCTCTGTGCGCGCGCCGGCCCCCTCGTGTCGACCTCCGCGAACAGGACCGGACGCCCGGCTCCGTCGACCTGCGAGGCCGCGGTTCGCGAGGTCGGGGGGAGCGCGGCCGTGGCCGTGGACGGGGGAGAGGGCGGGAGCGCGCCCTCGACGGTCGTGGACCTGACGGGCGCCGCGCCGCGCCTCTTGCGGGCCGGGGCGCTCCCGTGGGCGGACGTGGAGGCGGTCTTGCGCGACGTCGCGCCTTGATACAATCGAGGGCGTGAGGTCCCTCGAGGCGGTCCGCGGCACGCGGGCCGAACCGCGAAGCTGAACGAGATCCAGGCCGAGAGAGCGCTGCTCGTCGGCGTGAGCCGGGGCCCCAGAGGACGCAGCCGGACCGAGTCTTCCGTCTCGGAGCTGGGCCAGCTGGCCACGAGCGCCGGCGCGCGCGTGGTGGGCTCCGTGATCCAGGAGCGCGAGCGTTTCGACCCGGCGACACTCATCGGCCGTGGCAAGGTGGGCGAGGTGGCGCGCCAGTCCGAGGCCAGGGGAGCCGACCTCCTGGTCTTCGACGAGGACCTCTCGCCGGTCCAGCAGCGGAACATCGAGCGCGAGGTCGGGCGCAAGACCGTCGACCGCACGCAGCTGATCCTCGACATCTTCGCCCGCCGGGCCCGCACCCGGGAGGGCCGGCTGCAGGTCGAGCTGGCGCAGCTCGACTACCTGCTGCCGCGCCTGGGAGGCAAGGGCGTGATGCTGTCGCGGCTCGGCGGCGGCATCGGCACGCGGGGGCCCGGCGAGACCAAGCTGGAGACCGACCGGCGTCGCATCCGGCACCGGATCCAGGTCGTGCGCCGCGAGATCGACCGGGTCCGGCGCAGCCGCCACACGCGGCGCGACGCGCGGCTTCGGGCGGAAGCGCCGGTCGTGGCGCTCGTGGGCTACACCAACGCGGGCAAGTCGACGCTCTTCAACGCCCTGACGCAGGGCAGGGCCTCCGTCTCCGATCAGCTCTTCATGACGCTGGACCCCCTCGTGCGCCGCGCCCGGCTCGGGCCCGGCCGCGACGTCCTGATCGTGGACACCGTCGGGTTCATCCAGAAGCTCCCCCACGCGCTGGTCGCGGCCTTTCGCGCGACCCTCGAGGAGGTGAACGAGGCCGACCTGCTCCTCCACGTGATGGACGCCTCGGCAGAGCACCTCGAGGCGCGGGAGTCGGCGGTGAACGACGTGCTGCGCGAGATCGGCGCGGCCGAGCGACCCGCTGTCCCAGTCCTGAACAAGGCGGACCTGCTTCCTCGGGGCAGAGGCCAGGCGCTGCGGGCGGCCCGCGCCGATTCCGTGCTCGTCTCGGCGACGAGCGGCGAGGGGCTCGAGGGGCTCAAGGACGCGATCGCCGCGCGCCTGTCCCTTCTGCCCCGCCCGGTGCGGCTGCGCTTCCGGGCGGACGAGTCCCGGGCGATCGCCGCGGTCTACGGAGCCGGCCGGGTCGTGTCCCACGCCGTGGAGGGTGACCACGTCACGATCGACGTGGAGATGCCCGAGCGCCTCCTGCCGCGCTATCGCGAGCGTCTCGTCAGATGAGGCGGGCGCGCGCCGTCTGCGGGCTGGCCTTGCTGGCTTTGCCACTCGCCTGCGCCAGGCCGGCGGCTCCCCGCCCGCCGCAGGGGGAGGACTACCTGTATCCGGCGCCCCGCGCGGGCGAGCTGAGGCAGGACGAGGCGGCCCGCTTCGAGAAGGCCTGGCGCGACGTGCTGACCGGCAGCGCCGATCAGGCGGCGCGTGGCTTCACGGAGATCCTCAAGAAGCGTCCGGGCCTCGCTCCCGCCCAGGCCGGATTCGGCTATGCACGGCTTCGTGCCGGGCGCTACCGCGAGGCGGAGGAGAGCTTCGCGACCGTGCTCGGCGCTCGCCCCGATTACGTGCCGGCCCTGATCGGCGCGGGCTCGGCCGCGTTCCGCCTGGGCGATCCCGAGCGCGCGCTGGGCTTCTACAAGCGGGCCGAGGGGATCGCGCCGAGCCAGCCGCTCGCCACCCGCCGCCTTGCGGAGCTGAAGCTGCAGGTGACCGAGCGACGGGTGGCCGCCGCGCGGGCCGCACTGGAGCGTGGCGACCGGGACGCGGCCCTGGAGGAGTACCGGAGCGCCCTCGAGGCAGCGCCCGAGGTCGGCGCGCTGCGCGTGGAGTACGCGAACCTCCTGCTCGCCGGAGGCGACGTGGCCGAGGCCCTGGCCGCGCTGCGCTCCGACCCGATGGGCGACCGGCAGGCCCTGCTGCGGCTGGGCGAGCTGCTGAGCGAGCAGAAGGACCACGCGGGAGCCCTCGAAGCGTACCGCCGTCTGCTGCAGCGCGACCCCAAGGACGCCGAGGCCCAGCGGCTGGCCTTCGCGGCACGGGACGCGCTCGAGCTCGAAGGCCTGCCGCCGGAGTTCCGCCACATCGTGGACGCCCCGCGCATCACGCGCGCGGACCTGGCCGCGCTCGTGGCGGTGAAGGTGCCGGCGTTGAAGCAGGTCGAAGGCGCGGATCCCGACGTGGCGGTGGACATCGCGGGGTCGTGGGCGCGGCCCTACATCCTGCTGGCCCTGGCCCACGACGTCATGGACGTGTACCCGAACCACACCTTCCAGCCCGGCGCGATCGCCCGCCGGGGCGACCTGGCCCGCGCCGTGGCCCGAGTCCTCGATCTCCTCGGACACGGGGCCGGCCCGGCTCCGCCGATCACCGACATGTCGCGCAACAACCTCTTCTTCGAGGCCGCCTCGCGGGCGGTGGCCGCCGGCCTCATGGACCTGACCCCGGCGGGAGCCTTCGAGGCCTGGCGCCCGGTCTCGGGGCGCGACGCCACGGACGTCGTCGAGGGGCTCGCACGCCTCGTTGGGCCGTGATATAGCATCGGCCCAGCCGAGCCATGAGCAGGGAGTCCGACGACCGGGAGCTGCTCCGCACGGTTCCGATCTTCTCCGAGCTCAGCGAGGCGGACATCGAGAGCCTCGCGCTCCTGTGCACGCGGCGCCACTGCCCCAAGGACACGGTGGTGTTCTTCGAGAACGAGGAGGGCGACTCGTTCTTCATGATCCTGGCCGGGCGGGTCAAGGTGACCATCCTCGGCGACGACGGCCGCGAGATCATCCTGACCATGCTGGCGCCCGGCGACTTCTTCGGCGAGATGTCGCTGCTGGACAACGAGCCGCGCTCCGCGACGGCCATCGCCGCGGAGGACACCGAGCTCCTGTGCCTGGCGCGAAGCGACTTCGAGAAGGTGGCCACCAAGCGCTCCATCACCCGGGCGCTGATCAAGACCCTGACGCAGCGGCTGCGACGGGCCAACCACCAGATCCAGACGCTGGCGCTCCTCGACGTCTACGGCCGAGTGGCCCGGGTGATCCTCGACATGGCGAAGGAGGAGGGGCGACGCCTCAAGGACGGGCAGATCGCGTTCCGGCGCGCCACCCACCAGGAGATCGCGAACCGCATCGGCACGACGCGAGAGACGGTGACGCGCATGCTGAAGGACCTCGAGCGCCAGGGCATGATCAAGGTCGAGGGCAAGGAGATCATCCTCGGCCCGGACTTCGAGAAGGCGTTCGACTAAATTAGCCTTCCGACCGCGATCACGAGGCGGCGCTCAACCCTCGCGCTGCTTCGCCTCGAGGAGCTCGAGATGGCGTGCCGCCTCCTCCAGCTCCCGTTCGTTGAACACCCGGATGCCCGCGCGCGACAGGATGGCCGCGGTCAGGCCCTGGCCGCTGTCGCGCTGGCCGCGGAACGTGCCGTCGAAGATGTAGCTGGAGCCGCACGAGGGGCTGCCGTCCTTGAGCACGGCGAGGCGGGCGCCGTGGCTCGAGGCGGCCTCCAGGGCGGCCCGCGCACCCTTCATGAAGGGCGCGGTCACGTCGGCGCCCGTGCTGTCGGAGACGAAGGCCTTCCCTTCCAGAACCGCATGGCCATCCCCTCCTTCGATCTCGGCCGGCGGCCGGGGCACGGGCAGGCCGGCGGCCGTTTCCGGGCAGAAGGGAACGAGGCGGCCCTCGGCGCGCCAGCGATCGAGCACGTCGCTCTCGCAGAGCGCGTCCTCGCCGTGGTAGCGCACCTTTTCGCCGAGCAGGCACGAGCTGACCAGGACCTTGATCATGGCTTTGAAGGGGCGAACTTCTGGAACGACGCCTGCTCCAGGGTGTGGGACAGCAGGACGACCAGGATCCGCGCCGACACGACCAGCGTGCAGTCGGCGGTGGCGCCGACGTCGTCCACGCCAGGCGCGCCGGACGCCACCAGCCGCCAGAAGCGCGGCAGGCGTGGAGCGCCGCTCCTGGCGCGGAAGAAGCGGGACGCGCGCACCGTGGCGGGCTCCGTGGTGAAGCCCGTGGCGCCGCGCAGGCGCTGGAGCGCCCGGCGCAGCCGCGCGGTAATGAGGAAGTGGGGAAAGGCCCCGACGAGATCGTCCCCGTGCCACCAGTCGAACGTGAAGGCCGGGGGCGTCGGCGCGGCGTGGCTCCGGACCTTCGCCGGGTAGGCGCTGGGCTCGGGAGAGATCGAGAGGAACGGCATCGCGGGGGCGCGCTCGCTACCGGGGCATCACAGCAGGCTCAGCAGGTGGTCCTTGATCCGCTTGCGCACGGTCTCGTCCTTGGTCGCGGCCAGGGCCAGCTCCCACATCTCGACGGCCTTGCGCCAGAACTCCTGGCGCTGGTACAGGTTCGCGAGCGCGGTGATGGCGTCGTAGAAGTCCGGATTGATCTGGATCGCCTTCTCGTAGTGGTCGATGGCGTTGAAGACCATGTCCCGCTTCTCGTAGGTCATCGCCAGGTAGTAGTGCAGCATGTCGTTGAACTGGTCGATGGCCAGTCCCTTCTGGAAAGAGGCGATCGCGTCGTCGAGCTGCTCCTGCTTCAGGGCGATCACCCCCTGCTTCAAGTGCTGGCGCGCCGCGGCCTCGGAGTCCGGCGCCACGGCCGGCGCCTTGTTCAGCAGGGCCTCGACTCGGCGCAGGAACTCGGCGGGCTCGAAGGGCTTCTCGAGGTAGTCGTCGGCCCCGTACTTCTCCTTGACGTCGGCCGCGAAGCGCCAGCCGGTGTGCACGGCCGACATCATCAGCACCGGGATGTGGCGGAAGCGCTCGCTGGTCTTGAGCTGGCGGCAGATCTCGAAGCCGTGGACCTCGGGCAGCATCCCGTCCAGCACCACGACGTCGGGCATGGTCTCGCGGACCTTGGCGAGAGCTTCCCTCCCGGTCTTTGCGGTCAGCACCCGGTAGCGGCGCGACTGCAAGAGCTGCTCGGTCAGGCGCAGGATGCCCTCGTCGTCGTCGACGGCCAGGATCGCCTGCGTCTCCTCGACCGCCGGGACACGCTGGGGCTCGACGGGCGGCGGCGCGCTGGCCGTGATGGGCGCGCCGGCGAGGGTCTCGAAGATGGCGCGCTCCTTCTCCTCGAGCGGAGAGAGCGGGACCGGGATCGGCTCGGCGGCGGGGGCCGCAGGGGCTGCCGGGGAGCCGGTGGCCGCCGCTCCGAGCCTCTCGCCCTCCCGGGGGCGCTGGACGTTCGGCGTGATCACCTTGGTGCCCGCCTTGATCGCGCGGCGGCCCTCGATGATCGCGTTCTTGATGGCCGACTCGAGGGCGACCATCGGGGCGAGGCGCACGCCGGTCTTGAACTCGATCTCCGAGACGAGGACGTGGTCGGTGGGATCCGACATCGCGACCTGCAGCCGCGTGCCCTCGACCCGCACCGGGAACACCAGGTGGCGCTCGCAAAGCTCGAGAGGCAGGATCTCGAGCACCGAGAGGTCGATCTCGGTCTTCGAAAGGTCGACGGGCGGCACGCCGAGCTGGCGCCCGAGGTAGGTCACCGCGAACTTCTCGGTGAGGATGCGCTGGCGGACGAGCACGCTCGCGAGCTTCTCGCCGAACGTGCGCTGGAGCGCGAGGGCCTCGCTGAGCTGCGCGTCGGTCACGAGGTCGGCCTGGCGGAGGATCTCTCCGAGCTCCTTCCTAGCCATTGGGGTGTGCCTCCTGGACGGGCACCTGGATCTCGAGGCGGCGACCGTCGCGCACGACCGTGAGCTTGAGCCGCGCGCCGACCTCGACGGCGGCCAGGGCGTTGCGGAGCTGGGCCGCGTCGGCGAGGCGCGCTCCGTCGACGGCGACGACGACGTCGCCGGGCTCGAGCCCGGCCGCAGCGGCGGGGCTGCGGCGCCTCATCTCGACGATGATGGCGCCCTGGGCCTCCTTCAGCCCGAGGGCGGCCGCCTCGCGCTCCCCGACGTCGGCGATCCGGGTGATGCCCACGTAGCCCCGCACCACCCGCCCGTTGGCCACGATCTGGTCCACGACCTTGCGCGCGAGGTTCGCCGGGACGGCGAACCCGATGCCCTGGTAGCCGCCCGAGCGCGAGTAGATCGCCGTGTTCACGCCGATCAGCTCCGCCCGCGCATTGACCAAGGCGCCGCCGGAGTTGCCGGGGTTGATGGCGGCGTCGGTCTGTATGAAGTCCTCGTAGTCCACGATCCCCACGTTGGAGCGGCCGGTGGCGCTGATGATGCCCATCGTCACAGTCTGGTTGAGCTGGAACGGGTTGCCGATCGCGAGCACGTACTCTCCCACGCTGGCGGTGGAGGAGTCGCCCCACGGCAGCGCCGAGAGCCCCTTGCCGTCGATGCGCAGGACCGCCAGGTCCGTCACCGGGTCCGCCCCGACGAGGGCGACGCGGTGGCGCCGGCGATCCGAGGTCGTGACTGCGATCTCGCGGGCGTGCTCGATGACGTGGTTGTTGGTCACAACGATGCCGTCGGACGCGACGATCACGCCGGAGCCCAGGCTGGTCTTGCGCTCCTCGAGGGGGATGCGGAAGGGGTCGTCGGGGCCGAAGAAGTCCTGGAAGAACGGGTCCGAGAAGAAGGGCGAGCGCTCGGTGCGGTAGATCTGGAGCGCGGAGATGTTGACCACCGCCGGCGTGGCTCGCCGGGCGATGGACGCGAAGTCCGGACCGGCGGCGAGGGGCGACCGGGCCTCGGACGGGGAAGCCGCGACCGTGCCAGGGGCGAGGCTCGCCCGGAAGCGGGCGCCGAGGGTGAGCCCCAGGGCGAGGCCCGCGAGGCCGGACACCACGAGCGCGGCGCGCCTCATCGGACCTTCTCGACCTCGAGGCGCAGCAGCCCGTCCCTGAACTGCGCCGTGGCTCGCGACGGATCCACCGCCTCGGGCAGCTCGAAGGAGCGGGTGAAGGCGCCGTAGCTGCGCTCCATGCGGTGGTAGCTCTCGGGGCGGGCGGCGCCCAGCAGGCGCCGCTCGCCGCGGAAGGTCACGCGGTCCGCGTCGACCCGGATCTCCACGTCCTCCTCGCGCACGCCCGCCAGCTCGATCTGGAACACGAAGGCGCCGTCGGTCTCGAACACGTCACACAGGGGCGCCCAGCTCCCGGACTCGACGACGGCCTCGGGTCCGCGCGAGCGCGAGAGGCTCTCGTCGAACAGCCGGTTCATGCGCTCCTGGAGGGTCAGGAGGTCGCGGAGCGGGTCCCAGCGGCGCACGGCCAAGCGGGCGGCCTCCTTCGAGAAAGGGCGACCCTGCGAGTGTAGGTAAAGGGTCACGGAGGGGTCAAGGCTCGCGAAGGCGTCGCCTCACGTCGGAGAGGAGCTGGAGCGCCTCGAGGGGCGTCATCGCGTCGAGGTCGACGCGGCGCAGCTCGTCGAGCAGCGCCTCGTCGCGCCGGGCGCCGAAGAGCGCGAGCTGCCGGCCGGGCTCCGGCGGGGAGTCGCCGCCGTGAGCCGGCCGCGGCCGGCCTTCGCGGTCGAACTCGGTCTGCTCGAGGTTCCTCAGGATCTCCCGGGCCCGGGACAGCACCGCCGCGGGCAGCCCGGCCAGCCGGGCGACCTGCAGGCCGAAGGACCGGTCGGAGCCCCCCGGCTCGATCTTGCGCAGGAACACGACCGTGTCCTTCCACTCGCGGGCCGAGACGTGGAGGTTGCCGACGCCCGGAACCTCGGCGGCGAGGTCGGTGAGCTCGTGGTAGTGGGTCGCGAACAGCGCGTAGGCCCGCGTCGCGCCTGCCAGGTGCTCGGCAACGGCCCAGGCGATCGAGAGGCCGTCGAAGGTGGCGGTGCCGCGCCCGACCTCGTCGAGCAGGATCAGGCTCCGCGCGCTGGCGTGGTGCAGGATGTGGGCCGTCTCCTGCATCTCGACCATGAAGGTGGACTGGCCGCGCAGGATCTGGTCCGTGGCGCCGACGCGGGTGAAGATGCGGTCCGTCATCGCCAGACGCGCCTCCCGGGCGGGCACGAAGCTGCCCATCTGCGCCATCAGGCTGATGAGCGCCGTCTGCCGCAGGAAGGTGGACTTGCCGCCCATGTTTGGGCCGGTCACGATCATGAGCCGGGGGCTCTCCCCGCCGAGGGCCAGGTCGTTCGCCACGAAGGGCTCGCCCAGGACTCGCTCCATGACCGGGTGGCGGCCGTCGGCGTATGCGAGCCCGTCGTCCACGAGGCGCGGCTTCACGTAGTCGTGGCGGCTGGCGACGTCGGCGAGGGCGGCCAGCGCGTCCAGCGCCGCCGTCGCCCTCGCGCACTGCTGCACGCGGCGGGCTTCGCCGGCGATGCGGGCGCGGAGCGCCTCGAAGATCTCGGCTTCGCGGACCAAGCCCCGCTCCTCGGCGAGCAGCACCTTCTCCTCGTACTCCTTGAGCTCCGGCGTCATGAAGCGCTCGCCGCCGGCGATCGTCTGCTTGCGCACGTAGTCGGACGGCACGAGGCCGAGGTTCGACTTCGTCACCTCGATGTAGTAGCCGAACACGCGGTTGAAGCGCACCTTGAGCGACTGGATGCCGGTGCGCTCGCGCTCGCGCTCCTCGATGGCCGCGATC
>DASSJI010000187.1:0-18381 GCA_035691285.1 Vicinamibacteria bacterium | reverse complement strand
AGCCGGCCGGTTGCGGCCGTCAGGAGCGCTGCCAGCTTCGGATACAGGGCTCTCGAGTAGAGGGCCTCGACCCGATCGCGGGCGGCTCCGGCGACGTACTGGAGGAGGAGGGCTCCGCCCAGGGGCAGGAGGCAAGCCGCGGCGCGGATCATCGGGCGGAGGACGCTACTCGCTCGCGGCGTCGACCTTGAGGTCCACCGACCAGTCCGAGCTCTGCCGGGCGGACCCGCGGGACGCGATCCCACGTTCCGCCGCGTCACGCGCGAGCGCCGACCCGCTCACGGCCAGCCACTCGCCCAGGCGGCCGCTGACCGTGGTCTGCGCCTGGCGGACGCCGACAGTGCCCGCGCTCTCGAAGGCGTCCTTGCTCACGGCCAGCTCGAGCGTGACGAGGTCGCCGGCCAGACGCGGGAGCACCCAGAAGCCGGTGTCGGCCTCCGCGTACGTGGCGCCGCCCACGATCGCCACGGGAACGGCGCGCCCCGCACGGATGAAGGCGGGCCGGCCCTCGAGGCACTGAAGGTGCTGGAGGTCGCTTCCGGTCTCGTTCACCGAGGTCGCACCGAAGCCGCCAGTGATCCGCGTCCGGCTGCGCTGGGTGGTGGTGACGGTCGTGCCGTCGGGTCGGACCTCCACGGTCGCCCCGCCCGCGGGGACGATTGCCGTGACCGAGCCGCCCTGGGCCTGGGCGACTGCCGTCGAAGCCTGCCTCACGGTGACCCACAGCGAGCGCGGCGCGACGTCGAGGGCCGGGAGCGCCTCCTTGATGCGCCGGAGAGCGGCGGGCGTCGCCCTCACGATGAGGCGATTCTCCAGCGCGGCCACGCTGCCATCGCTGCCCACCAACGGCTCGAGGACCTGGACCAGATCGGAGGCGGGCCGGTTGCGTACGGTCAGGACCTCGACAGCCGTGTCGTCGGCCCCGGCGAGCGCGGCCGCGAGCAGGACCGCAGCGCCGAGCAGGAGCTTCATCGCCCGACCGTAGCGCCGCGCGGCTCGGCGGTCAAGGCGATCAGCCCCGCTGCACGAGGACGACTCCCGCGACGAGAAGGAGTCCTCCGAGCACCGTCGGCAAGCCGACGCTCTCCCCGAGGAGCGCCACCGCCGCCGCCAGCGTGACGAGCGGCTCGAGATACAAGAACGCCGCGACGCGGGTTGCCTCGACCCGGGCCAGGGCCCCGTACCAGAGGAGGTAGCCCGCGCCTGAGCACAGCAGGCCCAGGAACAGCACGGCGAGCCAGCCGATCGGGCTGAGCCGCGCGAAGTCGCGGAAGGCGCCGGACGCGAGGAAGACCGGCAGCAGCAGGAGCGCCCCCACGAGCATCGCCCCCGAGGTGGCCCGGGTGGGCCCGAGGCGCCGCAGGGTGGGCTGGCCGAGCACGGTGTAGAAGGCCCAGTTGACCGTGCTGAGGAGGATCAGCGCGTCTCCGCGTGTCGAGGGAAGGGCGCGGAACAAGCCCCCGAGCTCGCCGCGCGTCACCACGAGCCCGGCGCCCAGGAACCCCAGAAGGAGGCCTGCGATCTGGCCGGGCGCCAGGCGTTCGCGCAACGCCAGGGCAGCGAAGAGGGCGGACCAGATCGGGGTGATGCCGATGAGCCACCCGGTGTTGACCGCGGAGGTCAGCGTCAGGGCGTAGGCCTGGAGCAGCTGGTGGAACGCGACGCCGACGAAGCCCATCGCGAGCAGCGCCCGCCAGGCGTCGCGGGGCGGAAGGAGCGGACGCCCGCGCGCGGCGAGGAGGGCGAGGAGCAGGCCGGAGCCGAGCAGGGCACGGGCGAAGATCAGGGCGACCGGCGTGATCTCCGCCACGGCGGCCTTGGTCGCGACGAACGAGACGCCCCACACGACCACGGCGAGGAAGGCCTGCAGGCGCGGAGCCATCGTAAGATCATCCCATGTCGCACGTGCGCGTCTGTCCCGCCTGCGGGGAGGAGTTCCGGCCGGAGATCGTGAGGTGCAGCGACTGCGGCGCGGCGCTCGTCGACCACTGGGAGGAGGAGGGAGGCGCCATCCTCGGCGACCCGGAGCGGGAAGACGTCCCCGGGATGCTCCCGGACGTGCGGGTGCCGGCGGACTACGAGCCCGTGTCCTCGGCTCCCACGGCGGCGGAGATCGAGCCGCTCGCGCACCTGCTGGGGCAGGCCGGGATCCGGTTCGCGGTCACGGGATCGATGCACCTGTTCACGCTGCTCGTGCCGAAGTCCGATCTCGAGCGGGCGCTCGGCCTCTTGGGCGGCGGCGAAGCGGCGCCCTCCGGCGTGTCGGCCTGCCCGGCGTGCGGCGCCTCCGCCCAGGGGGCCGCAGAGTGCCCGGACTGCGGGCTTGCCCTCGCTGCCGATCCCGAGAGCCTGGCCCGTTCACAGCGCGACCGCGAGCCGCTCGAGTGAGCGAGCGCTAGCGTTCGCGAACGCGCTCGACGGCGCGCAGCCAGCCGGCGTAGAGGCGCTCTCGCTCGGACTCGGCCATCCGGGGCTCGAATCGCCGCTCGCTCTGGCGCAGGCCCTGGAGCTCCTCGGCCCTCGCGAACGCGCCGGAGCCCAGCAGCGCGAGATGGGCCGCGCCTGCGGCCGTCGTCTCGAGCAGGGCGGGGCGTTCGACGGTCACGCCCAGCACGTCGGCCTGGAACTGCATCAGGAAGTCGTTCGCGGCGGCGCCGCCGTCCACGCGCAGCTCGCGGACACGCGTGCCGGAGTCGCGGTTCATCACCTCCAGGACGTCCCGCGTCTGGTACGCCAGGCTCTCGAGGGTCGCGCGCACGATGTGCCGCCGGTTCGCTCCCCGGGTCAGGCCCACGATCGCCCCGCGCGCGCCCATGTCCCAGTAGGGGGCGCCGAGGCCGGCGAAGGCGGGCACCACGTAGACGCCGGCCGTGTCGGCGACGCTCCGGGCGACGTCCTCGGTCTCGGCGGCCCGGGAGACGAGTCCCAGCTCGTCCCGCAGCCATTGCACGGCGGCTCCCGCCACGAAGATCGAGCCCTCGAGGGCGTAGGCGGAGCGCCCCAGGCCGTCACAGGCCATGGTCGTGAGCAACCCGCCGGGGCTGATACGGTGCTCCGCGCCCGTGTTCATCAGCAGGAACGCGCCGGTGCCGTAGGTGTTCTTGGCCATGCCGGGCGCGAAGCAGCCCTGGCCGAAGAGCGCGGCCTGCTGGTCGCCGGCGACGCCCGCGATCGGCACGCCGGCGGGGAGACCCTCGTGAGCGACCGTCTCGCCGAACACCGACGCGCTCGGTCGGACCTCGGGCAGCATCGGCGCGGGAACGCCGAGGAGGCTCAAGAGCTCGTCGTCCCAGCGCCTTTCGTGGATGTCGTAGAGGAGCGTCCGCGACGCGTTCGTCGGGTCCGTGGCGTGGACGCGGCCCCCGGTCAGGCGGAAGAGAAGCCAGGAGTCGATGGTGCCGAAGGCCAGCTCGCCGGACTCGGCGCGCCGTTGCGCGTCGGGGTAGCGGTCGAGGATCCAGCGCAGCTTGGTGCCCGAGAAGTACGCGTCGACGACGAGGCCGGTCCTCCGGCGGATGAGCGGCTCGTGACCCGCGTCGCGGAGCGCCTCGCAGATCGGCGCGGTCTGCCGGCTCTGCCACACGATCGCGCGGTGGATGGGCGCGCCCGTCTTCCGGTCCCACACGACCGTGGTCTCGCGCTGGTTGGTGACGCCGATGGCCCGGAGCCGGCCGGGCCCCAGGCCGGCCGCCGCGAGGGCCTCCGCCATCACCCGCCGCGTGACGCGCCAGATCTCCTCGGCGTCGTGCTCGACGTGGCCCGGCTCCGGGTAGTGTTGTGTGAGCTCGGCGTAGGCGCGCCCGAGCACCCGGCCGTCGCGCCCGAGGACGAGCGCGGTGCTGCCGGTCGTGCCCTGGTCGATGGCGAGGACGGACTCGGGCATGGGGCGGATCCAGGAGCGGCGGCCGCAGTATAGTGGACGGTCATGCGTCCGCTCGGGGAACGCTTTCGCAAAGTGTGGTCGGGTCCGGGCGGCGGCCGCGAGGTCCTGAAGATCGGCTACCCGCTGATCCTCGGGCAGATGTCGTTCACGCTCCAGGTCTTCGTCGACCGGTTGTTCCTGACCTGGTACTCGCCCGATGCCGTGGCGGGCGCCGTGACCGCGCTGTTCGCCGTGTGGACGTTCGTCGGCCTGTGCATCGGGACCGGCGAGTACGCGACGACGTTCGTGGCGCAGTACTACGGCGCGCGCCGCCACGAGCGCATCGGACCGGCGGTCTGGCAGGGCGGCTACTTCTGCCTCGCCTCGGGCGCCGTGATCGCGGCGCTCTCGCCCCTGGCCGGTCCCGTGTTCGCCCTCGCCGGACACGACCCCGCCGTGTTGCGCTACGAGGTGGCCTACGCGCAGGTGCTGATGCTCGGCGCGTTCCCGATCGTGCTCATGCCGACGCTGTCGTCCTTCTTCGCCGGGCGCGGCCAGACCCGGGTGATCCTCGTCGCGAACGTGCTCGCGACGGCCGTGAACGGCGTGCTCGACTATCTCTGGATCTTCGGCAACGGCGGCTTCCCGCGGGCGGGTGTCGTGGGCGCTGCGCTCGCGACGGTGGCCTCGCAGGTGTTCGGGTGCGCCTTCTACGTGGCGCTCATGGCGCGAGCCGAGCTGCGGGCGCGCTTTCGCACCCTGGACGTGCGCTTCGAGCCGGCGCTCTTCGCGCGCCTGGTGCGCTACGGCCTGCCCGCGGGTCTCCAGTACTCCCTCGAGATCGGCGCCTTCGCGTTGTTCATGATGATCGTCGGGCGCATCGGCGCCTCGCCGCTGGCGGCGAGCGGCATCGCCTTCAACCTGAACATGATCGTGTTCATGCCCATGCTCGGGATGGGCATCGCCGTCAGCTCGCTGGTCGGCAAGTACGTGGGGGCGGGGCGGACGGACCTCGGCGAGCGCGCGACGTGGACGGCGGCCGGGATGGCCTTCGGCTACATGTGCGCCTGCGGTCTCGTGTACGTGCTTCTGCCCCGCCTGCTGCTCGCGCCCTACGCGGCCGGCGCCGACCCGGCCGTGTTCGGCCCCGTCGCGGACACCGCGGTGGTGCTGCTCCGCTTCATCGCCCTCTACTCGATCTTCGACATGCTGAACGTCATCTTCGCGGCGGGGGTGAAGGGGGCCGGGGACACGCGCTATCCGCTCTACGCCACGGTGGTGCTGTCGTGGCTGAGCATGCTCGTTCCCGCCTACGTGTGGTGCCTGGTCCTGGGCGGGGGCGTCTACGCGGCCTGGACCTGCGCCAGCGCCTACGTCGTGCTGCTGGGCCTCACGATGATCCGTCGCTTCCTCGGGGGCCGCTGGAAGGAGATGCGGGTGATCGAGGGCGGGCACGCGCCGGAGCTCGACGGCCTGGAGACGGAGCCGGCGTGACGGCGCTGGCGCTGAAGTCGTTTCTCACGCTCCTGTTCGTGATCGACCCCGTCGGGCTCGTTCCGGTCTTCCTGTCCCTCGCGGGCGCGCGGCCGGGGGCGGAGCAGCGGCGGATCGCGCGCAAGGCCGTGCTGGTCGCGGCGGTCCTCGTCGCGGCCTTCGCCGTCGCCGGCGCCTGGCTCCTGCGCCACCTCGCGATCAGCATGGACGCGTTCCGCGTCGCAGGCGGCATCCTGCTCTTCCTGATCGCCGTGGACATGGTGCTGGCCCAGCACGAGCGCGAGACCGAGGCGGAGGCGCGGGAGGCGCGCTCGCGGCAGGACATCAGCGTGTTCCCCCTGGCCATCCCGATGATCTCGGGCCCCGGGACCCTCGCCAGCGTGATGATCCTCTCGGCGGAGGCGCGCGGCGTCGAGTACGGGCTCGCCGTGGTGCTGGCCACGGCGGCCTTGGTGCTGCTCTCGGCGTTCGTGGCGCTGCACCTGGCGTCGCCCATCGGGCGGCTCCTGGGACAGACGGGCGTCAACGTCGTCACCCGTGTCCTGGGCGTGCTGCTGGCTGCTCTCGCCGTGCAGTACGTGGCCGACGGCGTGAAGGGCCTGCTGGCGTAGGCAGCGAGGTGCGCTTCGACTGGGAGCGCTGGGCGGTCGTGGGGCCCAAGGACGACACCGGGCTCGGCCGCCAGGCGGAGTCGATCCGCGCGGTCCTCGGCATCGGCGGCCAGCTCGCGCCGCCCTCCGAGCGGCTCCTGGACAGGCCGCTCGCCGGACCGGGAGATCGGCGGCTCGACCCGCGGTGCCCGAGGGACGAAGTGCGCGAGCTGCTGCGCGGCCTGCAGGGCGTGCTCGTGCTCGAGCGGCCCAACTGGCACCGGGAGCTCCTGCCGCTGAGCCGGGAGCTGGGCGTGCGGACGGTCTGCGCTCCGAACTGGGAGTGGTTCGCCGCGCGGGACCCGCTGTGGCGGCACTGCGAGCTGTTCGTGTGCTGCTCCCGCTTCGCGCTCGGGGTGGTGCGCCGGTGCGGCTGGCGCAACGCGGTGGGCGTGGGGCCCTGGCCGCTGCCCCTCGGACGCTTCCCGGCGCGTCGTGTCGGCGGGCCGGCCCGGATCTTCGTGCACAACGGGGCGCTCATGGATCCCTTCGACCGGAAGGGGACCCACGACGTGATCCGTGCCTTCCGGCGCGTGGGTCGTCCCGACTTGCGTCTCATCGTGCACCTGCAGAGGGAAGCGGAGCTGCGCGATCTCGACCAGCGCGTCGACGTGCGCGTGGGCAACCTCGAGGAGCCGGCTGAGCTCTACGCCGAGGCCGACGTGGCCGTCCAGCCGTCGAAGATCGAGGGCGTGGGGTTCCTGGTGCTGGAGGCGCTCGCGAGCGGGCTGCCGGTCGTGACGACCGACGCGCCGCCGATGAACGAATACGTGGCCCAGCGGGAGCTCCGGGTCGCGCCGCGGTGGTTCAAGCGGCGCGCCTTCCAGACCGGCTGGATCCCCCAGGCGCACCGGCGCCTGCCGCGCCCTTCGGATCTCGCGGCTAAGATCGCATGGTGCGCCGAGCACGACCTCGCCGGGATCGCAGCGGCAAACCGAGCCTGGGCCGAAGCGAGCTTCGACCCAGGGCGCGTTCGACGAGAGTGGGAGGAGGCGCTGGGAAGGTGAAGACCGCTGCGACGTTGGGCGCGCTGCTCCTGGCCGCTCCCGGCCTGGCCCCGGCGGGAGAGGAGGATCCGTTCCAGTGGCTCGAGGAGATCCAGGGCGACAAGGCCCTGGCCTGGGCCCGCGAGCGGAGCGCCGCCGCCGTGAAGGAGCTTGAGGCGGTGCCGGAGTTTCAGCCGACCTACGCCCGGGCGCTGGCGATCCTCGACTCCAAGGAGAAGATCCCGGCGCCGGAGCTGCTCGGCACGACCGTGTACAACTTCTGGAAGGACGAGGGGCACGAGCGGGGCCTGTGGCGCCGCACGGGTCTGGATTCCTACGCTCAGCCGCAGCCCGACTGGGAGACCGTGCTCGACGTGGACGCCCTGGCGAAGGCCGAGGGCGAGGCGTGGGTCTTCAAGGGCGCGGCGTGTTTCCCGCCCGCGTACCGCCGCTGCCTCGTGGCGCTGTCGCGGGGCGGGGCCGACGCGACCGTCCAGCGCGAGTTCGACACCGGCGCGAAGCGGTTCGTGGAGGACGGCTTCAGCCTGCCCGAGGCGAAGTCGTCGGTGGCGTGGCGCGATGCGGACACACTCTGGGTGGGCACGGACTTCGGACCCGGGACGCTGACCGACTCGGGCTACCCGCGCATCGTCAAGCTCTGGAAGCGCGGCACGCCGCTCACGGAGGCCCGCACGGTGTTCGAGGCGGACCCCAGGGACGTGGCGGCGACGGGGTTCAGCATCCATACGCCGGAGGCGCGCTACGACCTCGTTGTCCGCACGCCCGCGTTCTTCCGGCAGGAGGCGTTCCTCGTGCTGGGGGAGCGCCTGGTGAAGCTGAGCATCCCGGACGACGCCGAGCTGCATCGAATCTTCAAGGATCAGGTGCTCCTGTCGCTGCGCAGCGACTGGTCCGTCGGCGCGGCGACCTACAAGGCTGGATCGCTCCTCGCGGTCCCCCTCGACGAGCTGCTCCGGGGGCCGCACCGGCTCGCGGCCCTGTTCGAGCCGACGGAGCGGACCGCCCTCGCTTCGGTGGCGAACACGCGGGACCGGATCCTGGCCGTGACCCTCGACAACGTGAAGAGCCGAATACAGTCCTTCCGCTACGCGGACGGCGAGTGGCGGCGGGAGGACGTGCCGCTCCCCGGGTTGGGCACCGCGGGCGTCGTTGCGGCGAGCGACGAGGCGGACGTCTGCTTCTTCTCGTACGAGGACTTCCTGACGCCGCCGTCGCTCCACCTCGTCACGACGGGAGGCCCGCCCTCGAAGGCCAAGTCGATGCCGGCCTTCTTCGACTCGCGTGGGCTCCAGGTCGCGCAGCACGAGGCCACGTCCCGAGACGGCACGCGGATCCCGTACTTCGTCGTCGCGCCGGCGGGCTTCGTGGCCGACGGCTCGGCGCCGACGCTGCTCTACGGCTACGGCGGCTTCGAGGTGGCCGAGGTCCCGGCGTACAGCCCGATCGCAGGCTCCGCATGGCTCGAGCGCGGGGGCGTCTACGTCCTGGCCAACATCCGGGGCGGCGGCGAGTTCGGCCCGCGCTGGCACGAGGCGGCCCTGAAGGAGAGGCGCATCAAGTCGTTCGAGGACTTCATCGCGGTGGCCGAGGATCTCGGGGCGCGAAGGATCACTTCCCGGAGCCACCTCGGCATCATGGGCGGCTCCCAGGGCGGTCTCCTCGTCGGCGGCGCGTTCGCGATGCGGCCCGAGCTGTTCGGCGCCGTCGTCGCGCAGATCCCCCTCGCGGACATGCGCCGTTATTCGAAGCTCCTGGCGGGGGCCTCGTGGATGGCCGAGTACGGGGATCCCGACGTGCCCGAGCAGTGGGACTACATCCGCACCTGGTCGCCGTACCACCTGCTGCGCCGGGACGCCCGCTACCCGCCGCCGTTCTACTGGACCAACACTCGCGACGACCGCGTCCATCCCGCCCACGCGCGCAAGATGGTGGCCCGGCTCGAGGCGCTCGGCCATGCGGTCTACTACTTCGAGAACACCGAGGGCGGCCACGGCGCCGGCGCGGTCAACAAGCAGACCGCGTACGTCAAGGCCCTCGAGTTCGCCTACCTCTGGAAGATGCTCCGCCGCTAGCCCCGGCTCAGGGCAGGAGCAGGAGCTTGCCGACGGTCTCGCGCGCGGCCAGCGCTCGATGGGCCTCGGCGGCCTCGGCCAGGGGATAGCGCCGGCCGATCCGAAGCTTGAGGCTGCCGTCCCGGATCCAGCCCATGACCTCGCCGGCGCGCCAGGCCAACGTGGCACGGTCCGCGATGTAGTGGAACAGGACCGGCCGCGTCAGGAAGAGCGAGCCCTTCTGCGCCAGCACGGCCGGGCTCAAGGGGGGCACGACGCCGCTCGACTGGCCGAACAGCGCGAGCTTGCCGAGCGGCGCCAGGCACTCCAAGCTCCTGTCGAAGGTGGCCTGGCCGACGGAGTCGTAGACGACGTCGACGCCCTTGCCCGAGGTTGCCTCCTTCACGATCGCGACGAAGTCCTCGCGCGTGTAGACGATCGTGTGGTCGGCCCCTGCCTCCCGCGCGAGGCGCGCCTTCTCGTCGGTGCCGACGGTGGCGAAGACGCGAGCACCGAGGCGGCGGGCGAGCTGGACGAGGAGGAGGCCGACGCCGCCGGCCGCGGCGTGGATCAGGCAGGCCTGACCCTGGCGGATCGGGAAGGTGCTGAAGACGAGGTAGTGGGCGGTCATGCCTTGCAGGAGCGCCGCGGCGGCAGTCTCCATGTCCAGGCCCTCGGGGACCGTGACGGCTCGCTCCTCGGGCACGAGCGCCTGCTCGGAGTAGGAGCCGAGGAGATTCACCGACGCCACGCGGTCGCCCACGCGCAAGCCGCCCACGCCGTCGCCGAGCGCCACGACCTCGCCGGCGCCTTCGCCGCCCGGGGTCCAGGGGAGCGGGACCGGGTAGAGGCCGGTGCGCTGATAGATCTCGATGAAGTTGACGCCGGCCGCGGCGATGCGGACGCTCACGTGGCCCGGCGGGGGAGAGGGCGAGGGAACGTCCTGGAGCGTCAGGACCTCGGGTCCTCCCACTGCCGCGACGCGAATGGCCTTCATGAGCGCCGGATCACGTGCTCGTCGTTCTTCCCGGCTTGGCGACCCTGGAGGGATTCGAACCCTCGATCTCCACCTTGAAAGGGTGGCGTGCTGGGCCTCTGCACCACAGGGTCCGGGAGGCGCCGAGAGTTTAGCACGCGGGACGCGGGTCGCTCAGGCGGCGCGCCGAAGCGGTGGAGCCTCGCTGCTTCGCGGAGCGCGCTCCCGGCGGACACGACCTTGCGCAGACCGCGCCGGCGGGTCGGCCTTCAGCAACTCCCGAAAGATCAAGGCGCTGCCGCCGAGCAGCAGCACGGCCGCCAGGATCTGCAACAGGAACACGTTCGTCATCCTCCGCCCGCAGTTGTATACGGAGGATGGGCCAGGACAGGTCCGGACATTTCGCTGAATCTTCGCCCCGGCCGGGGCGGGACGGCTCAGGCGGGGGCCCGGCTGCCCCGAGCGCCGCCGCCGGCGCCCGGCCGCGGCCGGGCCTCGGCGACGACGATGGTTCGACCCCCGAGGGACTGGTTGTTCAGATCATTGATCGCCCTTTCAGCCTCCTGGGACGAGGACATCTCGACGAAGGCGTAGCCCTTCGAGCGGCCCGTCTCGTGGTCCATGATCACGCGTACGCTGGTGACATGGCCCCCTGAACGGCCGAACAACTCGCGTAGATCGGACTCGCTGGTGGCGAAGGGAATGTTGCCCACGAACAGCTTGGTGCTGGGCATCTTCGGGACCCCTTCCGGCCTTGCGGTCGGTTGTTCCTGGAACAGGTGGGGGTGACGGTACTCCCGGGTCCCCCGCGTGTCAACGGGAAAGGCGGGAGCGCGCGCCGATCGGGGTTCGGTCCGGCACCCCCCCCAAGGGCGCGTCCGGCGAGCTTCGGCCGACGTCAGGGAGCGCCCGTGCCCGGGTTCTTCGTCGGCTCGATCAGGAGCGCCACCACCTCGCCGCAGTACAGGATGATCGAGACCGAGACCTCGAGCCACAGCGCCAGCACGATGATCCCCTCGAGGGTGCCATAGAGCCCGGCGTAGTGTGCGAGGTTCTTGAGGTACCAGGCGAAGCCGGCCTTGGCCAGCTCCCAGAGCATCGTGGCGAGGACGGCGCCCGCCAGCGCGTGCCGCGCGCGGAGCGTGCGATGCGGGACGAAGCGGTACACGATGAAGAAGAAGGTCAGGGTCACGAACACGGGCAGCGCCTGGGTCAGGACGAAGATCCGGAAGCTGTGGAAGGCATTGCCCATGGAGCCCAGCCGCAGCACGAAGCCTTCGACCGCGGCCATCACCAGGGCCAGGAACAGGCTGGCCAGCAGCCCCACGCCGGTCACGAGGACCATGGCGAAGGGCGCGAGGTTGCCCCGCGCCAGCCCGCGGAGGAACCCCTGGCCCTCGACTTCGAAGACGCGGTCGAGTGCGGAGAAGAGCGACGCAAACGTCCGTTTCGAAGTCCAGGCGAGAATGAGGATGCCGGGCCAGGTCAGCTCTGAAGCGCGCTCGACGAACTGGCGGAGCGACTGCAGCGTGCGCTCGTCGAGCTGGACCACGACGCCGCGCATGAGGAACAGCGTGCTTTGATAGGCGGCGTCGAAGGAGCCCAGGACCGCCACTCCGAGGCTGATCACGAAGATCAGGAGCGGCAGCAGCGACAGCAGCGTGTAGTACGCGACAGCCGCCGCCCGGTCCGGTCCGTTGTGGTCGAAGAAGCGCACCAGTGCGCGCCACGCGACGCGCACCGCGGTCGCGATCACGCGCGGGGCTTGGGGCGGGCCGGACGCATCTCGACCCGCGAGAGGTGGGCGTCGTCCCGCATGCGCAGGAGCTCGACGACGGTACGGGCGACGTCGTCTCCTCGCAGCATCCACGAGGTGTCGCCGGCACGCGGCATCCCGGCGAAACCCGTGTCCACCGAGCCCGGCGCGATCGTGGTGACCTTCACTCCGGCCTGCCGCACCTCCAGCATCAGGCACGCCGCCAGGTGGTCGAGGGCCGCCTTGCTCGCGCAATAGGCAGCCATGTTGGCGATGGGGTTCTGGCCGGCCAGGGACGAGACCATGAAGACGTGCCCGCCGTCGCGCTTCAGGTGCGGGAGCGCAGCTCGAGTCACACGGAAGGCCGCCGTGAGGTTGAGCCCGATGATGCGATCCCACTCCTCGTCGCTGGTGTCGGCCAGGGGAGAGAAGCCGCCCACACCGGCGTTGTTCACGAGGATCCGCAGCCCGCCATGTGCGCGCACGGCATCGGCGACCGCGGCGTCGCAGGTCGGCCGCTCGCGCAGGTCTCCCGCGAAGACGTGAGCCCGGCCGCCAGCGCGGGCGATCTCGGCGGCCAGGGCGTCGAGATCGGAGCGCGTCCGCGCCACGATCGTGACGGCTGCGCCCTCGCGGGCGAGGGAGAGGGCCACCTCGCGTCCGATTCCGCGCCCGGCGCCCGTCACGAGGGCCGAGGCCCCGCGGACCTCCATGGCGCCGAGTATAGCCGCGGCCTTGCCTTGAAACGCTCTGGTCGGGGGCCTATATTGCTTGAAGGAGGCGATGTGCGCCGCGCGGTGATCTTCGCTTCGATCGTCGTGCTGGTCTTCCTGCTCCTGCAGCCCAGCGTCGTCTCGTAACCATCAGAACGACGACAGCGCGGCCAGGAGTCCGAACATCACCACGAAGGCGCCCGCGAGGAGCGCCGTCTCGCCTCGCGGCCAGGCAGGCGCGTGCAGCTTCGGCCACGGCCGTGTCGCCGCCATCGACGCGGCCACGGCCGCGAGGAAGCCGACCGGGTTCCACCACAGCCAGGAGACCTGCGGCGCGGCGGAAGCCAGGGACGCGTTCGCGGCGAGGCCCGCCCCGAGGCCGATGAGTGCGCCGCGTCCGGTCACGGCGGGCAGCAGGGCTCCGACGACGAAGACGGCGAGGACCGGTCCGTAGAACGCCGAGCCCACCTGGTTGACGAGCTCGAGAACTCCCTTGCTGCCGCGCGAGAACGCGAGACCCGAGCCGACCGCGAACAGGCCCCACAGGAGCGAGACGCCACGCGACAACCACACGCCCTGCGCCGACGAGGGGCGGTCGAACACGTCCTCGAGGGTCACCGCCGCGAGGGAGTTCAGGGCGGAGTCGATGGACGACATGGCAGCGGCGAGGATCGCCGCGAGCAGGAGGCCGCGCAGGCCCGCGGGCAGGTAGCTCATCATGAACGTCGGCACCAGGCTGTCGGCGGGCTGGCCCTGCATGCTGGCGGCGAAGGTCGGGTCCACGCGCAGGAGCCCGGCGAGCAGCAGGCCGAAGCCGCAGTACGTCAGGACCAGCGGGAAGCGGAGCAGCCCGTTAAGGGCGAGCGCGCGGCGGGCGGAGCGATCGTCGCGGCTCGCGAGCAGCCGCTGTGCCTGGCTCTGGTCGCACCCGTAGTAGGAGACGTAGAGGAACAGCCCTCCGAGCAGCATTGGCCAGAGCGTGAAGTCGCCGCCCGCGTCCAGGGCGGTGGCGTCGGCCACGAGGGCGCGCGTGCGCTCCGGCGGGATCGCGCGCAGGACAGCGAGGCCGTGCTCCTCCAGGATGAACAACGCCGACACCAGCGTGCCTCCCCACAGCAGCACGAGTTGGAGCGCGTCGCTCCAGATGTCGGCGACGATACCCCCGAGGCTGGTGTAGAAGACCGAGAAGAGCCCGAGCAGGATGAGCGCCGCCTCGAGGGAGACGCCGAGGGCCTTCGCGACCACGAGGGACGAAGCGTAGAGGATCACGCCGACCGAGAGGCCGCGGGAGAGGAGGAACGCCGAGGCGAGGGCCCTGCGCGTGCCGGGGCCGAAGCGACGGTCAGGGTACGCGTAGATCGACGCGCCCGGGACCGAGCGGAGCGCGGGCAGCAGCACGGCGATCAGGGCCAGCATGGCCAGAGGCAGCGCCAGCTCGTACTGGAGCCAGCGCAGGCCGCCGCCCTCCCGGAGCGCGACGAAGGCCGGCGCGCCGATCAGGCTCACCGCGCTCGCCTGGTTCGCGAGGATCGACATGGCGAGCAGCGGGCCGCCCATGCTCCGGCCGGCGAGGAAGTAGTCGTCCCCGGTGCGCTGGCGCCGGGCGAAGTAGATGGACATGCCGACCACGGCGCCGAGGTACGTCGCCACGACGAGCAGGTCGAGAGCTCGAAGCCCCTCGATCATGGGTCACCCTCCCAGAGACGGGTTCAGGGCGGCGTGACTTGGCTCGCGAGGGGTGAGGGGCTCTCCGGAGCGGTGCTGGGTCCTGTCGGGACGGCTTGTGGCGCCGCCGCGGGCGGCGGTGCCTCGCCCAGCGCGGCCCGCAGCCGGGCCATGGCCCCGCGCAGCATCTCGAGCGCGGCCGGGTCCGCCCGGGTGAGCGCGATCGTCACGCGGTCACGGTCGGCGTGGATCTGCTCGAGGGGGGCGCGGGCTCCGGCCTGCTCCGCGTCGTCGGCCTCCCGGCGCACGGCGTCGAAGAAGGCCGTCGACTGGCCCTGCGCGTCTCCGTAGTTGCGCGCCTCGACGCTGCCGAGCAGGGCGAGCAGCCGGGACAGCAAAGCGTAGAGCCGGATACGGGCCTCGGCGTGTGTGAGGCGCGTGCGGGTCTCCTGCAGCTCCCGCTCGGCGGCCAGGCGCGCCTGGCGCTGCGGCCAGGAGCCGAGAACGTAGGCCGCGCCGGCGACGAGCACGGCGAGGATCAGGAGCGCCCTGGTCATGCGGGCCTCAATCTAGAACGGGTCGGCGCGCCGTGCAAAGGACGCCCTGGGCGGCGGGTTCGAAAATCGCCTCGGCCCGACCGAAAAGGCGTGGCCAGCGGGGTCCCGAACGCTATACTCCGGCGCAACGACATGGCACAAGGACGCTGGGGCGACGGCTCGATCGACATCGGCGGCGAGGGCATCCGGATCCCGCAGATGCCCCGGGTGTCCGCGCCTCTCCTCCGCTTCGCCGCGATCGGCCTCGCGCTGCTGGTCCTGCTGGTCACGGGCTACTACCAGGTCGAGCCCGACGAGGTGGCGGTGATCCAGCGCTTCGGCGCCTTCGTGCGCGTGACGGGGCCGGGGCCGCACCTCAAGATCCCGTTCGGCGTCGAGAGCGTCACCAAGGTTCCCGTGCTGCGCCAGCTGAAGATGGAGTTCGGCTTCCGGACGACGCGGCCGGGCGTCCGCAGCGAGTACGCCCACACGCCGGAGACGACCGCGGAGTCCCTGATGCTGACCGGGGACCTGAACGTCGCCGTCGTCGAGTGGATCGTGCAGTTCCGCATCAAGGATCCCCGGGCGTTCCTGTTCAACGTCCGCGACGTCCCCACGACGTTCCGCTACATGTCCGAGGCGGCCATGCGTCAGGTCGTCGGCGACCACAGCGTGGACGAGGTCATCACGATCGGCAGGGAGGAGATCGCGCTCGAGGCGAGGAAGGCCCTTCAGGACCTGTGTGATCGCTACGAGATCGGCATGGAGGTGCAGCAGCTCGTCCTGCAGGACGTGAACCCGCCCGACCCCGTGAAGCCGGCGTTCAACGAGGTCAACCAGGCGATCCAGGAGAAGGAGAGGGCCATCAACGAGGCCTGGGCCGAGTACAACAAGGCGGTCCCCAAGGCCAAGGGCGAGGCCGAGCAGGCGGTGCGCGCGGCCGAGGGCTACGCCCTCGAGCGGGTGAACAACGCCGAGGGGGACGCCAAGCGCTTCGACGCGCTCTACGAGGAGTACCGGAAGGCGCCGGCGGTGACGCGCCGGCGGATCTACCTCGAGACGATGACGCAGCTCCTGCCGAAGCTCGGGCGCAAGGTCATCCTCGACGAGAAGGCGCGCGGGGTGCTGCCGCTGCTCGAGCTGGGTCCGGTCAAGGAGGCCAAGCCGTGAGCCGGCCCCTCGCGCTCGTGGCCGCCCTCGTCGCCCTGGTCCTCGTGCTCGCCTCGGTCTACACCGTCCCGGAGACCGAGCAGGTGATCCTCACCCAGTTCGGACGGCCCGTAGGCGGCGTCGTGAACACGCCCGGGCTGCACTTCAAGGTCCCCTTCGTCCAGACGGTTCATCGCTTCGACAAGCGCTGGCTGGAGTTCGACGGCGACGCCAACGAGATCCCCACCCGGGACAAGAAGTACATCTGGGTGGACACCTACGCGCGCTGGCGCATCACCGACCCCCTGCTCTTCTTCCAGGCGGTGCGCGACGAACGCGGGGGCCAGAGCCGCCTGGACGACATCGTGGACGGCGAGACGCGGAACGCGATCGCCTCCTACGACCTGCTCGAGGTCGTCCGCTCGAGCAACCGGCCGTTCCAGGTCACCGAGGACCTGGCCGGCATCGGCGCTGCCGAGGCCATGGCTCCGGTGAAGGACGGCCGGGAGAAGATCGCCGCCAAGATCCTGGAGAAGGCGGCGGCCATCACGGTCCAGTTCGGCATCGAGCTGAAGGACGTGCGCTTCAAGCGCATCAACTACGTGGACACGGTCCAGCAGAAGGTCTTCGAGCGGATGATCTCCGAGCGCAAGCGCATCGCCGAGCGCAGCCGCTCGGAGGGCCAGGGGCGGGCCGCCGAGATCCGGGGCCAGAAGGAGCGCGACGTGCTGGCGGCCTCCTCGGTCGGCTACAAGACCGCCCAGGAGCTCAAGGGCGCGGCCGACGCCAAGGCCACGGCCATCTACGCGCGCGCCTATGGCAAGGACCCGGAGTTCTACCAGTTCACCAAGGCGATGGAGACGCTCAACGCGAGCTTCGACGAGAACGCGTGGCTGGTGCTCTCCACGGACGGCGAGCTGATGCGGTATCTGAAGGGCTCCGGCCAGCCCTGAGGGTGCCGGCGCGCTCGTGACCGAAGGCGTCCAGCTCCCGCCGCCGGTCGAGGCGCGGCTGTCCGAGATCGGCGCCGCCGACGTGCTGGTCGGGATCCCGAGCTTCAACAACGCCCGCACCATCGGCCACGTGGCCCGCGCGGCCGCCGCGGGGCTCGCGAAGCACTTTCCGCAGCTCCGCGGCGTGATCGTGAACTCCGACGGCGGGTCGAGGGACGGGACCCCCGAGGTGGTTGCGGCGGTGGAGTTCCCGGCGCCCGCGACGATCCTGGTCTCCCACCCGCTGAACCCGGTCCACAAGATCGTCACGCCCTACAACGGCATCCCCGGCAAGGGCAGCGCGTTCCGGACCATCTTCGCGATCGCCGAGCGGCTGCGGGCCCGAGCCTGCGTGGTGGTCGATTCGGACCTGCGCAGCATCACGCCGGGCTGGATCGAGCTCCTGGCAGGGCCGGTGGTGAACGAGGGGTTCGACTTCGTGACGCCACTCTATCTGCGCCACAAGTACGACGGCACGATCACGAACTCGATCGTCTATCCGCTGACGCGGGCGCTCTACGGCAAGGACGTGCGCCAGCCCATCGGCGGAGACTTCGGCTTCTCTGGCCGGCTCGCCTCCCACTACCTCAAGAAGCCGGTCTGGGATTCGAACGTCGCGCGCTTCGGCATCGACATCTGGATGACCAGCACCGCGCTGGCCGACGGATTCCGCGTGTGCCAGTCCTTCCTCGGCGCGAAGATCCACGACGCCAAGGATCCCGGGGCGGACCTCGCGGCGATGTTCGTGCAGGTCGTGTCGTCGGTCTTCGATCTGATGGACACGTATCACGACCGCTGGGCGAGCACCACGGCGGCGGAAGCGGTCCCACTGTTCGGCTTCCCTCATGGCGTCGGGCTCGAGCCCATCGCCGTCAACGTCGAGCGCATGCTCGGCATCTTCAGGCAGGGCGTCCGGGACCTGAGGGAGATCTGGGAGAAGGCGCTGGCCGGGCCGACGCTGGCCGAGGTGCTGGCGCTGGGCGCGGCCGCGGACGAGCCCTTCCGCTTCCCGGACCCGCTGTGGGTGCGCGTCGTCTACGATTTCGCCGTGGCCTACCATCAGCGCGTCCTGCCGGGAGACCAGCTTCTCGGCTCGATGGTGCCTTTGTACCTGGGCCGCACGGCGTCGTTCGTGCTCGAGACGGCCGAGTGCGGCTCGGACGAGGCCGAGGCGATGGTCAAGGCCCTGGGCGAGGAGTACCTGAGGCAGAAGGCCGACCTGCTCCGGCGCTGGGGCTAAGTTAGCCTCTGGAGGCGCGAGATGTGGGAATTCCTGAGCGACGTGATCCGGAAGACCATGACGGGGTTCGGAGAGCGCCTCGCGGCTTTCGGCCCGAACGCCCTCGCGATGCTCGTGATCCTGTGCGCGGGTCTCGTCATCGCCGGCGCGCTCCACCTCGTCCTCAAGCTGCTGCTGCCGCGCCTGGGCTTCGATCGCTTCGCCCAGCGCCTCGGGCTCGCGCTGGTCCTCCAGAAGGGAGGCGTCACGCGCCCCGCCTCGGCGGCCTTGGCCGCCGTGCTGGCCTGGGG
>DASSJI010000186.1:0-32496 GCA_035691285.1 Vicinamibacteria bacterium | reverse complement strand
GCGTCCTGAAGCTCGCCCAGCTCCCCCCCTGGCACACACCGCACTCGCTGAGGCATTCCTTCGGCTCCCAGCTCATCGCGGCCGGCGTGTCCCCCGTCTATGTCCAGCAGCAGATGGGCCACGCCTCGATCAGCATGACCGTGGACGTCTACGGCTCGTGGCTCCCGAAGTCGGACGTCGGCGCGTTGAACCGGGTGTTCGGAACGGGAGGGGCCGTGCTGCGTAGCGCCGACCCCGTTTTGTCAAGTTCCGCGGTAGCGGAACGGTAGCAGGTGGGCTTTCCGAAGGTCCCGAGAGGCCGTAAGTGACTGAGCCTCAGTCCAAATCCGCGCCCTTGTCCTCGTTCTCCTTGAACATGTACTTGATGTTGTCCTTCGGCAGGAGGATGTTCGGCTCGTCGTGGCGGTGGACCTTGAGGGCGGACTTGTCGTACCACTCGATCGTGCCGCGGATCTGTTCCCCGTCCTTGAGCACGATGACCATGCGGGTCTTGTTGGCCATCTGCTTCGAGTAGTAGAAGCTCTCGGCGTTCGTCTGCTCGGGCGGGATGGGTTTGCGGGCGCGGAACGCCTTGGGCGTGGTGAGCTGGTCTTTGATCTCCGATAGATCGGGTCGGATGAGCTTGCGCATGGAAGGCTTTCGTACCTTCTAGCACGCGCTCGCGGGCGGATGCAAACGCCTCAGCCGGCGACGGTTTCCCCGGCGAGTCGCTCGACCAGCTCGTCGAGCACGATCGCCTCGTTGGCGTAGGACGAGAGCGCGTCGCGGGCCTCGGCCACGGCCTCCCCCAGCGCAGCCGCGCGCTCCCCAAGGGGACCCGAGGCGACCTTGTGCAGCCGCGCGGAGACGTCGGCGTTCAGGAGCAGCTCGGCTCGCGCCCCCGCCCGCAGCGCTGCCACGTCACGGATCAGCCCGCGCAGCGTCGTGAGGGCGCGCCGCGCGTCCTCCAGGTCGCGCAGCCGGTCGGCGGCCTGCAGGCGCCCGACCGTGTCGAGCTCCGGCGCGGCTTCGAGGAGGGCGACCAGCGCCTCGCGCTCGGCGCGCCACGCCTCGGAGTCGAGCTCCAGGGCCGCCCCGAGGCTCCCCGCGCTGAGGGACGCCCGCAGGCGCGCCTCCGCCTCGGGCATGCCCTCCTGCACCAGGCGCGCGGAGACGATGGCGAGCGGCAGCGGGCCGAAGCGAAGCGTCTGGCAGCGCGAGCGGATGGTCGGGAGCAGCGCCTGAGGCTGGGCCGTCACGAGGACGAAGAACGCGCGCGCCGGCGGCTCCTCGAGGCTCTTCAAGAGCGCGTTCGCCGCGGTCACCATCGAGCCGGCGCAGAGCGCGTGGGCGTCGTCGATCACGAAGACGCGCGCCTTGGCCTCGAACGGCGCCTTGTAGGTCTCGCGCACCAGGTCCTCGGCCTGCGCCGCGAGGATCTCGGCGCGTCGCCCGCGCGACGGGGGCTCGACCAGCACCAGGTCCGGGTGCAGCCGGAAGTCGAAGACCGCCGCGTCGTCGGGCCGCGCGTACTGCTTCTCCGCCGCCGCGCGGCGCTCGTCGAGGCCGGCGAGGGCCCGCAGGACGCGGCGGCAATGGGAGCACTCCTCGCACGGGCCGCCCGCGCCTCCCCGCTCGCACAGGAGAGCGCGCGCGAAGGCCAGGGCCAGCGTCAGCTTGCCGACGCCCGCGGGACCGGCGAAGAGCAGAGCGTGGGGCACCCGTTGCGTCGCGATCGCGCGGTCGAGCAGCGCCTTGATGCGCTCGTGGCCGAGGACGCTAGCGAAGGCCATGCGGCCTCGCCAGGAGCCCGCGCGCTTCGATCGCCGCCAGCAGCCGGGGCGTCACCGCCGCCGGATCGCCGGTGCCATCGACCACGACCCAGCGCTCGGGCTCCTCGGCAACCATGCGGCGATAGCCCGCGAGCACCCGCTCGTAGAACTCGCGCCGCTCGACCTCGAGGCGGTCGGCCGCGCCGCGCTCGCGCACGCGGTCGAGGCCGACCTCGATCGGCACGTCGAGGAGCACCAGCAGGTCGGGCTCGAGCCCGCCCGTGGCGATGCGCCATAGCGCGTCGATGGCGTCGAGCGGAATGCCCCGTCCGTACCCCTGGTACGCCCGCGTGGAGTGCACGTAGCGGTCCGAGACGACGATGCGCCCGGCGCGCAGCGCAGGGCCGACGACCTCCTTCACGTGCTGGGCGCGGTCGGCGAAGTAGAGGAGCAGCTCGGCCTCGGCGGCCATGGCGCTGTTCCGGCGGTCGAGCAGGACATCGCGGATGGCCCGACCGATGGCGGTTCCTCCGGGCTCCTGGGTCACGACGACGTCGGGGCCGAGGGCGTCCGCGAGGCGCCGGCATTGCGTGCTCTTTCCGCTGCCTTCGATCCCCTCGAGGACGATGAACGCCATCCGCGCGGGATTCTACCAGCCGCGCGTAGAATGGCGCCTCGCTCATGCTGAGCCTCCGGGGCAGGTCGGCGCTGGTCACGGGAGCGAGCCGCGGCATCGGCCGCGCCGTCGCGCGGCTCTTCGGCCGGCTGGGAGCACGCGTGGCCGTCAACTACGTGCGCGACGCGGTGGCGGCGGAAGAGACCCTGGCGACGATCCGGGAGGTCGGCGGCGAGGCGTTCGCCGTCCAGGCCGATGTGTCGGATCACGACGCCGCCGGGCGGCTGGTGGCCGCGACCGTGGAGCGCTTCGGCGGGCTGGACCTCCTGGTCGTGAACCAGGGCATCTGGAAGCGCGCCTCGATCCACGAGATGACCCCGGCGCAGTGGGACGAGACCCTGGGCGTCAACCTGCGCGGCGCCTACAGCGTCTGCCACCACGCAGCGCGCGTGATGATCCCGCGCAAGACGGGCGCCATCGTGCTGATCGCCTCGACCTCGGGCCAGCGGGGCGAGGCTCATTACTCCCACTACTCCGCGACCAAGGGGGCGCTGCTCTCCTTCACGAAGTCGCTCGCCGCGGAGCTCGCGCCCCACGGCATCCGGGTCAACGGCGTGGCGCCCGGCTGGGTGATGACCGACATGTCGCGGGAAGCCATCGAGGCAGGGACCAGCTCGTTCGCCTCGATCCCGCTCGGTCGCGCCGCGGAACCCGGGGAGATCGCCGGCCCCGTCGCCTTCCTCGCGTCGGACCTCGCCTCGTACCTCTACGGCGAGATCCTGTGCGTGAACGGCGGCGCGGTGATGGCTGACTAGCCGGTGACCGCCCCGCGCGCCGGGTGGAGGCGCGAGGCGTAGGCGCGCACCACGCGGCTCAGCGCGGCGCCGATCATCGCCGTGGGCTGGGCCTTGTCGGCCAGCACGGCGATCGCCTCCTGGGCCTCCGACACGATGGCGACGAGCGTGGCCACGCGGGAGGTGGACATCTCGATCAGCTCGACCTCGTCGGCGTCCTCGGTGGCCACCAGGTCGCGCAGGTACACGGTGAGCGACGGCACCTTCTCGGCGAGCAGGCCGACCCGGATCGCCGACGTGCCGCGTCCCTTGCGGGCCAGTACGGCCCCGGTCATCAGGTCGAACACGAAGGCCTGGATCATGGACGGGACCTGGGCGGCCAGCTCTTCGAGGATTTCGTTCCGCAGCGCCGTCTCCTCGGCGGCGATCTTCTCGGTGGGAGCCTGCTTCTCCTCGCGCCGTTCGAGACGGCTGCGCACCGAGGTCTGCACCTCGTGGCGCGTCTTCCACACGTCCCGGGAGAACTCGGACAGGAACAGCATCGCCGGCCCCTTGTCCAGCGCGGTGTCGAGGCGCTGCCGCGCCTCGCCCTTCTCGTAGGTCAGGCCGTCCGACGTCTCCCAGTAGGTGTTGGACAGGCGGCCCCGGACGAGCAGCAGCATCGCCGACCCGGCGTCCATCTGGATCTCGAGGGTTCCCGTGTGCTCCGACTTCTCCATGCGGCGCAGCAGCTCGACGAGCCCGTTCCGGCTCTCGAGCGTCTCCTTGAGCCGCTGGCGGTTCGTGATGCCGCGCAGGAGGTGCGCCATGTCCAGGGGCAGCTCGAAGACCGAGATGATGCCTTCGTCGCCCGTCACCTGGGCGCGCAGGCGGTCGAGGGCCGCCTGGCCGTGGTAGGCGACAGAGCCCTCCCTGTAGAGCGCGTTCACCTCGCCGCCGAGATAGTAGAAGATCATCCCCACCGAGTTGGGGAACTTCACCTCGGCGAAGCCCGTCAAGCCGACCTGCTGGCAGGACCGGAACAGGTCGTCGAGACTGATCCTCTGGGTCGAGAGGTCCCAGTGATGCAGGAGCTTGCTGCCAGGGAATTTCATCCGGGCCGGGAGGCTTGGCGGATTGTACGGCCGCTGCCACCGGCAAGACAAGGAACGGCTCGGCTGTGCGGCTCCTGGTGACCGGGGCCGCGGGCGTCCTCGGCGGGCGGCTGGCGGCGCTCCTCGCGCGAAGCCATTCCGTGGTGGCCGCCCGCCACGAGGCCGCCGTGCCCGCCGGCCTCGCCGCCCTGGAGCTGGATCTCCTTTCCCCCGACGCCGCCGAGGCCGCTCTCGAGGCGGCCCGGCCGGACGCCGTGGTGCACGCCGCCGCCCTCGTCGAGCCCGACCGCTGCGAGCGGGAGCCTGAGCTGGCGGCCCGGCTCAACACCGGCGCGAGCGAGCGGCTGGCGGCGGCCTGCGCGCGCCACGGAGCGAAGCTGATCCTGGTCTCGACCGACCTCGTCTTCGACGACGCCGACGAGAGGCACGAAGGCGCCGCGCCCCATCCCGTGTCGGTCTACGGCCGCACCAAGCGCGCCGCCGAGGAGGCGGTCCTCGCAGCCGACGGCCGCCACGCCGTGGCGCGCGTGCCGCTCGTGATCGGCCACGGCCATGGCCCCCGCGGCACCGCGACGGAGGCCGTGTGCTGGGCCTTGAGGGAGCGACGCCCGCTTGAGCTCTACGCCGACCAGTGGCGCACGCCCAGCGATCCCGAATCCACCGCCGCGGCCTGCGAGAGCATCCTCGAGCGCGACGCCCGGGGAATCTTCCACCTCGGCGGCGGCGCGCGCGTCACCCGCCACGAACTCGGGCTGCGCGTGGCGGCCGTCTTCGGGCAGCCCACCGCCCTGATCGCGGCGACGACCCACGACCTGCGGCCGCCCGAAGCACCCCGTCCGCGCGACGCCTGCCTCGACTCGGCCCGAACCCGGGCCGCTCTCGACTGGGAGCCGCGTCCCCTCGACGTGGCGGTCGCGTCGAGCCGGCCCGCGCCGCCTGGCCGATAATGCTCTCCGCAATGCGCGAGACGCTCGAGGACCATCTCCGGCGCGTGACGCGGAACTTCACCGCGCCGCTGCCGGAGGACGACGCCCTGGCGCTGGGCCGCGGCCTGCTGGGCGAACTGGCACGGGCCCACGCCGAGACGCCGCCGCGCCATCCCGATCTGAGCCTCCAGGCCGCAAGCCTCGTCGACGGCACGCCGGTCCTCGAGGGCGGCGCCGCCGAGGGCAGCACCGCCGAGGATCTGTTCCGTCTCGGCGCGCTGCTCTCCTCCGTCGCGACCGGACGGCCCGCCGACGTGTCCTGGAGGCTCGACGGCCCGCCCGATCCCCCCGGCACGACCGTTGCGCGCCGGTCGTTCTTCCGGGCGCTGGCGGCGCCGCAGCGCGAGCGGCGCTTCGCGACGGCGGCGGAGGCGCTCGCCGCGCTCGAAACGGCTGTGTCCCCTCCCCGGGGCTCGGCCTGGGCGATGTTCCGACGCGACGTCCAGCGTCAGGGCGTCGCCGCCGGCCCGGCGCTCGCCGCGCTGCGACCGCTGTGGACGGCGGGCGTGGGCGCGACCGTGGCCTCGCCGGCGCTGGCTGCGGGAATGGTCCTCGCCGCCACCGCGGACGGCCGCCTCCTCTGGCTCGACCCGGCGAGCGGTCGCCTCCTGCATGAGCTGAAGCTGGCCTCGGCCATCGAGTCCTCTCCCGCGGCCACCGCCGAGGCCCTGTTCGTCGGCAGCGACGACGGCGAATGCATCGCCGTCGACCTGCTGGCCGGCGCCGTCCGCTGGCGCGCCCGGCTCGGCCAGGTGGTGCGCTCCTCGCCGCTCCCGGTCGGCGACCGAGTCGTGGTGGGCGTCGTGGAAGCCAAGGGCGCAGGCGGGCTCGCCGCCCTCGATGCGAAGGGCAAGCCGGTGTGGAAGGCGAAGATGCAGGCGGTCTTCTCCTCTCCCGCCCTGGTCGACGGGCGCGTCGTCGTCGGCAGCGACGACGGCTCGCTCCACGCCGTCGATCTGGACAAGGGCTCGATCGCGTGGTCCGTCGCGCTCTCCGGCAAGGTTCGCGCGACGCCGACCGTCGCGGCCGACGCCGTCTACGCGGCCGACTTCGGCGGGCGCCTGTCGGCCCGGAAGGCCTCCGACGGCAGCTCCCTCTGGTCAGCCGAGCTGGGCGCTCCGCTCTACTCCTCCCCTTGCGTCGGCGACGAGCTGCTGGTCCTCGGCGCCAACGACGGCGTGATCCACGGGGTCGACCGCGCCAGCGGCGCGATCCGCTTCCAGGTGCGTTCCCGCGGACCGGTGGTCGCGTCGCCCCTGGGCCGCGGCGGCTCGTTCGTCGTGGGCTCGACCGATGGCGACCTCTACCTCCTCGACGGCAAGGGAGAGGTCGTGGGACGCAGCCCGCTGGATCCCAGGGGCGTGGCCTCGTCGGCGGCGGTCGAGGGAGACCGGCTCTACGTCGGCAGCGCCCGCGGCGTGCACGCCCTGCTCCTGGAGCCGCGGCCGTGAAGACCGTCCGCCTGCCGTCGTGGTTCGCCGCCTCCGTCCTGGAGCGCTATCACGCGGGAGCCAGCCACCTGTTCCTGCTCCACGGCAACGTCCGCGACGTGCATCCCTTCGGGGGCGACGACGTCCCGCTGGCCGAGGGCCTGCGCCGGCTGGCGGCCCAGCGCGCGATCGTCCTGTCCTACGACGTCTCCGCGGGCTTCGCGTTCCCCGACGCGGCCCGCGAGAAGGCGTTCCGGAAGGCGCTCGGGCTCAAGGGCCCGATCCCCCTCGACGTGCCGCGCGCGCTGGCGCTGATCGAGGCGGCGCTCTCCACGGAGCGGGTGCCGCCCGCGTCGGTGGCCGTGGTGCTGGACTACGCCCACGTCCTGGCGCCGGCCGGCGCTGCCGGCGGCGTCGAGCGCCAGGCCGTGACGACGCTGGCCCGCTGGGCCGGCGACCCGAAGATCGCGGCTCGCCGGCCCCTCGTCGCGCTCATCGCTCCGACGGCCGGCGAGGTCTCGGACGAGATCTACGCAGGCCAGAGCGGCGCCGAGGTGGTGCTGGTGCCGCGCCCGGACCTCGCCGCGCGGGCCGCCTTCGCCGGAGACCTGCAGGCGCGGCGACCCGGGCTGCGCTGGGAGCTGACCCCGGAGCAGCTCGCGGCCGAGACGGGGGGCCTCTCCCTCGTGCAGATCGAGGACATCGTCCAGCGCGCGGAGGCCGCCTCGAAGCCCCTGGACCGCTCGGCGATCGTGTCGCGCAAGATCGACCTGCTGCGCCAGGAGTACGGCGACGTGCTGGAGATCCTCGAGCCTCGCTACGACCTGTCCGCCGTCGGCGGCCTCGAGCACGCGACCGGCGAGCTGCGCGAGATCGCCGACCTGATGCGGCGCGGTCTCTTCTCCGCCGCGCCCATGGGGATCGCGCTCATGGGCCCGCCGGGCACCGGCAAGAGCTACCTGTCCGAGTGCTTCGCGAAGGAGTGCGGGATGCTGTGCGTCCGCTTCCGGCCCCTGCGGGCGATGTACGTGGGGCAATCGGAGCGGAACCAGGAGAAGGCCTTCGCCGCGATCCGCGCCCTCGCGCCGGTGATCGTGATCGTGGACGAGTCGGACCAGGCCGAGGGCGGCAGCCGCGACCAGGGCAGCGGCGACTCGGGGGTCACGGAGCGCATGCGGGCCGCCGCCTTCAACTTCTGGGGCGACAACTCCCTGCGCGGCAGGGTGCTGCGCATCGACATCACGAACCGCGTCGACCTCATCGACGCCGCCATGCGCCGCTCGGGCCGCACGGACGTGAAGATCCCGATCCTGATGCCCGACGCCGGCGCCCGGGCGCAGATCTTCGAGGTCACGGTGCGCAAGCACAGGCTGCCCTCGGAGGTGAAGGACTACGCGCCCTTCGCGGCGCGGACCGAGGGCTTCACCGGCAGCGACATCGAGCTGGCGGTCACGACGGCGTGGCGCTTCGCGGTCCGGGAGAACGCGAGCGCCCTGGCCGAGCGGCATCTGGCCGCCGCCCTCGACGACCTGCTGCCCACGGCGCGCGACCAGAGGACGATCGACCGGATGACGCTCTTGGCGCTGGACGAGTGCCGCAACAAGCGCGTCCTGCCGCGGAACCACGAGGAGATCCGGCGCGCGATCCTGGCGCGGCTCGAGACCTGAGGCCCGTGGCGCCGCTCCTGGCCCTCGTCGCGAGCCTGCTCCCGGCGGGCGGCGCCGGTAGCTCCCTGCGCGTCTGCATGGAGACGCGCGACCCGCCGTGGGCCTACGTGCCCGGACACGAGTGGGACATCGTGGATCGCTCGAAGACGCCGACCCTCGGCGCCCGCGACCGGGCCCGCCTCGTCGGCCTCGACGTCGACGTGATGGCCGCCCTGGCCCGGCGCCTGGAGGCTTCGGCCCGCGTGGTGCCCACCGCCTGGGTCGGCCTGGAGCGCGCCCTGGGCGGCGGGCGCTGCGACCTCATCATCAGCTCGTGGACGCCGACGCCCGACACCCCGACCGCGATCGTGGCCTCGGCGCCGTACTGCGAGTGGGGCCTCCTCGTCGTGGCGCGCTCGGACGACCGGCGCATCCAGGCCGTCTCCGACCTCGGCGGCGCGCGTGTCGGGCACATCCCGGACCCCTCCGTCGCGAGGGCCCTGGCCGAGATGGGCCGCGGCGAGGAGTTCGTCCTCGGCACCAAGACGCAGCTCTTCCAGGACCTGCGCAGCGGCGCCCTCGACGCCGTCATCTACGACTCACTCTACGTGCGCTGGCTCGTCGCGCGGGACGCGGCCTTCCGCGTGGTGGGCCGGCCCTTGAACCGGCTCGGCTACCACGTCGGCGTGAGACGCAGCGACGCCGCCCTCGCCGCGCGGGTGCGAGCGGCCGTCGACTCCCTCGTCGCCTCGGGGGAGGCCCGGGCCATCCAGGCGAAATGGGAGTACGCCGCGAAGCCGTGAGCTACTTCACCGACATCTTGAACGTCAGCGGCAGGCGGCACAGGACCAGCTCGTCGCCGTCGGCGATGGGCGTCAGCACGCCGTTCGCCAGCTTCTTGCCGTTCAGGAAGGTCCCGTTCATCGTGCCGATCTCCTCGGCGATGAAGAAGCGGCCGTCCTTGACCACGAGCCGGGCGTGGCGGCGCGAGATGTTGCGGCTCTGGTCCTCGGCGGTGAGGTCGATCTCGGGATGCATGCCGGTGACGGAGTCGTAGCGGCCGAGGAGCGCGTCGGACTTGAAGACCGGGAAGACGTTGCCGCTCTGGGGCGACACGAAGTAGGCGATCGCCTCGGCCTGGACCGTGCCCGCCGTCCCCTTGGGCGCGATCACCTCGGCGGCGGCCGCGGCCGCGGCGCCGCCGCTGGCCATGACGTTCTCGAGCTGCTTGTTCGTCTCGCGCAGGCGGATCGAGTACTTCCGCAGCATGCGCACGGCGATCTCGGGGTTGGCCTTGATCATGTCCCCGAACACCTCGCTCGAGATCACGATCAGGTCGCCGTCCTCGACGACCTCGGCCGTGGCCGAGCGCGGCATCCGCTCCAGGATCGCCATCTCCCCGAAGAAGTCGCCCTTCTCCATGGTCGCGAGCACGGCCTCGCCGTCCTTGACCTTCTTCTTGATGGCCACGCGGCCCGACTGGACGATGTACATGTCGTCGCCCTCATCCCCCTCGTGGAAGAGGACGGTGCCGGCCTGGAAGCGCGTCAGGAACTTCGCGAAGGGGTTCTTTTCCTTGTCGGCCATGCGTGAGAGGGAGCGGCGGGAGTTTAGCAAGAGCCGACCGCCGGCAGCAATCAGCCCCTATCCCACCCCCTGCAGCTCGGGCGCCATGGGGATGCCTTGCAGGATGGCCCGCTTCTGGACCTCGCGGAACAGGGTCATCAGGAACGTCTCGAAGCGGTGGGCGATCTGCTGCAGCGCCGGCAGGCTGGTGCACTTGAGGATCTCGATGAAGAACAGCTCGAAGCCCGACCAGTCGCGGTACATGAGGTACTTCATGCTCGTGTCGTAGAACTTCGAGATCGCCTCCTTCATGCGGATCGCCTGGGTCTCGTCCCGGGCGGCCTGGAACTCGCGGAGCGCCTTGATCAGGGCCGCGAGCCCGTCGCGCAGCCGCACCGACTGCTCCAGCTTGGCGGTGAAGTCCAGGAAGATGTTGTCGCCGTCCACCGGGCCGTAGGCCTGGGCGAGCTGCACCACGGACTGCTGGAAGCAGTCCTTGAGGATGCCGTGGCTGTTCTCGACCCTGGCCCTGATGCTCTCGGCCTGCCGGGAGGCCGAGATGTCGAGGAGCTCGGTGTTGATGACCTTCTTCAGCTCCAGCGGAATGCAGTACACGAAGGAGTCGTAGAGGTCGTGGAGGGGCGTGCCGGGCTCGAGGGTCGGCAGCACCCGCTTGTCCAGGTACGAGAGCAGGTTCCGGGTCTCGGCCGTGACCAGGGCGAAGACCAGGAGCGTGCTCTTGAGTTCCTCCTCGCGGGTGCGGCCGGGATCGGCGTACTCGAGGTAGTGGAGCAGCCGGAAGAACTCCAGGAACACCTTGGCCGCGTGCTTGCGCCGCTGCGGATCCGCGACCGCCCGGATCGTCGCCGCGATCGAGGGGTTCGAGATGCGGTCGTAGATCGGCTTGAACTTCTTGTCGATGAGCAGGGCGAGGAGGTCGCTGCGGCGGATCTCCCGATAGATCACCTTCCCAACGGACGTGAACGTGGCGTACGGGATCCGGGAGAGGCGCGTGAGCTGCGTGAGCAGGACGTGGGCGTCCTCCAGGGACTCCCGCAGCAGCACCAGGCTCCCCTCGGGGGTGGTCTGGCGCAGCAGCTTCTCGACGTAGGGATCCACCACGTCGTCCTTCTTGAGGAAGCCCTCGACGTACTTGTCGAAGCGGGCGTGGTTGACCTGCTCCTCGGTGAGCAGGCTCGTGCAGAGTCCGACGACGCGGAGCAGCACCTGGTCCACGAGGCGCAGCTCCTCGGACCAGTTGCGCAGGGCGAGCTGCTTGGTCTCGCGCTCGGACAGGGGCTGGTTGCGGATGCGGAAGAAGCGCTCGAAGCTCCGCAGCCACATCTCGAGCTCGAAGAGATCGCCGGTCTTCCCCGCCACGACCATCTGGTCCATCCACTGGCGCATCTGGCCGCGGAGGAAGTCCGTCTTCTCGCCTCGCGGGGGCTCCTGGACGGGCGGCATCGTCTTCCAGGCCGATTATAAGGTGCCCGGCGGGGCGGCCACCGTGAGCCGGCGCACGGGAGCGTCGACGTTGACGCGCGCCGGCCGGGGCCCGTATCATGACAGTTTGTTCCGGGAGAGGAGTTTCCCGTCGTGGACGTGCTGAACGGAGCGCTGGCCTGGTTCGCCGCCCGGCCCGCCCACACGAAGGCCTTGCTGGCCTTCGCGGTGACAGTCGTCACAATCGAGCTGCTGTTCCGGAGGCTGGCCCCTGAGTCCGCCGCCTACCGGAAGTGGACCGCCTTCTTCCAGGGCATGGGCCACGTCTGGACCAGCGTGATCCTCGCCATCGTCTACTTCGTTTCGGTCTCCCTGGTGGCCGCGTTCATGAAGCTCTTCCTCGACGACCCGCTGGACCGCGCGCTCGCGCCGGAGCCCAGCTTCTGGCGCGCCCACGAGCCCAATCCCCTGGGGGCCGAAGCCGCGGCGCGCCACCAATTCTGAGATGAACGTCCTCGGCCTGTCCTGCTTCTATCACGACTCCGCGGCGGCCCTGCTCCGCGACGGCCGGATCGTGGCCGCCTGCCAGGAAGAGCGTCTCTCGCGCAAGAAGCACGACTCGGGCTTCCCGTCCCGAGCGGTCAAGTACGTGCTGCGGGAGGCCGGGCTGCGCCCGGAGGACGTGGACGCGGTGGGCTTCTACGACAAGCCGCTGCTGAAGTTCGAGCGGATGCTGTCCACCTACGTGGCCACCTTCCCGCGCTCGTTCTCCTCCTTCCGCAAGGCAATGCCGGTGTGGGTCAAGGAGAAGCTCTGGGTGCCGTCGCTCATCAGGAAGGAGCTCCACCCCTACCGGGGGCCGATCCTGTTCGCCGAGCACCACATGAGCCACGCGGCCTCGTGCTTCCTGGTCTCGCCGTTCCAGGAGTCGGCCATCCTGACGGTGGACGGCGTCGGCGAGTGGGCGACCGCCAGCTTCGGCGTGGGCCGCGGCAGCGACATCACGTTGTTCAAGGAGATCCGCTTCCCCCACTCCCTGGGCCTCCTCTACAGCGCGTTCACGTACTACCTCGGCTTCAAGGTCAACAGCGCCGAGTACAAGGTGATGGGGCTCGCGCCGTACGGAAGGCCGGTCCACTATGACCGGATCATGAAGGAGATGGTCCGCCTCAACGAGGACGGCTCCTTCAAGCTCAACATGAAGTACTTCTCGTACGACTACGGACTGACCATGACGAACGGCGCCTTCAACGAGTTCTTCGGCGGCCCGCCCCGCAAGCCCGAGACCTGGATGAACGAGCGCGAGTTCGACATCGCGGCCTCGGTGCAGAAGGTGTGCGAGGAGGTCGTCCTCGCCATGACCCGCTACATCCAGAAGGAGACCGGCCTTTCGAACCTCTGCATGGCGGGCGGCGTCGCCCTCAACTGCGTGGCCAACGGGCGCGTGATCCGCGAGACGCCCTTCAAGAACCTCTTCGTCCAGCCCGCGGCCGGTGACGCGGGCGGCGCCGTGGGCGTCGCCCACTGGATCTACAACACGCTGAGGAAGAACCCGCGCGGGCCGGCCTGGAACGACGCCTACCTCGGCCCGGCCTACGCCGACCCGGAGATCAAGGAGTACCTCGACGGCCAGGGCGCGAAGTACCGAGCGGTCTCGGACGCGGAGCTGACCCAGCGGACGGCGAAGCTCCTGTCCGAGGGCAACGTGATCGGCTGGTACCAGGGGCGCATGGAGTTCGGACCGCGCGCCCTGGGGGGCCGCTCGATCCTGGCGGACCCTCGCGACCCCAAGATGCGCGACACCCTCAACATGAAGATCAAGTTCCGCGAGGGCTTCCGGCCGTTCGCCCCTTCGGTGCTGGCGGACAAGGCCTCCGACTGGTTCGAGATCGACTGCGAGAGCCCTTACATGCTCCTCGTGGCCCAGGTGCGCGAGGGCAGGCGCACGATCCCGTCCGTCACCCACGTGGACAACTCGGCGCGCCTGCAGACCGTCACGCGCGAGCAGAGCCCGCTCTACTACGGGGTGATCGAGGAGTTCGAGAGGATCACGGGCGTGCCGGTCATCATCAACACGTCCTTCAACGTCCGCGGCGAGCCGATCGTGTGCACCCCCCACGACGCGTACCTCTGCTTCATGCGGACGAACATGGACTACCTCGCCATGGGACACTACCTCCTCGACAAGCGCGAGCAGCCCCCGCTCCGCGAGGACGTGGACTGGCGCACCCTCTTCGAGCTGGACTGAGGGACGCACCGCCGAGGGCACGGAGAACGATCGATGGGTTTCGAAGGAACACGCGAGAAGCTCGGCATCCTGAGCGAGCTGTGGGCGTTCATGCGCGTCCGCAAGAAGTGGTGGCTCGGGCCCATCATCGTGATGCTCGTGCTGCTGGGCCTGCTGGTCGTGTTCACACAGGGCTCCGCGGTCGCGCCGTTCATCTACACGCTGTTCTGAAGCGGTCGCTCCTCCTGGCCGCCGCGCTCCTCGCCGGGTGCGGCGCGCCCGGACGGCTCGCTCCGCCTCGCGCGATCGTCCTGGTGACGATCGACACGCTCCGGGCGGACCACCTCGGCTGCTACGGCTACCCGAGAGGCACCTCGCCGTTCCTGGACGGGCTGGCGCGCCGCGGCGTGCTCTTCGAGCGCGCGTACAGCTCGTGCTCCCACACGGGTCCGGCCCACGCTTCGCTCTTCACCGGGCTCCACCCGTCGCAGCACGGCGTCCGGCGCAACGGCATGGGCTTCCCGACCGGCGCGGCGGGAAGCTATCGAACCCTCGCGGAGCTGGTCGCCGAGCGCGGCTACGACAGCGCGGGCTTTTCCGCCGTCGCGTTCCTCCGCTCCGTGAGCCGCGGCCTCCGGAGCTTCGAGGGCGGCGGCCGCGACTGGCAGGAGTACGCCCAGGCCGACGTCGTCGTGGACCGTGCCATCGCCTGGCTGCGATCGAGACGGCCCGGAGACCGCTTCCTGCTCTTCGTCCACCTCTTCGACCCTCACGTGCCGCAGCGCGCGCCGGAGGAGCTGCTCGCGCAGTTCCGGCCCGCGACCCGCGCCGACGCCGAGGCGTTGGCGCGGGAGGCCCACGAGCGCCGAGGGGTGGCCCCTGGCTTCTACAAGGACGCCCTCGAGCTCGCGCGGGAGCACGGCGCCTACGACGCCGAGATCCGTCTCGCCGACCGCGCCGTCGGCCGGCTGTTCGACGCGGCCCACGGCGCCGGCCTGCTCGCCGAGGGGCTCTTCCTGGTGACGGCCGATCACGGCGAGGGCCTCGGCAGCCATTCGTACGGAGGTCACGGCGCGCGGCTGTACGAGGAGCAGCTTCGCGTCCCGCTGATCGTCTACCGGGCCGGCCTCCCGCCCGGACGCCGCGTGCGCGGCCTCGCGCGCCACGTCGACATCGTGCCCACGCTGCTCGACCTCGTGGGAGCGCCCTTCAGCCAGCCGGGCTTCGACGTTCCCGGCCGCTCCCTGCGCCCCAGCCTCGAACCAAGGGAAGGGCCGCTCTCCGCGGCAGAGGCCTTCGCCCAACGCCGTCTGGGCGCCGAGCGTCGCGGCGCGGGGCAGGGCGAGACGTACAGCCTCATGGACGCCGAGGGCTGGAAGTTCATCGAGAACGCCCGCGGGCCCGACGAGCTCTACGACCTGGGGAGCGACCCCCTGGAGCGCAGGAACCTGCTGCGCCGGTCCCCGGAGCGCGCGGCGGCGCTGCGCCAGGCCGCGCTGCGGGTCTTCGAACGCGCCCGCGAGGAGGGGCGCCGCGTCTCGCCCACGGCCCCGGACGACTCGATCCAGGACGAGCTGCGCGCCCTCGGCTACGTGCGGTAGCGTTGACGCTCGCGCGTCGATCGCGGAAGCTACGTCGATGTCCCGGGCGCGCGCACCCGTCGCGGTGATCGACATCGGGTCCAACTCGGGCCGCGTCGTCGTCTACGCTCCCGAGCCCGGAGGAGCCCTGCGCATCCTCGCCAGCACCCGCGCGTCCCTGCGCCTGGTGCGCGAGCTGGACGAGACCCACGCCCTGTCACGCGAGTCCGTGGAGCGCGCCATGGACGCGCTCCGCGACTTCAAGGCCATCGCCGTCGGCGGCGCGGCGCGGCGCACCCTGGCGGTGGCGACCGCGGCGGTCCGGGACGCCGCCAACGGCCGGCGCTTCATCGAGCGCGTGCGGCGCGAGCTGGGCATCGCCGTGCGCATCCTCTCGGGCGAGGAGGAGGCGCGCTACGGCTTCCTGGGCGCCGTCCGCGGCCTGCCCGTCCAGGACGGCTTCCTGTTCGACCTCGGCGGCGGCAGCCTCCAGCTCTCGCGCTTCCGCAAGCGGAGCCTCGGCGAGAAGGCCAGCTTCCCCCTCGGCGCGCTGCGCCTCTCCGACGCCTTCCTGAAGTCCGATCCCCCCACCGAGAAGGAGATGCGGCGGCTCCGCAACCATGCCCGCTCGTTCTTCGAGGGCTCGGGCATGGGCCGCCTGGCGCGGGGCGAGGCCCTCGTCGGCACCGGCGGCACCGTTCGCAACCTGGCCAAGGTGGACCAGCGGCTGCAGCGCTACCCCCTCCACCGGCTCCACGCCTACGCCCTGACCCGCGAGCGCGCCGAGCGCGTCGTGTCCCTGCTGGCCTCACGCAAGCTGAAGAAGCGGGTGCAGGTGCCGGGGCTCAACGACGACCGCGGAGACTCCATCGTCGGCGGCGGCCTCGCCATCGTCGCGCTGATGGAATGGCTGGGGGCGGGCGAGATCCTCGTCTCGGGCCAGGGCGTCCGGGAGGGCCTGGCACTGGGCCTCGCGGACGGGGCGCTCCCCCCGGGCGAGGCCATGCGGCGGTCGTCGGCGGAGGCGCTCGCCCGGGCGTTCCGCGGCTCCGACCCCGCCTCCGGAGAGAGACGCCGCGGCCTGGCCGCGGCGTTGTTCGACGCCCTCGAGCCGGACGGCGTGGCGGAGCTGCGCGAGGCGCTGCTGCACGCCGCCACGCTCCTCGACATCGGCCGCAGCATCGACTTCTTCGACCGCCACGAGCACCTCGCCGACATCGTTGTCGCCACGGACCTGCTCGGCTTCACGCACCGGGGCATCGCGCTGCTCTCGGCCGTCGCGCGCAGCGCCGGGGACGACGGCGCCGACCTGGCTCGCTACGCGCCCCTCGTCAGCGCCAGGGACCACGCGGCGATCGAGCGCGCGGCGACGCTGCTGGTGCTCGCCGACGACATCGAGGAGCGCTGTCCGGACGACGGGCCGATCTCGCTGCGGGTGAGCCTCCGCCCTCGCCGGGCCCGCGTGGCCGTGAAGGGCCTCGGGGGCTGGAGGCCCCGGCGCATCGGCGCGCGCTTCGCCGACGCTTTCGGCCGCGACCTGGCGGTCGTGCGGGCTCGATGACGTCAGCGGCTGCGCTCGTCCTGGCCCTGGCGGCGGCGGCTCCCGGGGAGCCGCCCGCGGACACGGTCCTGCTGCTCGTCGGCGATGCCGGCACGCCCGATCCCAGGGGCGAACCCGTGCTCCGGGCGCTGTCCGCGGCCGCCGCGCAGGATCCCGTCCGCACCACGGTCGTGTTCCTCGGCGACAACGTCTACCCGAGGGGCCTGCCCCCTCCCGGCGACGCGGAGCGGCCCGAGGGCGAGCGCCGTCTCGTCGCCCAGCTCGACGCGGTCCGGATCCCGGGCCTGCGCACCGTCTTCGTGCCCGGGAACCACGACTGGGCCGCCTCCGGAAGGGACGGCTGGGATGCCGTGCTGCGCTCCGCCGCCTTCGTCCGCGAGCGGGGACCCGAAAGCGCCCGGCAGCTCCCCGAGGGCGGGTGCCCCGGCCCGGAGATCCTGGACCTCGGGGCGCGCGTCCGGCTTCTGCTGCTCGATACCCAATGGTTCCTCCACGCCCACGAGAAGCCACGGCATCCCGCCTCCTCGTGCGCCGCGGACTCCGAGGAGGAGGTCGTGGCCGCCGTCCAGGCGGCCCTGCGCGGGGCCCCGGACCGGGAGGTCGTGGTGGCGGCCCATCACCCGCTGGCCAGCGGCGGTCCCCACGGCGGCCACTTCTCGGTCCGACAGCACCTCTTCCCGCTGACCGACTGGAAGCCGTGGCTGTGGATCCCGCTGCCCTTGATCGGATCCAGCTATCCCGCCGCACGCAAGGGGGGAGCCTCGCCCCAGGACCTGAGCTCGGCGGAGAACGAGGGCATGCGTGCGGCGCTCCTCCGCGCCTTCGAGGCACGGCCGCCTCTCGCCTTCGCCGCCGGGCACGAGCACAACCTCCAGGTCATCGCCAGGGACAGCCCGCGCTACATCCTCGTCAGCGGCTCGGGCATCCTGGGCCACACCAGCGGCGTCCGAAAGATCCAGGGCACGCGCTTCGCGCGCGACCACGCCGGCTTCATGCGGCTCGCCTTCCCGCGCGCCGGGCCGCCCCTGCTCGAGGTGCTCGGCGTGGCCCCCGACGGCTCCGCGCGCGCGCTGTTCTCGCTGGAGCTTCGTTAGGAGGTCCCATGCCGCTGCGCCTCGCTTTCGCCGTCGCGCTGCTCCTCGCCGCACCCGTGGCCGGGTCCCAGAGCGCCGCCCAGCGACCCCAGCCATCGGAGCTCGCGCGCTTCAATGGCGACCTCCAGGACCTGATCGCGCGCGTCAAGCCTGCCGTCGTGCAGGTGCTGGTGCGGGGATACGCCGCTCCCGTCGGCGCCGCCGAGGCCGCGCTCCTCCCCCGCCAGTTCAGCGCCGGCTCGGGGGTCGTCCTCGACCCCGACGGCTACGTGGTGACGAACGCCCACGTCGTCCACGGCGCCCGAACGGTGCAGGTGCTGCTTCCGTCGGCCAGGGACGACGGGCGCTCGGTGCTGAAGTCCCGGGGCCGGCCGGTCGGCGCCCAGGTGGTCGGCGTGGATCGCGAGACGGACATCGCGGTCCTGAAGGTCGCCGAGACGGGCCTCGTGGCGCTGCCGCTCGGAGACTCGGAGTCGGTGCGCCAGGGCCAGGTCGTCCTCGCACTCGGCAGCCCTCTCGGCCTGGAGGATTCGGTGAGCCTGGGCGTCGTCAGCGCCGTGGCCCGGCAGCTCGAGCCCGAGCATCCGATGATCTACATCCAGACGGACGCCTCCATCAACCGCGGCAACAGCGGAGGGCCGCTCGTCGACACCGAGGGCCGCGTGATCGGCATCAACACGCTCATCCTGAGCCAGTCGGGCGGCAGCGAGGGCATCGGCTTCGCGGCGCCGGCCCACATCGTGGGCAGCGTCTACGAGCAGATCCGCCAGAGCGGCCGCGTGCGGCGCGGGGAGATCGGGGCCCGGGCCCAGACCATCACGCCGGTGCTCGCCCGGGGGCTGGGGCTGCCGAGGGACCGTGGCGTGGTGATCGCCGACGTCAAGACGGGCAGCGCGGCGCAGCGGGCGGGGCTCGGGATCGGCGACGTGGTGCTCTCGATCGACGGCAAGCCCCTCGAGAACGCGCGGCAGCTCGACGTCAACCTCTATCGTCGCACGCCCGGGACCAGTGTCAGCCTCGCGGTGCTGCGGGGCGCCACCCTGCACCCGATCGTCGTGACGGTGGGCGAGCGGCCTCGCGATCGGCAGCGCCTCCTGGATCGCGTCTCACCCGAGCGCAACCTCGTGCCCCGCCTCGGCCTGCTCGCCCTGGACCTCGACGAGGAGGTGCAGGCGATGGTCGGCCCGCTCCGGGCGCAGGCGGGCGTGGTGGTGGCCGCGTCCCAGGCCGACGCGCTGCCCTTCGAGGACGGCATCGAGGCCGGCGACGTGATCTACTCGGTGAACGCCTCGCCGGTGGCGGACATCGCCCAGCTCCGTGCCGCCATCGACGCCCTGAAGCCCGGCGCGGGCGCTGTCCTCCAGGTCGAGCGCGACGGACAGCTCCGTTTCGTGGCCGTGTCGGTGGAATGAAGAAGGCCGCCGGGATCCCGGCGGCCTTGAGCCAGAGCGACGATCAGCGGGCGCTCAGTACCTGAACTTCAGCTCGAGCGCCACCGAACGCTTCATGATGTCGCCGAAGATGTGCTGCTGGACGTCCTCGTTGAGCAGGTTCATGCACTTGAGGGTGGTGGTGATCTTGCCCTCGTTCCACTTCACGCCGAAGCTGGCGTTGACCAGGGTGTAGGCGTCCGTGAAGCCGTGGTATTCCTTGGTCAGCACGTCGCTCCACAGCGCGTCGTCGACGTAGTTGACCTGGGCCATCCCCACGAAGCGCTCGCTGTTCCAGTTCAGCCCCGCGTTGAAGCGGTGGGTCGGCGGCAGCGCGATCTCGTCGGTCGGGTACGGGATCTCGTTCGCGTCCGCGTCGAGCACCTCCAGGTCGTCCTGCCAGGAGTAGTTCACGAACCCGCTCAGGTTCTCGTTGAAGTAGTGATCCAGCGAGGTCTCGATCCCCCTGTCGCGGACCGGGCCGAGGTTCAGATAGCTGAAGACGGTGTAGGGGAAGCGCACCCCCACCTGGCCCAGGATCGTCATCAGCAGCGGGGAGAGAGTCACGGGTTGGCCCGTCAACGTGATGCCCCGCGCGGGGTTCTGGGGCGAGTAGAAGCTCAGCCCCGGCAGCCCCTGGGGGAACTGCGCGCTGGGCAGAAGGCTCGTGAAGTTGATGTTGTCGTTCTTGTCGTTCTGGTAGAGCGCCAGCCCGATCGTGGTCCTCCGGTTGAACGTGCCCGTGTAGGCGATCTCGAAGGCGTCCAGCCCCTCTTCCTTGAGGTTGTAGCGGGGGTCGACGGTCTCGCTGCCGGACAGGTTGATCGTGAGCAGGAACGGCGGCGGCGCGAGCGGCCGGAGCGGCGGGGGCAGCGCCGGCCCGAGGTTGACGATCTGGTCGAGGTTGGGGTTGCTGATGTCGAGGTCGATGAAGTTGTTGATCACGGACGGGGAGCGGAAGGCGCGGTTGAACGACCCGCGGATCGCATGGTTCGGCGTGGGCTTGAACATGAGCGAGACGCGGGGCGAGAAGACGGGGTCGTCGAGGTTGCCGAACTTGTCCACCCGGGCTCCCACGGCGATCCGGAACTTCTCGAAGAAGATCTCGTCCTGCAGGTACGCGCCGAACTCGTTGCGGTCCTCGGAGTTCGGAGCGATCGTGATGTCGAAGTTGTTGCGCCGCGCGTTGCCGCCCAGGCTGATGATGTGCTTGCCGCCCAGCACCCTGGTGTAGCCCAGCTCGGCGTCGTAGGTCTGGGTCGTGAAGTTGAGCTGGATCGGCGTGCCTGGATTGTTGGGGTCGTTCTGGAGCAGGTTCGGCGCCTCGGCGTCCACGAAGTTGCCGAACACCGCGCCCTTGAACCCTCCCTGCGTGTAGCCCACGCGGCCGTAGGCCATGTAGGAGCCGCTCTGGATGTCGAAGGGGCCGATCCCGGTGTGGATGATGCCCTCGGTGCCCGCGTAGCCGCCCTGGATCGAGAGGCGCGCGCCGCTCTCCATGTCGTTGTCCACCCGCACGTCCACCTTCGGCTGCGAGGTCTCGCTGTTCTCGAAGGCGTTGACACCGGTCGCGCTGTCCGTCGGGTAGAGCGCGCCGCCGATCGTGTCGTTCGGATCGGCGGTCCGCGGGTCGCCCACCACGGGGATCCTCCCCGTCGGGCGCGAGAAGGGATCGCTGTTGAAGTAGCCCGCGGAGATCTTGTAGGACCAGCGCTCGTTCGGGGCCTGGGCGATCGAGACGTTGGCGCCGTAGTTGTAGCCCGTGTCCGTCTGCGAGCAGTTGTCGCACTCGCGATCGAAGAGCCCTCCGTTCATGGTGAAGACCACGCCCTTGGCCTCGCGCGGGGGCTTCGTGATGATGTTCACGATGCCGGTCAAGGCGTTCGCGCCCCACACCACAGAGGCCGGGCCGCGCACCACCTCGATCTGCTTGATCTCCTCGGACGAGGTCGGCACCCAGTCCCACAGGATCATCCCGAAGAAGTCGAGGTAGATGGTGCGGCCGTCGAGGAGCGCGAGCTGGGAGTTGTTCAGGGTGGACACGCCGGAGTTGCGGCTCGAGAGGTTGACGTCCCGGGCCGAGGTCTGGATCACGGTGACCCCGGGCACGGCGCGCAGCAGGTCGCCGAAGTTCTGCGCTGGGTTGGCCGCGATCTTGTCCGCGGTGATGACGCTGATCGTGGCCGGCGAGTCGATGACCTTCTCCTCCACCTTCGAGCCCGACACGACGACGGTGTCGGTGAAGGTCAGAGTCTTTTCCTCTTCGCCCTCGGCCGCCGGCTGCTGGGCCTCCTGGGCCCATGCCGGGGGAATGGCGAGAAGCCCCGTGCCGAGGATGGCCAGGAGAAAACGCTTCATACACCGTCCTCCTTCGTGTAGGCGCGCGTCCTGTGCGGAAGTGTCAGAGACTGCGCGAAGTTGTAGCACAGGCCCGGCTGTCCGTCCACGCAGGCCCGGTCACTCGCGCAGCGCGGCGAGGAGCCTCTCGTGGATCCCGCCGAAGCCGCCGTTCGACAGGACGGCCACGCGGTCCCCTGCGCGCAGCTCCTCCGTGAGCAAGCCCACGATCGCCTCGACCGTGGGCACGAAGCGGGCGCGGCGTCCGCGCCCCTCGATGGCGGCCACGAGCTCCCGCTCCGAGATGCGCTGGGCTTCCGGCACCTTGCCCGGCAGGAAGGCCGCGGCGACGAGCACCTCGTCGGCCTCGGAGAAGGCGCGGGCGAAGTCCTCCTGGAAGACCCGGGTTCGCGAGGTGTAGGAGCGTGGCTCGAACACCGCGACCAGGCGGCCGGCCTCGAGGGCGCGCAGGGCCCGCAGCGTCTCCCGGACGGCGGTCGGGTGGTGGGCGAAGTCGTCGTAGACCCGCACGCCCCGGGCCTCGCCCCGGAGCTCGAGCCGGCGCCGCACCCCTCGAAACGACGCGAGCGCGTCACCCAGGCGCGCGGGCTCCACCCCGAGACCCGCCGCGGCGGCGATTGCCGCCAGGGCGTTGCGGACGTTGTGCTCGCCGGGCAGGGCGATCCGGAACTCGCCGAGGTCGGTCCCGCGCCGCACGATCCGGAAGCGCCATCCGTCGTGGCCCGGGCGCAGGCCGGTGGCGCGCCAGTCCGCGTCCTGCTCGAGCGCGAACGTCTCCACCCGGCAAAATGCCCGTGGAAGCAGCTCGCGGAGCGCCGCGCTCTCGATCCCTGCCACCAGCAGGCCGCGGCGCGGGATCACGGTCATCAGGCGGAAGAAGGCCGTCTTCACCGCCTCCAGGTCGGCGTAGATGTCGGCGTGGTCGAACTCGACGTTGCCGATCACGGCGATCTCGGGCAGGTAGTGCACGAACTTGGGCCGCTTGTCGAAGAAGGCCGAGTCGTACTCGTCGCCCTCGACGACGAATGCGCGGCCGGCCCCGAGCCTGTAGCTCCGCCCGAAGTCGACCGGGACCCCGCCGACCACGAAAGAGGGATCGAGACCCGCACGGTCGAGCAGGAAGGCGAGCCAGGCGCTGGTCGTCGTCTTGCCGTGCGTGCCGGCCACGACCACCGACGTGCGGTCGCGGAGGAAGTCCTCGGCCAGGAGCGCCGGCAGGCTGGTCATGCGCTGTCCGCGGTCGAGGACCGTCTCGATCTCGGGGTTGCCCCGCGACAGGGCGTTGCCGATCACCACGACGTCCGCGTCGGCCGGTACGTTCTCCGCCGCGTAGGGCGACCGCAGGGGGATCCCCATGGCCTGAAGCTGCGTCGACATGGGCGGGTAGACGTCCTGATCGGATCCGGTCACGTCGTGGCCGCGCTCGCGGAGGAGGCCGGCCAGCGAGGCCATGGCGGTGCCACAGACACCGGAGAGGTGGACCTTCACCGGACGCCGGTCTCGAGCAGCTCCAGCCGGGCGGCGCCGTCGCAGGACAGGCGCGCCGGGACGCCGAGGGGCAAGGTCAAAGCGCCATTCGCCACGTGGCCGCTCGACAGGCCGAGGGCCACCGGCACGTCGAGGCCGGCGAGGGCGTCGAGGATGACCTCCTCCAGTGTGAACGAGACGTCTCGGGGTGGAGCACACCCGGGCATGTCGCCGAAGACCACCCCCCGCAGGCCTTCGAAGGCGCCCGCAGCCCGAAGCTGTCGCAGGTGGCGGTCGATCCGGTAGGGCGGCTCCCCCACGTCCTCCAGGAAGAGGATCGTGCCGTCCCGGTCGGGGTGGAACGCCCACGGCGTGCCGAAGCCCGACGCCAGGATCGAGAGGCAGCCTCCCAGGAGCCTCCCTCGCCCCTGGCCCGAGCGCAGGACCAGGAGATCGTCATCATCCGTCGCCCAGGGTCCGCCCTCGCCGGTCACGGCTCTCCAGAAGCTGTCCCGGTCGTACGTGCCGCGCCCGATGTCGCCGGCGGCCATCGGGCCGTGGAAGGTGACGAGGCCCAGCCCGTTGAGGACGACGTGGAGAAAGGTGAGGTCGCTGCAGCCGATCAGCGGCTTCGGGTGCTTCTGGGCGAGGCCAGGGTCGAAGGCGGGCAGCAGGTGAATCGACCCGGCGCCGCCTCGGGCGCACACGATGCCCGCGACGGCGTCGTCCTCGTAGAGCGCCGCGAGCTCGGCGAGGCGCCGCGCCGCCGTCCCCGCCGCGAAGCGGGCGCGCTCGTGGATGCCGTCGGGCACGCGCACGCGGAAGCCGAGGGACTCGAGCTCGGCCACGCCCCGGGCGAGGAGCGCCGGGTCGAAGGCCGCCGACGGCGCAGCCACGCCGAGGAGGTCGCCCGGGCGCAGCGCCCGGGGCTTCGTCCAGCTCACAGGAGGCCGCGAACGGCGCCGCCGTCGATCGGGATGGTGGCGCCGGTCACGTAGGAGGCGCGCTCCGAGCACAGGAAGCACACGACGGCCGCGAACTCATCCGGCTCCGCGATGCGTCCTAGAGGCACGGCCTGGGCCAGGCCCGCGATGACCTGCTCCGGAGTGGTGCCGGCGGCCTTCCCGCGCACCCGCGCGAGCTCGTCCAGCCGATCCGTGCGGGTGTAGCCCGGGCAGACGTTGTTCACGAGGATCCCGTGCGGGCCCAGCTCGTTCGACAGGGTCTTCGCCAGCCCGACGACCGCCGCCCGGAACGCGTTCGAGAGCACCAGGCCGTCGACGGGCTGCTTGGCGGAGAGCGAGGTGACGTTCACGATCCGCCCCCAGCGAGCCTGCTTCATGTGCGGCACGGCGGAGCGCACGAGGTTGACGACGTTGGCGAGTGTGACCCGGTAGGCGGCGTCCCAGTCGGCGTCGAGCACGCCGTCGAAGCCGCCCGGCTTGGGCCCGCCGGTGTTCGTGACGAGGATGTCGAGGCGTCCGAAGGCGCGCGCGGCCTCGTCCACGAACCGCCGGCAGTCCTCGGGGACGCCGACGTCCGCCACCACGGGGAGGGTGCGGCGCCCGCTCTCTCGGGCGATCGCGTCGGCGGCCTCTCGGATCCGGACCGCGTCCCGCCCGCAGAGCGCCACGTCGCAACCCTCCGCCGCGAGGCCCCGCGCCACGGCGCGGCCCAGGCCGCGCGAGGACGCCGCGACGGCGGCGGCGCGGCCGGCGAGGCCGAGGTTCATGACACGCGCACGCCGCTGCGGCCGGCGATCTCCTGCGCCAGGGCCAAGCGCTCGCCCGTCCCCGCCGCGAGACGCGCCTCCTTCGGGACGGGGTCGCGATACGGCAGGAGGTACCGCTCCTTCACGCGCCTGATCCGGCCGCACGCCTCGTCCATCGCCTTCCAGGAGACGTCCTCCCCCTCCACGGCCCGTACCAGCGCCTCGATCGCCTCGACCTGGGCGTGCGGATCCCGGCACACCGGAATCAGGTCGCAGCCCGCCTTCGCGGCGAGCACGGCGGCCGGGCCGGGACGCCAGCGGTCGGCCACGGCCTTCATCTCGAGGTCGTCGGACACGACCACGCCGTCGAAGCGCATCTCCTTCCGGAGGAGGCCGAGCACCGCCGGAGACAGCGTCGCCGGCAGGCGGTCGTCCAGGTCGCGAACCAGCACGTGCGCGGTCATGATGCAGGCGACGTCGGCCTCGATCGCCATCCGGAACGGCCGCAGCTCCACGTCCTCGAGCCGCGCGCGCGAATGGTCGACCGCGGGCAGCGCCAGGTGGGAGTCCACGTCGGTGTCGCCGTGGCCGGGGAAGTGCTTGGCGCACGCGACCACGCCGGCGCCCTGCAGGCCGCGGATCAGCGCGGCGCCGAGGCGGCCCACGAGGTCGGGATCGCCGCCGAAGGAGCGGTCGCCGATCACGGGATTCCTCGGGTTCGTGTCCACGTCGACGACGGGCGCGAAGTCGCAGCCGACGCCACAGGCCTTGAGCTCCTCGCCGAGCGCCGCTCCCATGCGGCGAGCGTGCTCCTCGGAGCCGAGACGTCCGAGCGCCCGCAGGGGCGGCCACTCCGTCCAGGGCGAGCGCAGCCGCGCCACACGGCCGCCCTCCTGGTCGACCGCCACGAGCAGCGGCCGGTCGTGGCCGGCCTCGCGGGCGATAGCCTGGAGCTCCCGGACCAGCTCGGCAACCTGCTCCGGGGAATCCACGTTGCGGGCGAACAGGATCGCGCTTGCGGCGCCGTAGTCGCGCACGAGGCGCCGGACGTCCGAGGAGGCGGCCTGGCCCTCGAAGCCGACCATGACGCGCTGACCGGCCTTGCGAAGCGACTCTCGCAAGGGCCCTCAGCCCCCCAGGCGCTTCCGGACGGCCTCGTTGACCCTCTTGCCGTCGGTGCTCCGGCCGGCGAGCGCCAGGAGGGCCGCCTTCATGACGCGCCCCATGTCCTTCATCGAGGCGGCGCCCGTCTCGGCGACGGCCTTCTCCACCGCCGCGGCGATCTCCGCCTCTCCGGCCTCCTCGGGCAGGTACGCGCGCAGGATCGCGATCTCGGCCCGTTCCTTGTCGGCGAGCTCCTGCCGTCCGCCCTTCGCGAACTGCTCCGCGGACTCCTCCCGCTGCCTGACGAGGGCCTGGAGGAGCTTCGCGGCCTCGGCGTCGTCCAGGGCACCCTTCTTCTCGATCTCGCGGTTCATGATCGCGGCCTTCGCCATGCGCAGCACGGCGACCCGGAGCGCATCCTGCGCCTTCATCGCCGCCGTGAGGTCCTTGGTGATCTGCTCGACCAGCGCCATGGGGCGAAGGATACCATCGCGCTATCCTTGCCCCGTGCCGGTCCTGCCGTCGCTGCTGCTGCTCGCCGCCCAGGGATTCGGCCTGGAGCGGGAGGTGCGGGCGGTCCAGCTCCTCGAGGCCTCGCCGCTCGACGTCGCGTTCCTCGACGCGGAGCGGCTGCTCGTGCTCACCGCGGACGCGATGTGGCTCTACCGCCTCCAGGGCGAAACGCTGTCGAGGCTGTCCAGCCTGGCCCTGCCCGGCGCTCCGGTGAAGGCGCGCGCCGCGGCCGGCCTGCTCCGCGTGGTCACCCAGGAGGGCGCGTGCTGGGCCCTTTCGAACCGGCGCGCCGGCGCCACGCTCTTCAGCGTCGAGGGCGAGCGCCTGGTCGCCGTCGTCGGAGCCGAGGCGATCCCGCCCACGGCCTTCGGCCTCCACGGCTCGCCGGCGGGCGTGCGCTTCCTCCCCGGCACGAACCTGCTCGCGGTGGGAGACTCCGCCTACCTCCGGTTCGAGGGCGAGGGCAGCGGGGTGCGTCCGGACGGCACGCTCGTGGTCGACGGCGAGCCCGACCCGGCGGGACGAAGGGCCGGCGACGCCCTCGCGATCCTCGACGACGGCCTCGTCGTCACGAGCGGCGACGGTCCTCCGGACGCCCCCGACGAAGTCCTGCTCCTGCGCCGCGGCCAGGCCGAGGCGGAAGCATCCTGGCCGACGCCGGGCCGGGTCCGCGCGCTCGCGGCTCGTCCGGGCGATGGCGCGGCCTCGCTCGCGGTGGCCTTCGACACGGCCGCCGGCGCCGTCCTCGAGATCGTCGACCTGCGCCGGAGCCGCCGGTGAGAGCCCGCCTCGCGGCGGCCGCGCTGGCGATCGCAGCGCCCTCTTCGGCCCGCGCCGCCCTCGGACCCCACTATGGCGGCGAGGCGACCGTCGCCGTGATGGCCCTTCCGGATTCACTGGTCCCGGACCGGCCCGCCGACGCGGCGCATCGCCTGGTGCTGGGGCTCCTGCACGAGACCCTCGTCCGGGCTGGCGAGGGCGGGCGACTCCTGCCCGGCCTGGCCCGGGCCTGGACGCGCTCGGCGGGAGGCCGGGAGTGGCTGCTCGAGCTGGAGCCCGACGCGCGCTTCCACGACGACGCGCCGCTCACCTCGGCCGACGCGCTGCGCGCCCTCCAGCGCTTCCTCGACGCGCGCAGCCCGGCCGCGCTGGCGCTGGCCGAAGCCCTCGAGCCCGAGGGCCTGTTGGCGCCCGATGCAGAGCACGTCGTCCTGCGCTTCCGGGCGGCGCAGGCCCAGCCGCTGCTCCCGCTCGCCTCGCCCGCCGCCGCGGTGACGAGCGCGTCGGGGGCCGGCGCCGGGCCCTACCTTCCCACGCACCGCGTGCCTGGACAGCGCCTCGCCCTCACGGCCTTCACGGGGCACGTGCGCGGACGGCCCTATCTCGATCGCGTGACGCTCGCAGCCGTCGCAGAGGAGGCTCGCCGCTCGGCCGATCTCGCGGCGGGGCGGGCCGAAGCTGCCCTCGACGCCGGGCCCGCGGCCGAGGGCGCGATGACCGCGACGCTGGTGCTGGCGATCGACGCGGCGCGACCGCCGTTCGATGCGCCGGCGGCGCGAGCCGCGGCGGTCGAGGCGGTTCGGACGGCCGACATTCCGGCCTTCGTCCACGGCGCGACCGCCTTTCTCGCACATCCAGCTCCGGCGAACCCGGCGCCGCTGCGCGGACCGATCGCCTTGACCGTCGCGAGCGACGTGCCGGCGATGGCGAGCCAGCGCGTGGCGGCGGTGCTCGAGGCCCGGGGAGCGAGGATCACGGCCGAGGTGCGGCCGCCGGGCGCCGCCCGCGCGGCCCTCACCCCGCTCCGCCTCCTGCTCGAATGCCCCGAGACGCCAGGCATGGACGCCGCGGAGCGGCAGTCCCTGGCACGCGGTCAGGGCGACGCGGTGCTCACGATCGCCTGGCTCCCCCTGCGCCTCGCCACGGCGAGCCGGCTGCACGACGCGCGCTTCGGTCCCGACGGGGCGCTGCGTCTCGAGGACGCCTGGATCGAGCCATGACGCTGCGCACGCGCTTCCTGGCGGCGTTCCTCCTCGTGGCGGCGCTCCCGGTCGGCGCCCTCGCGCTCCTCGTGGAGCAACGCGTGTCGCGGGCCTACGACGAGTCTGCGCTGCAGCGCCTCTCGGCCGCGCTGGACGTGACGCGTGCCCGCCTCGATCGCCTGCGGACGCGGGCCGAGGCCCAGACCGGCGCCGTGGCCACGCTCGACCTGCCGGCGGCGCCGTTCGCCGACGTCCGCGCGCTCGTGGAGAGCCTCGGCGCCCGGCGCGACCTGCCGGCCCTCGAGCTGCTCGCGAGTGACGGCCGGGTCCTGGCCTCCCGCCACTGGCCCGCCGGCGTCGGCCTTCCCGATGCCGACCACGCCTTCGGGGTCGGGCCCTTCCGGCTCGAGAAAGCGGCCTCTGGCTTCGCCTCGACGCACCGGCTCGCGATCGCCGCAGAGCGGCGGAGCCCGTGGGGCGGCCGGGAGGTGCTGGTCCGCGGCGGCGTGTTCCTGGACGGTGAGGTGGCGGCGGACCTCGCGCGGACCGCCGACTGCGCCCTCGCCTTCTACGACGCCGCGCGCGGCCAGTGGCTCGCACCGCCCGACTCGCCCCTCGCCGGACCGCCTCCTCCTCCGCTGCGGCCGGGAGAGACGGCGGATGGGGCGCTCTCCGGAAGGACCTGGCGGTTCTCCGTCACCGCCCTCGCGCCTGGCCTCCAGCTCGTGGCCGCCTTGCCCCGCGACGACCTGGACCGGGTCCTGGGCAGCCTCCGCGGCGACACCGTGGCCGCGGCCGCCCTGGCCCTCGGCCTCGCAGCCCTGGCCGCCGCCGTCGTCGCCCAGCGTCTTTCCCGCCCGATCGGGGACCTCGCCCAGGGCGCGGGGCGCGTCGCCCGCGGTGACCTCGACGCCGCGGTGTCACCCCAGGGCAGCGACGAGCTGGGCGCGCTGGCACGGGCCTTCAACACGATGATCGAGGACCTGCGCGCCTCGCGCGAGCGCCTCGTCCAGGCCGAGCGCGTCGCCGCGTGGCGCGAGATGGCGCGCCGCCTCGCCCACGAGCTCAAGAACCCGATCTTCCCGATCCAGGTCTCCCTCGACACGCTGGGCCGCGCGCTCGAGCGCGATCCACAGGGCTTCCCCGATCTCTTCCGAGCCTCGAGCGGCACCATCCGGCAGGAGCTCCAGGCGCTGCGCCGCGTCGTGGACGAGTTCAGCGAGTTCGCGCGCATGCCGCGACCCCAGCCGCGCCCCACCGACCTCAACGCGGTGGCTGCCCAGGCTCTCGCGCTCCACCGCGACCGAGCCGGCCCCATCCGCATGGAGTCGGACCTCGCGGAAGGCCTGCCTGCCGTCACCGTGGACCCCGACCTGCTGGCGCGCGCCCTCTCGAACCTGGTGGCGAACGCCATCGAGGCGATGCCCGAGGGCGGCACGCTGCGCCTCCGCACGCGCGGCGACAGGCAGCATGTCCAGGTGGAGATCGAGGACACCGGCCCCGGCCTCTCGGAGGAGCAGCGAACGCGACTGTTCGCGCCCTACTTCACGACCAAGCGCGGCGGCACCGGTCTCGGTCTCGCCATCGTGCAGGGAATCGTCTCGGACCATGGCGGCCGCGTCGACGTGCGCAGCGAGGCGGGCCGCGGCACCACGTTCACGCTCTCGCTGCCGACGGGCGGGAAGTCCAAGACCCGGGGGTGATGACCCGAATGGGGACAGCTCTCGCGGGTAAGCTCCTCCCAGTGCGATCGGCCATATGGGAGGTGCTCTATCGACGCGGCAAACTGAATGAGGCCAGCGCGCTCGGCGATGAGCTGGGTCGCGAGTTTCGGACAAGGTGGAGTACTTGGGACGCCGCGGCGTGCTCGCAGCACGGCAAGGGCGTGACGACGAAGCGAAGAAGATCGCCGGACAACTGCGCGACCTCGACCGGAAGTACCTGCTTGGCGAGCACACGCTCTGGCGATCCCGGATCGCAGCGATCCTCGGCGACCGCGAGGCCGCCGTGAGCCTCCTCCGTGAGGCCTCGCACAGGGCTTGTCGTTCAACCTGTGGCTCCATCGGGACGTGGACCTCGAGTCGCTGCGCGACGATCGTGGTTTCCGCGAGCTCCTCGAGCCGCGCGGGTAGCGCGGGGCAATCGACGCGGGGGTGTGAGACAAGGCCACCGCATGCCGTCGCTCGCCCGTATCGCGGCCGCAACCCTCGCGGTCGTGGCGGGCGGCTCCTACCGGAGTGACCGGCTCGCCGGCGGCTCCCGAAGCGGATTCACGATCTCGAGACCGTCGAAACGACGGCCATGCTGCAGGGCCTCGGTGTAGACAGGAGAACAGCGCGCCTTCACCGAATGGCATCGCCTGACACCACAACAACGTTCGCGAAGAGCGAGAGGCTCTGGCAGACGTATCTCGACCTCGCAGGGTCGCTTGATCCCAAACCCGATATGCAGAGCCCTTTCTTCGATCGAAGAGAGGCGCGTGCGCGCCCTTATCATGGGCGGCCAGGCCTCGTGTTGTGCGGCGCGGACGAGGTTTGGCCGCGACATCGATCTTGCCGTTCTGGCCAGCGCCATTGCGTAACTACGCGACCGCGGAGGGCGCGAGGCGGCGGATCTCCGGGATCTTCTCGAAGGCTCGGTCGACGCTGACGATCCTCGTGATGCCGTTCCTGAGCATCGTCGCCGCATGGACGGCATCGCGCACGCTCAGCCCCGAATGCCGGTCGAGGAGCGCGCAGGTCTCGAGCATGTCCGCGCGGGTGACCGGCAGCAGGTCCGGAAAAAGGGCTGCCACATGCTGAGCGAGAAGCGTGCCGTCCGCTCGGCGCCCGCGCCGAGCAAGGACGTACACGATCTCCTGCAGCACCTCGCTGTTCACGGTGGCGTCCAGCGAGCCATCGGCCACTCGGCGCAAGACCCGCGAACAGGCCTCCTTCAGCGGATGCGGGCGGCCGGCGGCATGCAGGAAGACGTTCGTATCAAGGAACGTCCGCATGGCCGGCCTCGATCTCCTTCTTCGCTCGCTTCCAATCGACGGCGGGAAGATCCATCGCCAGGATCGCCTCGACGAGCGGGCGCCGGTCGGGCCCTGGAGACAGGTAGGTCTCTCGCACCGCCGAACGGATCAGCTCGGCGACCGACGTGCGCCGGCGGCGCGCGGCGGCCTGGAGCTTCCGGAACTCCTCCGGCTCCATCAGCAGTTGCGTGCGACGCGTAGCCGGCATTCTTCCCTCCTGCACATGCTCATGCACATCAGCATACCACGGCAGCGTGAGGAGGCCCTCAGTTCGCTCCCGCGGTCAGACGCCGTATTTCCTCGAACCAGTTCTGGACGACGATCAGCTCGGACACCGCCTGCGGAAAGAGGTGGGCCTGGCGCGTCATGAGAAAGCGTCGAGCATCGGGAGCGACCGCATAGCGGAGGCCGAATACGGCGGCTTTCACTACGAAGTCCAAGGTCCAATAGCGTCTGACACTGGAGTTTCAATAGGCTGCGACTCTCCGCAGTTGACCAGGTTTCGTCAGGTTCGACTCCTTGTTCGACTGCGTCGTCGCTCAAGCGGCTTCTTCGACAGCAGGGTTGGAACGACCCTAGTTTGACGGACCAGCGGGCGGCAGGTCCGAGTTGAAGATCGCTACTGCGATGGGCCGCGCGCGAGCCTTGCGCTGCTGTTCCACGAAGTGCGCCCGCTCGCGGCGCTCGGCCGAACCGGCGCGGTCGAGGCCGTGCTCCGCGAGGCGTCCTCTCTGACGAATGCTTGGGGAAGCGAGCAACGCAGGGGACCGCATGCTGCTCGCAGCGAACGAGCTGCTTGCCCACGGTCACGCAGAGGCCTCGCGCGCAACGCTGGAGCAGGGCGAGGCCTGGTATCGGGGCCGGCCTCCTTCGGAAGCGAACGAGGAAGCGGTTCGGTCTGGCCTGTGGGCCGTGCTCTACTCACGCGGCAAGCTGGACGAGGCCCGCGCGATAGGCGAAGCGCTGAACCAGGAGTTTCCCAGGAGTGTCGAGTACCTAAGCGCTCCTCGGCGACCGCGACGGTGCGCTGGGGCTGCTGCGGGAAGCCTTCGCACAAGGCCAGGACTTTGGCCCGTGGCTTCATCGAGATGTGGACCTCGCGTCGCTGCGCGGCGACCCCGGCTTCC
>DASSJI010000185.1:0-12743 GCA_035691285.1 Vicinamibacteria bacterium | reverse complement strand
ATCTCCTGGTGGAGCGCCGAACAGAAGTTGGTGCAGTAGTAGGCGAAGACGCCCGACTTCTTCGCCGTGAAGCTGACGGTCTTGGTCTCGCCCGGGTCGATGACGAGGTTGATGTTGTAGTCGAGCAGCCCGAAGCCGTGGAGCTCGTCGGTCGTCTGCTCGATGTTGGTGAGGGCGATCGTCACCTCGTCGCCGTCCTTGATCTCGAAGTCGGTGGGCGTCAGTGTGGAGCGCACCGAGATCATCTTCACGAGCACCTTGTTGCCGTTCCGGGTCACGCCTGCGTCCTTCACGTCCCAGATCGCATGGGGGTGCTTGTTCTCCTCCTTCGGGTAGACCTCGATGGGCTTCACCTTGTCGGCCTTCATGATCTGGGCGTAGTGGGGCTCGGGCTCGGTGAAGAAGTCGAGGAGCAGCTTCATCTTCTCCTCGGTGATGTCCACGAGCTGCGAGGACTCGGGCTGCGACGGCCCGACGTTGAGGTGGCGCCCGTGGGAGAGCTTGTTGAGGCCCACGAGGTACTTGCCGTCGGGGCTCACGGTGTCGCCCTCGGCGGCGGTGAGATGGCCGATCGAGTAGGACATCGGGACCTTGTCCACGACCTCCCAGGTCCCCAGCTTCCACTTGGCGATCGCGCTGTCGACGAACAGCGAGGTGTAGGCGTAGCCGTCCGGGCCGAACTGCGTGTGGAGCGGCCCGAGGCCGACCGGCACTTCCGCGTCCTTGATGGACTCGTACTTCAACACCGGTATGCCGTCCTCGTCCCCGGCGAAGTCCTTGTTGCGGATCGCCGTCTGGACCTTCTCCCAGTTGAACGCGGTGGTGACGCCCTGGAGCTTGCCGGAGCCGATCACGTACTTGCCGTCCGGAGAGACGTCGACGCCGTGCGGGGACTTGCCGCAGGGCAGGAAGTAGACGAGGCCCGGGTTCTTCGCAGGGTCGATCACCTTCACGCCGCCGATCGTCTGGCCTTCGCCCTTGCCGGCGAGCTGCTCGGCCATCTTCCAGTCCACGGCTGCGATGTAGTCGCGGTCCTTCTGGGCGGAGGTCACCTCGAGCTTGCCGGTCGCCCGCTCGGTGTTGTACGAGGTGAAGAAGACCCAACCGTTCGAGGCCAGCTTGCCAGCGTCGCCCAGGTCGTAGTCGAAGGGCGGCATCAGGATCTGCCAGCCGATCGACATCTCGCCGCTCTTGGGATCGATCTTGATGCCGGTCACGACGCCCTTGTACTCGCTCGCGTACTTGTCCACGCCGGCTGCGGTGCCCTTGGGGATCGGGATCGAGAAGCGCGAGGCCATCACCGAGTACTCGGTGTTCGGGGTCACGAACGCGGAGCCGTGGTTGCCCGACACGTTGGGCACCGGGCCGATGATCTGCCTCGTCTTGAAGTCTCGGAGGTCGATGCGCGCGATGCGCGCGTTCATGTCGTTGGCGAACAGCCAGCGCCCGTCGTAGTCGCCGTTCGTCTCGCTGAGGGACGGGTGGTGCACGTCGCCCCAGGTGAGCTCGCCGAGCATCTTCTTCGAGTCGTCGTCGAAGCCGTATCCGGTGGCGGGGTATGGCGTGAAGACGGGAATCGTGGAGATGTGCCGGCCGGAGGGCAGCCCGTACACGTAGACCTGCCCGGAGTGCCCGCCGGAGGCGAACAGGTAGTACTCGTCCAGGTCGCCCGGAGCCACGTAGACCTTCATCGCCGCGGCGGCGACGTCGGAGACCGCAGCGGCTTTCTTCGTCCCCTTCGGCGCGCTGGGAGCGCAGTAGCTCGCGAGCAGCCCCGCGGCCGAGATCCCGAGCGCCGTCGCGAGGATCGTTCGCGTCCTTCTCGTCTTCATGTTCGCCTCCTGGCCCATGCCTATCTCTGCCGGCTCTCGATCACCTGGCCGGGGTTCTTCTTCTCCTCGCCCGCCTTCTGCCGCTGGTGCTCGGCGAAGGCCTCGCGCAGCTTCTGTAGCGCGACCGTCTTCTCCTCCGGGCTCAGCACGATCTGTCTCGACAGCACCACCTGCATCGTCCCGGTCGGCTCCCTGAGGAAGTCGTCGAGGGTGCGGCCGAAGCGCGTCTGCACGTCGTCCACGGCCGTGGAGAGGTCCGGCCCGATCTGGGCTGGGCTCTTCACGCCGTACGCCGAGATCGAGTGGCAGACGAAGCAGCCGGTCTTCACGAACCAGGCGCCCGGCCCCTCGCGCATCTGCAGCTCCTGGGTCCGCTCCTCCTCGGTCTGGGGGTCGGTGCGGGGCACGCCCGGCATGAGGGCCGCCGGCACCGGCGCCTTGCGCCAGGACTGCACCAGGATCGCCAGGGCCTGGGCGTCCTTGGTGGTGAAGTGGAAGTTCGGCATCACGGTGTCCTGGACCAGGGCGCGCGGGTCCTTGAAGTGCGCCACTTGCCACGCGAAGGTCGTCTTCTGCCCGGAGAGCCGGCCGTACTCGTACTGCTCGGCCGGCTTGTCGCCGACATTGGTGAGGTCCGGACCGATCGTGCCGCCACGGCCGTTGATCACGTGGCAGGCGCGGCAGCCCTTCTCGTGCACGAGGCGTTTCGCGTGGTTGATGAAGTCGGCGCCCTTGGTCTCCCGGTCGTAGCGGTGGCAGACGTTGCAGTTGGCCTGCATCAGCGCGGCCTTGTTCTCGACGATCGAGTAGGCCTCGCCGAGGCCCTTGCCGAGGAGCGGCTCCTCCCAGAAGTGGACGGGGCCGTGGGCGGGCTCCGCGTCCACCGCCCAGCCCTGGCCGCCGTGGCAGGACGTGCAGCCGACCACCTCGGGCGGGTGGCTGCGCAGGATCTCCGGCGGATGGGTCCGGAACGGATGCTCCGCGGACTCGAAGCCCTTCCAGTTCGTGGCCTGGTGGCAGGTCACGCAGCGGTCGGCGCGGCCCATCGCGGGCACCCAGATCTGCTGCATCCCGGATGCCACCGTCCGCGCCTTGTCGGAGCCGTACTGCTCGGCGACGAGCCGCTTGAACTCCGCCTGGTACCAGCGCCACTCGTGCTCGCGGTCGTTGCGCAGGAAGAGGAGGGTGGCGGCCACCAGGACCAGGCCGATCACCGCCAGCGCTGGCCGGTCGAGGCGCGGATACGGGGAGTCCGTGCGCTTCTCCATTTCAGATCCTCGTGGGGATCTCCGGCCACGCCTGCCAGGGCCAGAAGAACTGCCAGGACGGCCCGCGCAGGAACGTGCCGACGATCGTGAGCAGGACGACGACCAGGACGGCGAGCAGGAAGACCGCGTTCTGCCTGCGCCGGCTGCCGGCGAACCAGACGCCCGTGGCCTGCGCGGGCGAGCGGTCGAGCCACGGCCAGGCCGTGAGCACGGCGAGGATCAGCCCCGGCAGGATGACGCCGCCCAGGAACGCGCCGTTCACCGTGTAGCCGGCCACGGTGAACGTGGTGTCGGTCACGATCTCCTGCAGCCAGAGGAAGTACCAGGGCGCCTTCGCGGGGTTCGGCGTGACGAGGGGATTGGCCGCCTCCTCGAGGGGAGAGCGGATCAGGGAGGCGAGCACGCTGACCACGGCGAACGTGCCGAGCACGGCGACCGCCGCCCGCCGCACGAGGTCAGGCGCGGCGTTCACCGTCAGGTCCCGGGCCTCGACGCTCGCCGTGCGAATGGTCGGGGCAGTGCCGCGGGCGACGCCCAGCAGCGTGTAGGTCTTGGACTTGACGGGCTCGTTGGCCGCCTTCTCGCGCAGGCTGGAGGCGCGGTCGACGCGGGCGAGCCCGCCGTCCTTGCGAACCCGCCACATGTGGTACGCGAACAGCGCGCCGAGCAGCCCGGGCAGCACGATCACGTGAAGCGCGTAGAAGCGGATCAGCGTGGCCTGGTCGATGGCGCGCCCGCCGATCAAGAGCTCGCGGACCTGCGCCCCGATCCAGGGGATCGAGGCGGCGATGTTGGTGCCGACGGTGACCGCCCAGAAGGCGAGCTGATCCCAGGGCAGCAGGTAGCCGGTGAACGACAGGAACAGCGTCGCGAGCAGCATCGCGACGCCGAGCACCCAGTTCCATTCGCGCCGCTGGCCGCGTCCCGCGCCGTTCTTGTAGGCGCCGGTCAGGAAGACACGCACCAGGTGCAGGAACACCGCTGCGACCATCAGGTGGGCCGAGAGCCGGTGCACGGAGCGGATCCACGACCCGAACGTCACCACCCACTCGATGTCCTTGACCGACGCGTAGGCCCGCTCGACCGAAGGCACGTACAGGAACAGGAGCGGCAGGCCCGACACGACGAGGAGCAGCAGGAGCGCGGCGCTGATCGTTCCGAGCCAGAAGGAGTAGCTCCAGTCCAGCGACGGCTTGAAGACCTTGGCCGGGAACCAGTGGAGGGCGAAGTTGGAGACGACGGCGTCGCCTGCCTCGCGGTCGGAAATGGGCGTGAAGCTCCAGAACGACCTGGGATGGACACCGGGAGCGCTCCGCGTGGTCTGGGGCGTCGTCCTGAGCGGGGAGGCCATGGGCGCGCTCCTCTAGGCCACGGTCAGCCGGAAGTCGCGGCCGACCTCCTGCGCCAGGTCGGCCACGAGCTGGCCGTCGTCGGGCGAGACGCTCAGGTGGTACCAGGCGAGCGGCCGCGGCGCCGGGCCGGACACGACCTTGCCGTCCCCCGTGTACTTGGAGCCGTGGCAGGGACACGCGTAGCGGTGCGTGACCCGCATCGGCGCGCCGCCCACCTCCATCGTGACCGGCTGGGGGAGCGCTTCGGCGCGCACCGTGCAGCCCAGGTGCGTGCAGACCGCCGAGACCGCGTGGAACACCTTCCCCTCGCGGAACACGAACAGCCGCTGCTCCGGCAGGAACTTCATCCCGTCGGGGAAGTCCATCGGCGGGCCGAGCTTCACCGTGGTGGGCGCGTCGTAGGAGACGTTCGGGAGCAGCGAACGCAGCGACGCCGCGGCCTGGGTGCCGATGCCCGCGATGCCGGCCCAGAGTCCGCCCTTGAGGAGGAAGTCGCGGCGGGCCTTCCCGTCGCCCGTGGGGTCCTTGTCGTTCATGGGGTCTCCAGGGGAACGGCGCCTCGGGGCGGCGCCTCGGGGACGAAGCGCTCCTGGATCTGGAAGCGCTCCATGGTCATGGCGTCGGTGGGACAGCGGATCGCGCACAGGCCGCAGCGGATGCAGCGGTCGTCGTCCTTGATCATCGCGCTGAGCGGCAGGCCGTTCGCCTCGGCTCGCGCCTCGAGCTCCGCTCGCTCGGCCTCGGGGAGCTCGAGGGACTCGAAGGGCACGATGGCGAGGCAGTATTCCGGGCAGACGTCCACGCAGCGGCTGCACAGCACGCACTTCTCGGGGTCGTAGATGGTCTGCACGTGGCAGACGAGGCAGCGCGTCGCCTGCCGGAACGCCGAGTCGCGGTCGTAGCCCGTCTCCACTTCGGCGATCCCGGTGCGGCGGCCGAGATCGAGGGTCGGCGGCGTCTCGCGATCCAGGATCTCGAAGCCGGCCAGCATCCGGTAGTCGCGAGTCGGGATCTTCTCGACGTCGAGGGTCACCTCGATGCGGGCGCGGTCCTGGCCCAGGTGCTCGTGGATGGACCGCGCCGCGAGCTTGCCGTTGGCGACGGCCTCGATCAGGTTGCGAGGGCCGAAGGCGGCGTCGCCGCCGGCGTAGATCCCCGCCGCCGTGGTGGCCAGCGTGGCCGGATCGACGCGGATCGTCCCGCCCGGAGTCGTCTCGATCCCGTCTTCGGGCTTGAGGAACGAGAGGTCGGCCCGCTGGCCGATGGCGAGCACGCAGGCGTCGGCCTCGAGGCTCAGGACGTCCTCGTCGTCGTAGCGCGGGCTGAAGCGCCCGCTCTCGTCGAAGACCGAGCGCACGGCGCGCAGCTCGACCTCGCGCAGCCGGCCGTCGCCGAGGAAGCGCTTCGGGCCCCTGCGCGGCAGGAACGCGACGCCTTCCCGCCGGGCCTCCTCGAACTCGTCGTGCCCCTGCGTGGACTGCAGCACGGGCATCTCGGCGAAGCTCTCGAGGGAGACGATCGTGACCTCGGCGGCGCCGCCGCGGATCGCCGCGCGGGCCGAGTCGAACGCCTCCTTCATGCGCGCGTCGGTCTCGCCGGCCAGCTCCAGCGCCTCCTCCTCGCGGCCGAGGCGAAGCGCGGTGCGCGCCGCGTCGAAGGCCACGAAGCCGCCACCGATCACCACCACGCGGCGGCCCAGGTTCATGCGGTAGCCCCGGTTGACGTTGAGCAGGTAGTCCACGGCCTTGACCACACCGTCCAGCTCCACACCGGGGACCTGGAGGTCGCGGCCCTTCGAGACGCCCACCGAGAGGAAGACCGAGCGGAACCCCTGTGCGCGCAGCTCGGAGAGTCCGAACGCCGGCGTCAGGGCCACGCCCGAGCGCAGCGTCACCCCGAGGGCCAGGATCTTCTGGATCTCCTCGTGAATCAGCGTGCGCGGCAGCCGGTACTCGGGGATGCCGAAGCGCATCATCCCGCCGGGCTCCGTGGAGGCTTCGAAGACCGTGACGTCGTAGCCGAGCAGCGCAAGATCGTGGGCGGCTGACAACCCGGCCGGGCCAGCCCCGATCACGGCGACCTTCGTCCGGGCCTCGGGCGGCGCGCCTCCCGAGAGGGGCAGGTGCCCGGGGTAGAGGTTGCCCTCCAGGAGGGGCGCCTCGCGGAGCCGGTCCTGCGTGTCGGGGCGCCTCGACTCGACGCCGTAGCGCTCCGTGACATAGCGCTTGAGCGCGCGGATGGAGATCGGCGCGTCGATCCGGCCGCGCCGGCAGGCGTCCTCGCAAGGCGCGGCGCAGACCCTCCCACATACGGAGGCGAACGGGTTCGGCTCCCGGGCCACGAGGTACGCCTCCTCGTCCCGGCCCGCGGCGATGAGCTGGACGTAGCGGCCGGCGTCGGTCCTGACCGGGCACCCCACCTGACACTGGACCTGCGCCTTCCAGTGGTCGAGCCCGGGAAGCTGGACGCGGACCGAGGACATTCGCTACCTCGCACCCCGAGGGTGCGGCAAGCTTTGCGGGACGTCCATGACGTTCGTCATGTGCCGTGTCGCCACGCTGCGCACGCCGTGCAATGGCGGTGCCGCGACCTTGATGTGCGCTTCCGGAGCCTGGCCGAGCGCCAGGCGAAAGAAACGCTGTCACGCGAGGCCCGGCGCAGAAATTCCTGCGCGCCCGCGTCCAGCTCGGGTTCTCGCACCGGGCGCGCCAGGGCGCGCGAGCGTGTCAGCTCAACGGCTCGAGGGTGACGTCCCCGCTTCCGGTGTCCACGTCGATCTGACGCGGAGGCTAGCCGCCGCCCGGGAAGCGGAAGCCGTGGTGGAAGCCCTCGCCCACCTTTCGCACCCAGCGGACCTCGGCCTGCCGCGCCTCCGAGCCGCCCGACTCCGCAAACAGGAGCGTCACGAGCTGGCCGGTGGCGAGCGGCCTCTCGAAATCCACCTGGGCGCCGCGCGCGTCGAGGTCGAGCAGCTTTCCGATGCCGACCAGGGCTCCCGTGGATTCGCGGACCTGGACGGCGGGCCCTTCCGCCTCCCGCTCGACGCGGCCCTGCAGGGGGCGCGCGCCGTCGAGGATGCGCCTGCCCGTCTCCACCACCTCGTTCAGCCGGAACGGCTTCGACACGAAGGCGGCGATCCCCAGGCCGCGCGCCCTCGTGAAGCTCCTGTAGTCCTTCGTGCCCGTGACGAGGACCACCGGGATGTGCGCGGTGCGGGGCGCCGCTCGGAGGGCCTCGATGACGGCCCAGCCGTCCATGTTCGGCATCTCGAGGTCGAGGAGGATCACGTCGGGCACCGAGGATTCCAGGAGTAGCAGCGCGCTCGGGCCGTCGCCGGCCGTCCACACGTCGGCGCCGGCCTCTTCGAGGGCGACCTGCAGGACACCGCGGATCGACGGCTGGTCGTCGACGATCAGGATTCGCCGCGACGCGAGGGGCGGTGGACTTTCGGCCAAGGCGCACAGTTTACACCGCGCTGGAATCTGCTAGCCTTCGGCCGTTCGTTCCACGGCACGAGGTGCGTGAATGGCCTGGTGGCTCTGGGTCCTGATCGGGCTCTTCCTGCTCGCCCTCGAGGCGGCGACGCCGGGCGGGCTGTTCTTCCTGTTCTTCGGGCTGTCCGGGCTCGCGGTCGGGACGCTGGTCGCCCTCGACTGGGGCGGCAGCCTCGCCATCCAGTGGATCCTGTTCACCGCGATCGCCACCGTCGCCCTGATCGTGCTCCGGGGGCCGCTCAAGGCGCGGCTCAACGTCGACGGCCTCCACAAGCCGGTGGACCAGCTCTCCGAGCAGGTGGCGGTCGCCCTTGAGGACCTGCCCGTGGGCGGCATCGGCAAGGTCGAGCATCGAGGCTCGCCGTGGAGCGCGCGGAACGGCGGCCTCACGGCGATCGCCAAAGGCCAGCGCTGCAGGGTCGAGCGCGTGGACGGCCTGACGCTGTGGGTGCGCATCGAATAGGGAGGTGTGAGATGTGGCCGGGTCTCTTCATCGTCGCGTTCTTCGGCGCTCTCTTCGCGCTCTGGATCTTCTTCAAGATCGTCGTGGTCGTGCCGCAGCAGAACGCCTACGTGGTCGAGCGGCTCGGCAAGTTCTCCGGGGTCCTCGACGCGGGCATGCACATCCTGGTCCCGTTCATGGACGTGATCCGCTACCGCCACATGCTCAAGGAGCAGGCGATCGACATCCCGGAGCAGATCTGCATCACCAAGGACAACGTGCAGGTGGGCGTGGACGGGATCCTCTACCTGAAGATCATGGACCCCGAGCGGGCCAGCTACGGCATCTCGAACTACATCTTCGCCATCACCCAGCTCGCCCAGACGACGCTGCGCAGCGAGGTGGGCAAGATCGACCTGGACAAGACCTTCGAGGAGCGCTCCCACATCAACACCCAGGTCGTCACCGAAGTCGACAAGGCCTCGGACGCCTGGGGCGTGAAGGTGCTGCGCTACGAGATCAAGAACATCACGCCGCCCCAGGACGTGATCGCGGCCATGGAGAAGCAGATGCGCGCCGAGCGCGAGAAGCGCGCGGTGATCCTGCAGTCCGAGGGCGAGCGCGACGCCGCCATCAACACCGCCGAGGGCCAGAAGCAGCAGGTGATCAAGGCCTCCGAGGCGAAGAAGCAGCAGCAGATCAACGAGGCGGAAGGCCAGGCGGCGGCGATCCTCGCCGTGGCGCGCGCCACCGCCGAGGGCATCCGCTCGGTGGCCCAGGCGATCGGCTCCGAGGGTGGCTTCGAGGCCGTTCAGCTCCGTGTGGCGGAGCAGTACATCAACCAGTTCGGGCACCTCGCCAAGGCCGGCAACACGCTGGTCGTGCCGGCGAGCCTCAGCGACCCGGCGTCGATGCTGGCCACGGCGATGACGGTGATCAAGCGGGCCGGGGAGCCGCCGAAGCCGGCGGCGCGCTAGCTCAGAGCGCGCGGAGGATCCAGAGGAGCCCGAGGCACAAACCGGCGACCGCGGTCAGGCCGGCCCCGGCGCGCAGCGCCCGGGGCCGGGCGCCGAGCGCGGCGAACACGCGCCCGGCGAGGGTCCCGAAGAGGCCCATGGAGAGGACGCTGCCGGCCGCGAAGGCCAGAACCACGAACGCCCGCGCCGTGGCGTCCCCGCTCGCCAGCGGGACGATGGCCAGCACGCCCACGACACCTGCGGCGCCGTGGGCGAACCCGACCGCCGTCGGGGCGTGGGCGTGGACGTGGTCGAGGCCGTGGCGGTGCGGGTGCGCATGCACGGTGCCGTCAGAGTGTCGATGCTCGTGTTCGTGCTCGGTCGCGGCGAGCCCGCGCAGCCGCCAGAGCGCCAGGCCCACGAGCATCGCACCCACACCCGCTTCGGCGGCGCGCTCGTAGGAGGCGCCCAACCGCAGGCCTGCGGGGACGAGCAGCAGGCCGAGCAGTACGACGGCGGCGGCGTGGCCCGCGCCCCAGCGCAGGCCGAAGCGCAAGCCACGCCGCGGCGCGGGCTCCGCCGACGCGAACTGGGCGAGAGCGCCCACGTGGTCGGGGTCGAGGGAGTGGCGCAGGCCGAGCAGGAAGCCGGTGCCGACCGCCAGGCCGTCCACGCTCAGGCTCGCTGCGTCCGCGGACCCGTCCACTCGGGGACGAGGTCGTGGTCGAGGCCGAGGCGATCGAGGACGCGGCCCACGGTGTGGTCCACGAGGTCGTCGAGGGTCTTCGGACGCTGGTAGAAGGCCGGCATCGGCGGCAGGATCACGGCGCCCATCTCGGCCAGGGCGAGCATCTGCTTGAGGTGGCCGACGTGGAGCGGCGTCTCGCGGAACACGACGACGAGGGGACGTCCTTCCTTGAGCGCGACGTCTCCGGCCCGGCCGATCAGCGTGTCGGAATGGCAGGTCGCGAGGTCGGAGAGCGTCTTGACGCTGCACGGGGCGATCGCCATGCCGGCGGTCCTGAAGGACCCGCTCGCGAGGGAGGATCCGATGTCCCGGTTGTCGTGGACCACGTCGGCCAGGGCCTCGACGTCCTTGACCGAGTAGCGCGTCTCCTCGATCAGCGTGCGCTTGCCGGGCGCGCTGAGGACCAGGTGCGCCTCGACCTCCGGCATCGGCCGCAGCGCCTCCAGCAGCCGGATTCCGTAGATCGAGCCCGTGGCGCCGGTGATCGCGACGACGACCCGCTTCATGCGGACGAGATTAACCCAGCGTCCCCGCCAGCACCATCGGCTGGAAGCCCCAGCGTCCTGCCGTCGATGCGTAGGGGAGGTGGGCCACGGATGGGGGGATCCGCTAACATGCGGCCCGAAAGGAAGTTCGCCGATGCTCCTGCGCCTCGCTCCGCTCGCCGCCGTCCTGCTCGTCGCTCCGGCCCGGGCGCAGGAGCCAGCGGGAGGGCCGCCGCCTTCGGGATCCAGGGTCGAGCCGGGCGGCGCGGAGCGCGAGCTGCTTCCCGACATCGGCAAGATCGGGGCCGAGGTGGGCCTGCTCGGAGGAGCGTCCTGGAATCCCTACGAGGCCGGCTCGGGCGTGGTGGCGGGAGGCTTCGTCGACCTGCCGCTGCGCCGCGTCCCCGGCGGGAAGCTCTCCTACGAGATCCTCCTGACGTTGTCCGACGCGCGCAGCGACCCGTTCACCATCACGAACCCGATCGCGGTCGTCGCGAACCTGGCGTTCGGCGCGAGCCTGCCGGCCGCGATCGCCGGCCCGCCGGCCGCGCCCTTTCCCGTGCGGCGCGAAGTGACGACGAAGCTGCGCGTCCTCCAGGTCTCACCCTTCGGGCTCAAGTACACGGTCACGCGCCTCGACGACGCTCGCGTGCGCCCTTACCTGTCCGCGGGACTCGACTTCGTCGTCGTCATCAGCAGTCAGGATCCCGAGCGCGACGAGAGCCTCGTGTTCACTGGTGAGCCGCCCTTCGACGCGGCGTTGATCGCCGGGCTCGTCGCCCAGGCTCCCGAGCTCTTCGATCGCGGCCTGCCGACGGGACAGGGCAACATGTCCTTCGGCTTCCACGCGAACGCGGGGGTCGAGATCCGCCTGTCGAAGGGTCTTTCGCTGAACGCGGACTACCGCGCCTCCGCGATCGACGGGACGGAGCATTGGCTCCAGGCCGTCACGGGCGGGCTGGGCTTCCACTGGTGAAGAGGGGCGTCTCGCGACGGGCGGCGCTGCGGAGCGCGCTCGGAGCCCTGGCGCTGGGCGCGTACCCGGCGCGGGCGCGCGCGGCCGACTACGCCACGGCCAAGGACGCGCTCGAGGCCATCGAAGGCTTCGAGGCCGGTGTCGAGCGCTTCTACCTGCGGCTCGACCGCACGACGCCGGCGTCGCGGCTGATGATCGCGAGCTTCCGGCGCGACCGGCACCGGCACCGGGCGCACCGCGACCGCATCCGGCGCCGGCTCGGCGTGCCTCGGCCCGAGGCGGCCGCGGCGTCGGAGTCGGCGTCCGGGGCGCTTCCGGACCTGCGCGAGGCGTTGTCTTCGCTCGTCTACGCCCACGCCGAGGCGCTGCCGGCCCTCGGCGATCCGGTCGCCGTGAGCCTGCTCCTGGCCGACCTGGTCGACCTCGCCCGGCACCTCACGGTCGTCGACCTGTGGATCGAGGCGGAGGCCGACCGTGGCTGAGCCCCGCCGCGACTTCGTGACGCGCCTCGCTTGCGCCGCCGGCTGGAGCGCCCCGCTGCTCGGCCTGCTCGGAGGGACCGCTCGGGCCCTGCCGAAGAGCGAGGAGAACGACCTCGCGATACTCGAGGCCTCCCTCGCCCTGGAGCACGAGGCCATTGCGATCTACGAGACTGCCCTGCAGCGCAACCTGTTCCTGGCGGGTTTGCGCACCTACGCGGTCGAGTTCGTCGGCGACCACAAGGGACACCGCGACACGCAGATCGGCCTCGTCCGGCAGCGCGGCGCGCGCCCCGTCTCGCCGCGGGACGACTACGACCTGGGCCGGATGCGCACCGGAGACGCGGCCCTGCGCCGCTGCCTGGAGGTCGAGATCGCCGCGCAGCGCGCGTACCAGGTCTTGAACAGCCAGATCCGGACCAGGGACTACCTGTTGACGGCGGCCTTCATCCTCGTTGACGAGGTGCGGCACGAGACGGTCTGGAAGCGCGTGCTCGGCGTGAAGATCTACTGAAGCCCGTGGCCGGCGTCGAGTGGAGCCTCGTCGTCGAGACCTTCACGCGCGCGGAGGGCGGGGACGGCGCGCGCTGGCGGCTACGCTCTCGGGGCGCAATTGCTGACGAGATAGAGATCCGAGAGGCAGCGTCGATACCCGTAGGCGTAGTGCGCGCCGTCGGGAGTGACCCACACCGGGAAGACGTCGATGATTCC
>DASSJI010000184.1:0-62246 GCA_035691285.1 Vicinamibacteria bacterium | reverse complement strand
ACGCGCTCGCTTTCCAGGAGCCTGCGGTTGATCTGATCGCCCACGCTCCTGAGGAAGGGCAGGTTCTTGAGGGCCTTGCTGGTGGCGAAGTCGCGCGGATCGTTGAAGGTCACCTCGCTGCGTAGGCCGCGACCCTCCTTGAAGTACTGCTTGACGTGGCAGTGCTTGTACTCGAGGTGCAAGCTGGGATCGACCCCTTCGGTGATCACCCGGGTGCGGTAGCCACGGTACGGGGCGGGGGTGCGACGCGTGAGTCGGGTCGGAAACAGCAGGCTGACACGGTTCGGCCGCCCCAGATCGAGATTCTCCCGGATCACCTCCTCGAAGAAGTGTCGCCCCTGAATCGGCTCGTCGAAGATCTGGGTCAGGCTCACCTCCATCTGCCACAGCGAAAGCTTGTGCTGGTAGCCCGCGCGACGGTCGAAAGGCGTCAGCGGCCACGGCAAGCGCTGCGACCAGCGCTCGAAGAAAGCCTGCACCTGCTCCGGGCCAAGAGCATCGCAGATCTCTTGCAGCCGCTCCGGGCGCCGGCACGAGAGAAAACCGTTGTCGAGAGCCTCGAATCCGATCCGCTCCCGGCGCAGCTGTTGCTTGGCCCATTCATGCCCGTTCAGGCACAGCTTCACCGGGAAGGGCAGATACGTCCCGACCTTCAGGAAGGCGGGGCCCCAGTCGGGATCCTGGACGTAGAAGTAGTAGTGCTTGACGTAGACCGGTTGGCGCGAGAAGTCGAAGCTGACGCCGCCGAACGGCCCCCTTTGCTTGCTGGCCCTGAACGACCAGGCCCGCTCCTGGGCCACACCGATCAAGACCACACCCTCGCGCTTGTTGAAGCGGGCTCGGTGGGCGTTGGCGATGTCGTCCTTACGTTGGCCGCGCTCGAAGCTGACCAGCGGGATCCTGCCCCTCCGCGCAAACTCCTCGACGCCTCCGACGAAGCGATCATGCAGCGGCCGCAGTACCGCAGGAGACGGGATCGGCTGGCCCAGATGCCTCCGCATGAAGTCGCAGAGCTGACCGCTGGTCTGGAGCCCCGGCATGTAGCCGTTGACGTAGAGCCGGTCGATGCAGCTGATCGACAGAGATACGTGATCGCGAATAACCTCGTGGACGTTGGGCATCGCTGACTCCTTGGCAGAAGTCCTCGATGCTACTCCGCTAACGGAGTGCGCCGGTCCCTCAAGGACCGGCGCCAACACTCGTCGGTTTGAGGCGAAGCTTCGCTAGTGATACTCGCAGGATTTCTCTTGCTCGTAGGAGGAGCCTGCTGGCTTCAGCTGGCCTCGGCAAACTCATCGCGTATGGCTTTGGCCTAGTGCGCCGCGTGCATGCCGGGCGCTGAGGGTGGGCCATTCTGAGAACCTCACAGCGGGCGGCGGCGTGGGCCTTCGTCCTGCGCGGCTGTGAACTGGGCGAGCCGGCCTTGATCGTGGCTGCGACTCCAGCGCCCCGCGCACCCGTGCGCTTGGCTGGCGGGGCGCGTGCCGCGGCCGTAAACTAATGGGACAGGGACTGATGAGCGAGCGGGCTGTCCGAGGTCAAGATGGTTTTCTCGAATGGGTCCGACGTCACGCTGACACCGTCCGTCAGGCGGGTCCGCTTGCTGGCGCTGTCCTGGCTGTTTCTTTGACCTCTGCTGTTAATTTCGTACCGACCTGGGAACCGCAAGCAGGGTTTCGCTTGTATGCGATTGGCGCTCTCGTCGGCGGTCTTGCTGCCCTCGTGCTCGAACGTATTGCCACCTCACGATCTAAACGCTGAAATCCTCGAGGATCCAACTGCTCCAATCGCTGCTCCTTGGAACTCTGGATTACAGGACTGCCATCGTGGTCGCAGTCGTGTGTGCGCTTGTGCGAGGCCGTTCGTATCTAAAGAGTGGTGATAGGACAGCAGGCGCTTCCTCCTCGCTGAAGGACGACGTCCTGCAGATCGTGCTACGCGTGCTCTCGCTGTTTGGTGGCTGCTCGATATTGGTGTTTGCCCTTGACCTTATTGAGCTGAAGGAGCTGCCGAAGACCAACCTTGGACTGATGGCTGCCGGAGCGCTTATCCTGATTGTCGATAACCTGATCAAACTCCGCGACATTCTTTCACCTGCACAGGCTACATCTACCGCGCCACCGGCGGGTCCGACTTCTCCTTCGTCGAGTGTGCCCCAGTCCTAGAGGCTGAGGAACTGGGGCCTGTTCGGGGGATGCTCCTAACCAAGGCGCGCTAACGCGCGAGCGCCGGCGGCGCCGTGCCTTCGTCCTGCGCGGGCGTGAACCGCCACAATGGGAGTTGTGGCGGCTCTTGCTCGCACGCCCGTAAGGTGACTGGTGCGCCGGAGAGGTGGTTGAAGGGCTTCGACTCGAGGGCTCTGCCTGGCACTTCGGGGGGACGGGTGAGACAGCTCCGGCCCTTGAACCGAACTCGTCAGCTGGCGACTACGCTGCCTTGACCAGGATCGGGTGGCGAGCGTCGGCGTCGAGGAAGGCGACCTTGAAAGGTGCGGTGTGTGATCCCGTTCCCTGGGCCGCGCGCGGTGGCGAGATGGCCTTGTCGCCGGCCTGGGGCCACCCGAAGAGGACCTCGGCCGGGGTCGCGTCTTCCAAGGCCTGATGGGGACGGTAGTAGCCGTAATGCAGGACCGAATACGCCACGCGGCGCTCGAGATCTCGGAGCGTCAGGGGAGCGAAGACCGGCAATTGCAGGCTCTCCTTGAGAGTCCTCCAGTACCGCTCGAGGAGCGCGATGGAGCCGCTGAGACCGACAGCCCCGATCCTGTGCTCGACGCGGAGCTGTCGGAGGTGCGCCTCGAAGCTGACAGCGGTGAATTGGGGTCCGTGGTCAGTGACGAGAAGCGCGGGACGGCCATGGCGGCGCACGGCTCCTGCGAACAGCTGCGCCACGTCTGCGGCCGACGGTTCTGAAGTGAAGACACGGAGGGCCAACGGCATTCTCGAGAAAGCGTCGAAAACGGCCGCGATCCGGAACGTGGCCAGGCCGAAGAGGCCACGGACGTGGGTCAGATCCGCAAGCCAGACGTGGTGGGGAGCACGCGCTTCGATAGGCGCGCCAGTCTGGCGACTGCGCGCGCTCGGAGAGCGCGGACCAGCAGGCGGCTCGTGTCGGTAACGGCGCACTGTCTCCCGCGCCAGCCGCCAGCCGGCTCGGGCGAGGGTCGCCGCGATCTTCCCTGTGCTCGGGAATCCTAAACGGTCCATGCGTTGGACGAGGCTCCGGACGACATCCGCGTATCGGCGGAGCGGCGGCACAGGCCGAAGCAGCGAGCCGATCGTCTCCCTTCCGGGTTCACGCCCGGCCTCGATCTCCCAGCGGTTGATCGTGGCCGTGGCCACACGGAACAACGCAGCGGTTTCCTCGGCAGAGTATGCCAGCACGCGCTTGATCTCGAGGATGCGCCAGCGTTGGTGGGGCGAGTAGTGCGGGCGACGCTTATCCGGCACCTTGTCCCAGCGGCTGCCCAGGATCTCGGCCACGTCGGACAGGAGCCGAGCGAGGACGGCGTGCTCTTGGGCGGCCGAGTGCGCCTGCATCAGGGGATCTGGAGAGTCTCTCAGCGCCCGTAGGCTCTCACCGAGCGCCAGGGCCAGGAGACGTGTCGCCGCCTGCACAGCCCTCTGTGCCAGCGCCCGGCTCAGGGGGTGGCGGATTGCAGCGATGAACAGCCTGTCGCCGTATGGCGTCCGGGCGGACATGTGGCTTCCTCGGTTCTATTGCAGGTGTGCGAGGGTTCGCCGAAATCTCAACTCAGAAGCTGAAGCACGTGGCGGCGCCACCTCGGGTCGATGCGGACCACCACGCGAGCCTGCGCCGAGGCCTCCCTGAGCCGTCCCAGGTCCGCGAGAACCCTCGCCAGCCTGACTCGGGCGTACGCATCATCAGGGCACAGGTCCGTGACCCGCCGGAAAGCACGCTCGGCCGCGGGCAGTCGACCCAGGTCCTCGTAGAGCTCCCCCAGCGCGAAAGGCGGGTTCGGGTCGCGGCGATCTCCCCGCGCCGCGCGCCTCAGCTCTGCCTGGGCCTGAGCGGGCCGACCGACTTGTGCCAGGGTGTTTCCGAGCCAGACCCGCGTCCAGGTCGGCGCAGATGAAGCGCACCGCGTTGCGGTAGGCGGGGCTGTGATGCCGGGCGACCGATATCTTGGCTGCGCTGACGAGCTTGTGCGCCAGGGCCTCCCCCACCTTGTGGTACTCGCCATAGCGGAGCTGGGCCAGGGCCCTGAGGCAGCCGTCGTCGAAGGCCTCGGCGGTCCGGTGCTCGCGCAGGATGAGGATGGCGCGTTGGCTGTCGAGGGTGCGGACGTGGCGCGTGAACTCAGGGAAGCAGAGGGCCACGAGTCTGTGGAGCTGCCGCACGCGGTCGCCGGCGTCCTGCGCCAGCCGGTCGTGGAATCTCACCAGCTCGCGCAGCTCGTCCATGGCCTCGTCCCTTGGCGGGGTCATGGCGGGCCGCTTCTGCGCGGCGAAGCGTGCGATGCCCAGGGCATCGATGGAATCGGTCTTCGCCCGTGCCAGGAGGCTCGGGCCGTCACGGTTTAGCGGCGGAAGGCTAACGCGGGACGCCGCCGCGCCTTCGGCGCGGATCAGGCGGGCGCTGGCGAAAGCCCACCCCAGGGCGGCGGCGGCGTACAATCGACTTCGGAAGAGGACCTCGTGGCGCGCTGGGGGACGATAGAAACGGCTCATGCTGACGCTGCTCGTGATCGACGGCTTCCGCTTCTACTTCTTCAGCGACGAAAGGTAGGAGCCGCCCCACGTGCACGTGCGCAAGGGCGACAGCGTCGCGAAGCTGTGGCTGCAACCTGCGGCCTTCGCCTTCGCGCGCGGCTTCAATCGCGCCGAGCTGCGCCGCGTCCGCGAGCTGACCTTTGAGCACCAAGTCTTCTTCCTCGAGAGGTGGAATGAGTACTTCGGCCATCAGCGCTGAGCCGCGGGCCCAGGCCGTGGAATTCGTGGCCGACGGGCTGCTCGTGCAGCTCAAGGACGGGCGCACGCTCACTGTGCCCCTCGAGTGGTTTCCGCGCCTGCGCGACGCTTCGGAAGCGGACCGGAACAACTTCGAGCTCTACGCCGACGGCTACGCGATCCACTGGCCCGCCCTCGACGAGGACCTCTCCATCCCCGGCCTGCTCGGCCTCCCCGACTGAGCGAGCGGCTCCCTGCAGCTCGATGGCGCGGGCAGGAGCAGCCTGGGGTGTGTCGGGGCGAGAGTGATGGCGACGACCTGTGCCCGCTTTCCGCGAGCTGATGACCGGCGGCAGCCCCGGGCGCGCCGGCTGAGGCCCGCCGCGGTCGAGGGCACGTCCCGGGGCTGGCGCCGGAGCGCCAGCCCCGCGAGGCGTGCGCCGCCTACTTGCCGAGCCGGCTCAGGTCCGGTCGGAACTTCAGGATGAACGCCTCGCCGCGCTCGACGCAGGCGGCGCGGCGGGCGTCGAGGTTGCGCGCTTCCTCCTCGCCGTAGGCCTTCGTCAGGGCGTCCATGAAGGTCGGCCAGGCATCGCGCTCGGCTCCCCCGGCGTAGGCGAGGCTCGTGATGTAGACGTTCGCCGGCCCCTCCACCGACACGCGGCGGATGGCGGTAGGCGCCTCTGCGATCGCTTCCGACGCGGCCTTGTAACGCGCGATGACAGACTCCCACTCGCGAGTCTTGTCGGCCTTCACCTGGTTGCGAATCACTTGAAGGTAGGCGGGCGGCGGGTCGTACGCCTTCGGCTTGGTGCTGAGGTTGGGCAGAAGCCGGTAGACCGCCGTGTCGAGCGACTCGATGCTCGCGCGTCCGGCGCGCAGGGCCCGGGCGCCCTCCACCTCACCAAGGGCCTTCGTCAGGATCTCGGGCGTGGACAGGAACCCGTCGGTCTCGGCCCACCTGTCGAAATAGGTTGCAATCATGTATGTATATCCGGGCCCGCCAGCAGTGACCTGGAACGTCACGGTGCGCTGGGTCTGGCCGATCTTCTCGGCGGCCGCGATCACCTTCTTCACGAACGCTTCGTAGTCCATGGCGCCGGTCGGCGTGGCGCGGACGGTGAGGACCTGGACGAACTGCTTCGGCTGCGCCTGGGCCATCGCCCCGGACGGGGCCAGAGCACACACGAGCCCGAGCGCGACGGACGTCGCCACCTTCATCAGCACCCCCTGATCTCCGGTATGGAGAGAGAAGCGCAGATCATATGTCCAATCCTGCTCGGCGCAAGAGACACGCCGCTCAACGTCCCTGGAGCACAGCGTGCCGCTTCAGGATCGCCTGCACCTTGTCGTGGGGCAGGCCGACGACCCTGGTTCCCACGTGGCCGGTCATGGTGCGACCGGCGACGAGGGCGTTCACGATGGCCTCCTCGGTGGCGCCCACCACGGCCTCGAAGAGCGGGCCCATCCGGTCGTTGGCCAGCATCTCCAGGGGCACGACCGCGTCGGAATCCCCCGCCCGCGGGTTCGCGGTCGAGAAGGCGACGAAGAGGTCGCCCGAGGTGTTGCCCGAAACGCTGCCGGTGCGGGCCAGGCCGAGCGAGGCGCGGCGCGCCAGCCGCTTCGTCTGGTGGGGCAGGAGCGGCGCGTCGGTGGCGACCACGATGATGATCGACCCGGAGTCTTCGGTCCGCGGCTTCTCGGCGGGAAGCTCGAGGCCGACGGGGATCCCGGCGATCAAGAGCTGGTGGCGGAGGCCATGGTTGGCCTGGACCAGCACGCCCACCGTGTAGCCGCCCTGCTCCTTCGCCAGCACGCGTGACGCGGTCCCGATGCCCGCCTTGAACTCGTAGGCGTCCATGCCGGTTCCGCCGCCGACGCTGCCCTCGGCCACCGGCCCGGACGCGGCGCCATCGATCGCCTGGAACGCGTGCTCCGCCCGGACATGGAAGCCGTAGATGTCGTTCATCGGCCCATCCCAGGTCTCGGCGACGACCGGGATCGACCATACCGTCCACAGCCGCTTCGGCGGCCAGCGCCGCGCGGCGTAGCGTGACAGCGCGTCGCGCACGACTCCGACGCTGTTCGTGTTGGTCAGCATCACCGGGCCGTCGAGGAGGCCGAACTCCTCGGTGCGATGGCTCCCGGTCATCTCGCCGTCGCCGTTGAGGGAGAACATCCCGCCGAAGCACGGCCGGCGCGCCTCGTCGCCGTTGCCGCGCGGCATGACCGCGGTGACGCCGGTGCGGACCCCTTCGCCCTCGATCAGGGTGACGTGGCCCACGGCGACTCCGGGCACGTCCGTGATCGCGTTCCACTTCCCCGGCGTCCCGAAGGAGAACGGGATGCCCAGGTCGCGGGCGCGCGGCTCAGCGGCCATGGTCTCGACCGCCAGGACGGCGAGGCTCAGGGCCAGGACGCTCCATCGCATCGTCACCTCTCGCGGCGCCCACTATATAAGATGACGCGCGATGTCCTGGAAGGCGGCGCTGCGGCGCGACCCGGCGGGCTTCTTCCGCTGGCGCACGGAGGAGGGCGACGTGCGCCTCTTCCTGACCGACGCGCTCCTCGACGAGCTCGAGGAGGGCCTCGGCGCGCAGATCCGGAACGCTCGGCGCTTCCCCGGCGTGCGCGACGTGGCGATCACGCCCGACGCTCATCAAGGTTACGGCGTCCCGGTCGGCTGCGTGATGGCCACCGAGGGCACCCTGGCGATGGGGCCGGTCGGCTACGACATCGGCTGCGGCATCGCGGCCCTGCGCTCCGAGGTCAGGAAGGACGAGGCCACTCCCGAGCGGGTGAAGGCGTTCTCCCGCGAGGTGATGCGCCGCGTCGGGCTGGGCGCGGGCTCGCGGGGCCAGGCCGTCTCCGACGAGCGCTTCCAGGAGGTCATCCGCGGCGGCGCCGAGGCCATGGGCGCGCGGCGCGGGACCGCCGAGCGCGACCGCATCCCGGTGGAGGACGAATGGGACGTCCCGAAGAAGTCCCGGGCATGGCGCGGCCAGCAGCAGCTCGGCAGCCTCGGCGGCGGCAACCACTTCATCGAGCTGCAGCACGACGGCGAGCGGCTCTGGGTCATGTACCACACCGGCTCCCGCGGCTTCGGCCACGGCCTCGCCTCGTACTACTTCGAGCTGGCCATGGCGGAACTGGGCCTGAAACGAGGCGAGATGGACCTCGGCTACTTCCGCCCCGAGTCGCGCCACTGGCGCGACTACAAGAACGCCGTGGCCGCAGGCGGCAACTTCGCGATCGTCAACCGGCTGGTGATCGGCCGCGAGGTGGGCGCGGCGTTCGCGGAGACGTTCGGCGCGGAGCCGGAGCTCGTGTACGAGATCAGCCACAACCTCGTGCAGGAGGAGCATCACCCCGACCTCTACCCCCGGCCGGTGTGGGTGCATCGCAAGGGCGCGACGCGTGCGCTGCCCGCTGGCCACCCGATGCTGTCGGGCACGCGCTGGGAGAGGACCGGCCATCCGGTCCTGATCCCCGGCTCGATGGGCGACCTCTCGTACGTGCTGCGGCCGCGGGCCGGCGCCGCGCTGTCGATCTATTCCGTGAACCACGGCTGCGGCCGGCGCATGTCGCGCTCGGCCGCGCGCCGCGAGATCACCCAGGCCCGGGCGAACCAGCAGATGAAGGACCTGGGCGTGCTCGTGAACGCCGGCGGCTCCGTGCCCGTGGACGAGTCGCCGGCCTGCTACAAGCCGGCCGAGGAGGTCATCCGCGCCGTGGTCGAGGCCGGCCTGGCCGAGGTGGAGGTGCGCCTGCGTCCGATCGCGAGCATCAAGGGCAACGACTGACTATTGACAGGCTTCCGCCCGCCCTGCTAACGTCCTTTTCGTCTAGTGACGTTCGCACCGCCCTTCGACGAGAGGCCGCCCGTGGTGGGCGGCCTTTTTTCATGGGCGCGTAGGTGACGTGGCGCTAGGCGCAGGCTGAAGGAGGCCTACACGTTCATGGTCGAAGGCACGGTGAAGTGGTTCAACGAGGCGAAGGGCTTCGGCTTCATCTCCCGCGACGGAGGGCCGGATGTCTTCGTGCACCACTCGGAGATCCGCGCGGAGGGCTTCAGGACCCTCAACGAGGGCGACCGGGTGCGGTTCGAGGTCGTGGACAGCCCCAAGGGGCCCCGCGCCGCGAACGTCACCAAGGTGTAAAGGGAACCACCGAACCTACTCCAACGCCCGGGGCTCACGAGCCCCGGGCGTTTTCGTTTGGAGTAGGATTCGCCCCATGCGACTCGTCACCCGCGGAGATCTCGACGGCCTGGCCTGCGCCGTCCTCGTCACCCACTGCGAGGAGATCCAGGAGATCCTCCTGCTCCATCCGCAGGACGTCACCGACAAGAAGTTCCGGGCGACCGAGGACGACATCCTCTGCAACCTGCCGTACCAGGCCGGCTGCGGCAAGTGGTTCGACCACCACCTGCTCACCGAGAGCAACGAGCGCCCGCCGGAGAACTTCGACGGGCGCTACGCGCTGGCGCCCAGCGCCGCAAGGGTCGTGTACGAGTACTACGTCGGGCAGCACCCCTCCCTGCAGAGGTACGAGACGCTGCTCGCCGAGGCCGACCGGCTGGACGCGGCGCTCCTCGAGATGGAGGACGTGCTCGACCCGAAGGACTACATCCTGCTGGGCTACACCCTGGACCCGCGCACCGGGCTCGGAGCCTACCGCGAGTACTTCCTCAAGCTGGTCGGCGCGCTCCAGCGCAAGCCCATCGAGGCCGTGCTGCAGCTGCCCGAGGTCCAGGAGCGCATCCGCAAGATCCGGGAGCAGGACCAGAATTTCCGCGAGGTGACCCGGGAGCGGTCCCGCCTCGACGGCAACGTCGTGGTCACCGACTTTCGCGCCCTGGACAAGGTGCCGATCGGCAACCGCTTCATCGTCTACACGCTGTTCCCGCAGGCCAACGTGTCGGTGCGCGTCCACCAGGGACCGAACCGCGAGCACGTGGCCTGCGCCGTGGGCCACTCGATCTTCAACCGCACCTGTCGCACCAAGATCGGCGAGCTGATGTCGGACTACGGCGGCGGCGGCCACACCGGGGCCGGCACCTGCCTGCTGCCGGCGGCCGAGGCCGACCGCAAGCTCGGAGAGATCGTGGAGCGTCTCAAGAGGAACGGCTGAGCCCGCACGAGAGCCTGAGGCTCGCGGGACGGGTCGCGCGGCAGGCCCGGGAGCGGGGCATGAGCCTCATGGTGCCCGGCGCGCGGCTGCTCGCGGTCTGCGCAGCGGTCGAGGAGGAGATCGAGAAGAGCGGGGCCCACCCCGCCTTCCCGGCGCAGTCCTCGCGCAACGACGTCGCCGCCCACTACTGCCCCCCGCCCGACGACGCCACCGAGTACGCGTCGGGCGATCTGGCCAAGCTCGACCTCGGCGTCCACGTGGACGGGTACGTGGTGGACACGGCCGTGACCGTCGAGGTGGGCGGCGTCTCCCGGCGGTCGGAGCTCGTGGACGGCACCCGCGCGGCCCTGGACGCCGCCATCGCGCTGGCCCGGCCCGGCGTGCCGGTGCGGGAGCTGTCGGCGGTCATCGAGCGCGAGATCGTGGGACGCGGAGCCAGGCCGGTGCGCAACATCGGAGGCCATGGCGTGGCGCGCTGGAAGGTCCACTGCCCGCCGCCGATCCCCAACGTCCCCGAGAACGGCCGCGACCGGCTCGCCGTCGGAATGACGCTGGCCATCGAGCCGTTCGCCACCGAGGGCGAGGGCCTCGTGGCCGAGACGGGGCGCGCCGAGGTGTTCCGCTTCGACCCGCGCCATCCGGGCGACGAGGGCATCGAGCCCCTCCTGATGCGGCGGCTGCGTGATTTCCGGGGCCTGCCCTTCTCGCGGAGGCAGCTCGGGGGCTTCCCGCTCGGGGCCATCGACGAGGCGTTGAAGCTGTTGGCCGTGGCCGGCGGCCTTCAAGCCTATCCGCCGCTCGTGGAGGTCTCGGGCGCTCCGGTGGCCCAGACCGAGCACACCGTCCTCATCACGGAAGGCGGGGCCGAAGTCCTGACCTGAGCCGGCTATTTCTCGTCTTCGGGCAGGTCGTAGGGAAGGGGCTGGGGGCCAGGCACGATCCCGGCGATGTCGGGATCCTCTTCGGCGTGGCGGTCGAGCTTCACCCTGGTGTCGCGGCGCTCCTTCATCTTCGCGGCCTTGTCGCGGGCACGTTCCTGGCGCGCGATCTCTCGCTGACGCTTCGCGAAGGTCGCCCGGCTCTTGCCCGCCATGGATTGAAATTCTAGCATGGCTGCCATGACCCTCGAAGCTCACGAACCCTTCCGCCCCGACCTCCTCCGCGGCAAGACGACGATCGTCACCGGTGGCGGGACCGGCCTCGGCCGGACCATGGCCATGCGCATGGCAGGCCTGGGGGCGAAGGTCGCGCTCCTCGGCCGCCGCAAGGAGCCCCTCGAGGCCACGGCCGGCGAGATCCGCCAGCGCGGCGGCGAGGCGGCGGCGGTCCCCTGCGACGTCCGGGATCCAGAGGCGGTGCGGAGCGCGTTCGACGCGGCGGAGAAGACGCTGGGGCCGGCCAACCAGCTCGTCAACAACGCCGCCGGCAACTTCTTGTGCGCGTCGGAGGAGCTGACCTCGAATGCGTTCGACGCAGTCGTGCGCATCGTGCTGCACGGCACCTTCCACTGCACGACCGAGCTGGGGCGGCGCCTCATCGCGCGCGGCGCGCCCGGCGAGGTGCTCGCCATCGTCACGACGTACACGCAGACGGGCTCGGCCTTCGTGCTGCCTTCGGCCTGCGCCAAGGCCGGGGTGGCCGCGCTGGTGCGCTCGCTGGCCGTCGAGTGGGCGACGTACGGGATCCGGCTCAACGCCATCGCACCGGGGCCGTTCCCCACCGAGGGCGCATTCAGCCGCCTGATGCCGGGCTCGGAGCTGGAGCGCCAGGCTCGGCGTCGCATTCCGTCGCGCCGCTTCGGCGAGCACTGGGAGCTGGCGAACCTCGCGGCGTACCTGATGAGCGACGCGAGCCCCTACCAGACCGGCGACGTCGTGACGATCGACGGCGCCGAGGCGCTCTTCTCCGGCCAGCAGTTCGGCGGGTTCGCGCACCTCGAGCGGGCCGCCGCCAAGGAGATGATGGCGGCCCTCAAGCCGAAGAAGTGACCTCGCGCCGGTCGTTCCTGGCGGCGGTCGGGGGAACGGCCGCCGCCGGCCTGCTGCCGCCGCCACGGGCGCAGGCGCAGGCTCCGCCGCCGCCCTCTCTGCCGCCCGTGCCCCGCGTGAACGGCGGGATCAACATCCAGCCCGCGCGCCTGCTGGACCCGGCCGCCACGCCCGACACGCCGGGCCTCGACCCCGCCGTGGTCGACGCCCTGCTCGCCACGGCGTACGGGCTCGGCTTCGCCCAGGCGCGCATCCCGATCTCGTGGAACCGGTTCGGCCACGACTTCTTCGCGTCCATCCCGTACGTCCGCGCCTGCCGGGCGCTGGGCCTCGACGTGCTCTGCGTCCTGACCCAGGCCACCGGACTCGACTTCGCCCAGGCCCTGAGCCAGCCCGGCGTCCGCACGCCGCTGCTCCGCGCGTACCTGCAGATCTTCGCGTCCGACGTCGCCCCCGCGCCCGGCGTCTCGAGCGCCGGCAGGGTCGCGTTCCAGATCCTGAACGAGCCGGTGCACTCCCTGGGGGTCGCGCCGAACGTCTACCTGCGCCGGCTGCTGGCGCCGACGTACCTGGCGCTCAAGAACGAAGCGCCGGAGCTGGCGGTGGTCGCGGCGGCCGAGGTGGGCACGCCCGAAGGCGTGCTGAGGGTGCGGACGCTGCTCGAGACCGGCCTCGAGGACCTGTGCGACGAGGTCGCGTACCACGTCTACGACCCGCGCGTGATCCCACTGCTCGCCGGCCTGGCCCGCAAGCCCGTTCGCGTCACGGAGACGGGGGCCGACGGGCCCGCGCAGCACCGCGCCTGGGTCGAGGAGGTCGTCCCCCGCATCGCCCGCGAGATCGCAGGCGTCGCCGAGATCGACCTCTACGTGCTCTACGACGGCGCGCCGGGCCGCTACCAGCTCGTGGACCTCGCCCGGGATCCCGACGGCTCGGTGCGGGTGGTGGCGGAGTCCGACGCGCTGCTGGCGCTCTACGTCGAGCGCGTGGCCGCGGCGACGCAGGGCGCGACGACGAGCGCATACCGCGACCTCGTCCCCGACGTCACCGTCTACTTCCCGACGGCAGCGGACGCGGAGGCCGCCGCGGCCGTTCCTCCCCTCGCCTTTCCGTGATCCTGCTCCTCCTCCTGCTCCAGGCGACCCCCGTCTATCTGCTGCCCCAGGCGGAGCGCGATCTCACCCGGCCCGCCGGGCCGCTCCTGGTGACGGACCTCTTCCTCAGGGCCCTGGAATCGGCGGGGACCGAGCAGGACACGGCCTTCCGGCTGCGCATGGGACGCTTCGGATTCCTCGGCGGCGAGATCGAGGGCGAGCGGCGCGGCCTCTCATTCGAGACCACGCGGCTCTTCGCCCGCTACGCGGAGCGCCAGGGCGCCCACGACGTCGGCCTCGGCTGGCGGCAGGGGCGGCTGCGGGCACAGCTCGCCGCCGACGTCGGCCCGGAGAGCCAGGACCATCGGACCGTCTTCGACGCCTCCGTCTTCGCCCGCTTCGGCCGCGACGTGCAGCTCCAGGCCGGGGGCGTCTACGACACCGACCCCGACAGCGAGCAGGTGGCCGCGGGTCGCGTGGTCCGCGGCGCCAGCATCGGCGTCTCGTGGCATCGCGCGACGATCCTCGAGGCGTCACTCGAGGGCGCCCTGGAACGGCTGCGCACCTCGGGACTCCTGGACGAGGATCGCGACCGCGTGAGCGCCGCCGTCGTGGTGTCGCCGCGCGTGGCCCAGCTCGCCGCCTCCTTGACGACCGAGGGCGTGAAGGGCCGTTTCGGCCGCCGCCAGTGGCTCGTGGAGACGCAGAACGCCGTGGAGCTCGGCCCGCGCGTCGTGCTCTCGCAGTCCCTGCGCACGCGCTCGGAGGCCGTGATCGGGGTCTTCGACTTCCGCCTCGGCGGCGGGCTGACGTTGTTCGGGCGACGCCACACCTTCCCGCGCTCGGGCGAGGCCGCCCGGCGCATGCGACAGCTCGCCTACCGCGCGCAGGACCTCGGACTCTTCGAGGACCGCTCCGCGGACGACGACTCGCGGCGCTCCTTCCGGGAGCGGCTGGCGCTGTCGCCCCATCGAGAGGAGCTGGCCGAGGACCTGCGGGGGCTGCACGCCGCGCAGGTGGCCGAGCGCAACGTGCCGGTCCTGGGCTTCAACCTCAGCCGCGGCTTCAACGACACGAACGGCAGCAGCGACTGGAGATACGTGGTGTCGGCGGGGCTGCCCTGGCCGCCGACGCCGCCGTGGGCGGGACGCGAGGAGGCCGTCGAGTTCCTCACCCTCGAGTACGCCCAGACGCGCACGACCTTCAAGCCGGGCTATCGCTCCTACGACCGGTCCGTGACGCTACACGCCGCACTCAACCGCGAGGCCAGCCTGTCCTTCTCGTGGACGAAGCCGGGCGTCACGCCGGCGGAGTTGATCCGGCTGCAGAGCGACCCGCGCAGCCTCGAGCTCGCCTTCAGCTACGTGTTCGGCCAGTGACGCGCCGTGGGCCCGACGCGGTTCTGCCCGTGAGCGACCCGGCGCCGTCCCGCCTCGAGCTCCAGGGCCGAACCCTTGCGTACGTGGACGAAGGGCCGAGGGACGCGCCCGCGCTCCTCGCCGTCCACGGCATCCCTGGCTCCGTGCGCGACTTCCGATACCTGGCGCCGCAGCTCGTGCCCGGCGTGCGCTTCATCCGCGTGGACCTGCCGGGCTTCGGCGACAGCACGCCGCACCGGCCGGCGGTGACGCGCCTCGAAGGTCGGGCCGACGCTCTCGTGGAGCTGGCGGACCACCTCGGCCTCGCGCGGTTCGCGGTGCTCGGCCACTCCATGGGCGGCGCCACGGCGCTCGTGACGGCCGCTCGCCACGGCGCACGGGTGTCGGCGCTGGTGCTCGTGGCCAGCGTGGGGCTCCGCCCCCACCGGGGCCTGGGCATGAGCCCACGCCGCTTCCGGCTGCTGGGCCACGGCTTCAAGGTGCCGCTCTTGCGGCGGCTCTTCGTGCGGGCCGCGCGCGACCGCTACGAGCGACGGCGCTTGCCGGGCGCCAGCGCGATCGACGCCCGCACCTTCGCGGTGCACTTCGAGGCGATCGGCGCGGCGGACTTCGACCTGCTTCGCCGAATCGCCTCGGGGCCCCTGCCGCGCACGCTGCTGGCCTTCGCCCGCGACGATCACATGGTGGACCGGGAGATCCAGGAGGAGCTCGCCGCCGCCCTGAAGCACGCGCGCATCCTCGCCTTCGAGGAAGGGGGCCACAACATCCAGAAGACGCGCGCCGTCGAGTTGGGCCGCGCGACCCTGGAGCTGCTCGGCGTGGCGTGAGGACGGCACTATCATCGGCCCGTGCCGCGCGAGACGACCCTCGATCCGACGCGCCCCCTCGCCTCGGGCCTCGCGCTTCCGCCGAACCGCTTCGTCGCCCTCTACGAGATCGGCCAGCAGCTCCTGGAATCCCGGGAGCCCGGCGAGGTGCTGCGCCGGATCCACGAGAGCCTGGTCGCCCACCTGCAGCCCGACCACGCCGCGATCCTCGCCGTGGAGGGCGACGGCTCGCTGCGGCCGCTTTCGCGCCACGCCCTGGATCTCGACGGACCGCCCGAGGGCTGGCCCCTGAGCCACACCGTGCTGAGGCGCGCGCTGCGCGACGAGCTCGCCGTCCTCGCCGAGGACGTCCAGCAGGACGCGGGCTTCTCCGGCGCCCTGAGCATCCAGCGCTTCAAGATCCGCTCGGTGCTGTGCGTTCCGCTCGGTCGGCCGCCGCGAGGCGTCGTCTACCTGGACAACCGCAGCGATCGGCCCTTCGCGCCCGCCGACCTCGAGTTCCTGACCGCCGTCGCGCTGTACGCGGCGCTCGTGCTCGAGCGCGCCCGCGAGCACGCCGACGCGCGCGACGACCTCGACCGGAGCCGGGCCCGCCTCGAGGCCCTCGAGGACGAGCTCCGGCGCCACGAGATCGTCGGCCGGGCCCCACAGCTCCTCTCGGCCTACGACATGGTGCGCCGCTTCGCGCAGAAGGGGGCCCGCGTCCTGCTCCGCGGCGAGACCGGGACGGGCAAGGAGCTCTTCGCTCGTGCCTACGCGGCTGCCAGCCCCTGGGCCCGCGGGCCCTACGTCCCGGTCACGATCCCGGCCCTGGCCCCCACCCTCGTCGAGTCGGAGCTGTTCGGCCACGTGAAGGGCGCGTTCACCGAGGCCGCGCGCGACAAGAAGGGGCGCCTCGAGGTGGCCGACCGGGGCGTGCTGTTCCTCGACGAGGTCGGCGACGTCGAGCCGACGGTCCAGACCAAGCTCCTGCGCTTCCTCGACTCGGGCGAGCTCGTCCGGGTCGGGGACACGGCCCTGCGCCACGTGGACGCCCTGGTCGTCTCGGCGACCAACCGCGACCTTGAGAAGGACGTGGCGGAGGGCCGCTTCCGGGCCGACCTGCTCGCGCGCCTCGGCCACTCCGTGACGCTGCCGCCGCTCCGCGAGCGGCCCGGCGACGTGCCCCTCCTGGCCGAGCACTTCCTCCGCCGCCACGACCGCGAGGGGCGGCGCCGGCTGTCGCCCGAGGCGATGGACCTGCTCGGCCGCCACGGCTGGCCGTTCAACGTGCGCGAGCTGCAGCAGGTGGTCGAGCGCGCGGCCGTGCTCGTCGACGAGGACCTGATCGGCCCCGAGCACCTTCCGGAGTACTTGCGGCGGGCGGCGTCGCGCACACCAGCCGCCTCGGGCCCGCCCGGGCCGCTGCGGGCCGCCGTGGAGGACGTCGAGCGCACCCACATCCTGCGCGCCCTCGAGCACACCGGCGGGAACAAGCGCCGCGCCATGGAGCTGCTCGCGATCGCTCCAGAAACCTTCTACCGCAAGCTCGAGCAGCTCGGGATCAAGAAGCGCGGGCCGTAGCCGAATCAGCTCCTCGCGGCGCCCGCCGACGTCCCGGCCGACTCTCCAGGCCGCAGCAGCGAGACGACCACCGACCCTGCGATCAGCGTCGCGACGACGGCCAGGGACGCGAGCGTGGGCACTGCGTAGAGGTCGGCGACGAGGAGCTTGGCACCGACGAAGACGAGCACCAGCGCCAGCCCGGTCTTCAGGTGCTCGAAGCGGGTCACGACGTCCGCCAGCAGGAAGTACATGGCCCTGAGGCCCAGGACGGCGAAGATGTTGGAGGTGTACACGATGAACGGATCCTGCGTGACCGCGAAGATGGCGGGAATCGAGTCCACCGCGAAGACGAGGTCGCTGGCCTCGATGGCCGCGAGCACGAGGAGCAGCGGCGTCGCGTAGCGGCGGCCGTCCTTCACCACCGTGAAGCGCTCGCCGTGGTACTCGCCGACGCTGGGCACGAGGCGCCGGAACAGCCGGAACAGCGGGTTCCGCTCCGGCTGGGGGGTGTCTCCGGGACGCGCCAGCAGCTTGACGCCGGTGACGAGGAGGATCGCCCCGAACAGGTAGAGGACCCAGTGGAAGCGCTGGATCAGCGCCGCGCCGAGCACGATGAAGACGGCCCGCATCGCCAGGGCGCCGAGGATGCCCCAGAACAGCACCCGGTGCTGGTAGGCCGCCGGCACGGCGAAGGCCGAGAAGAGCACGACGAAGACGAAGATGTTGTCGACGGCCAGCGCCTTCTCGATCAGGTAGCCCGTCAGGTACTCGAGGCCGCGCTGCTCGCCGTAGAAGTGCCAGAGCCCGGCGCCGAACGCGAGCGCCAGCGTCACCCAGACGACGCTCCAGGCGAGCGCCTCCCGGAGCCCGACCCGATGGGCCTTGCGATGGAAGACGCCCAGGTCGAGCGCCAGCATCGCCAGCACGAACGTCGTGAAGCCGGCCCACAGGGCCGGCGTCCCGATGGTCTCCAAGCGGCCTCAGGCGACCCGCAGCGCCGAGCCGTGCGCCATGGCTCGCAGCCTGCGGACGCGCTCCTCGATCGGCGGGTGCGTCGAGAAGAGCTGGACGAGGCCCTGGGTGCCGGCGAGCGGGTTCACGATGAACAGGCTCGCGGTCGCCGGCTGGACGTGGCCCGGGACGTGCTCGGCGGCCAGGTGGATCTTCTCGAGCGCGCGCGCCAGGGCCTCGGGGTCTCCCGAGAGACGGGCGCCCGTCTCGTCGGCGAGGTACTCGCGCGAGCGCGAGATCCCGAGCTGCACGAGCGTCGCCGCCACGGGCGCCACGAAGGCCAGGAGCAGCGCCCCGGCCGGCGAGCCGCCCTCCTCGCGGTCGTCCTGGGACCAGCCGAAGAGCGCGCCGAACTGGAGGGCGTTCGCCACGGAGGTGATCGCGCCGGCGAGGGTGGCGGCGACGCTCGACACGAGGATGTCCCGGTTGACGACGTGGCCGATCTCGTGGGCCAGCACCCCGCGCAGCTCGCGCGGAGTGAGGACCTCGAGGATGCCCGTCGTCACCGCCACGGCCGCGTGGCGCGGGTTGCGCCCGGTCGCGAAGGCGTTGGCGTGCGGGTCCTCGATGAGATACACGCGCGGCTTGTCGATGCCCGCCCGGGCGGCGAGCTCCTCGACGATGCCGTGGAGGCCGGGCGCCTCGTGGGGCTCGAGGGGACGCGCGCGGTGCATCGACAGCACGATGCGGTCCGAGAAGAAGTAGGCGCCCAGGTTCATCAACGCGGCGAGCGCAGTGAAGACGTAGAGATAGCCCTCGCCCAGAGCGCCGCCGAACGCGACGAGCCCCGCCGAGAGCGCCCCCAGCAGCAGGATCGTCTTGAGCTGATTCCACATGACTTCCGACAAGCCTCCTTGGACCGGCCCCGAAGGGCCTCCCACTACCAACCTAGGCTGTCCTCACTCATTCGTCCAATTGATATTGACTTCACTTATGATAGTTTCTGTCTATGGTTTTCGAGCAGCCCCTCGAAGCGCTCAACTATCACCATTTGAGGTACTTCTGGGCCGCAGTTCGAGAAGGCGGCGTCACGCGGGCCAGTCGCAAGCTCAGCATCTCTCAGCCGACCGTGTCTTCGCAGATCCGAGCCCTCGAGGATCGGCTCGGCGAGAAGCTGACGGTGCGCCAGGGGCGGCAGCTCGCGCTGACCGAGGCGGGGCGCATCGTCTTCCGCTACGCCGAGGAGATCTTCAACCTGGGCCGCGAGCTCGTCGACACGCTGAAGGATCGCCCGGGCGGGCGGCCGGCACGCCTGACCGTGGGCATCGACAACGCGGTTCCGAAGCTCGTCGCCCATCGCCTGCTCCAGCCGGCTCTCCAGATCCCTGAGCCCGTGCGGATCGAGTGCTTCGAGGACAAGAGCGAGCGGCTGGTCGCCGAGCTCGCCGTGCACGCCCTCGACATCGTGCTCAGCGACGCTCCCATGCCCCTCGGCACCAGCGTGCGCGCGTACAGCCACCTGCTCGGCGAGAGCGGAGTGGGCCTCTATGCCGCGCCCCGGCTCGCGGACGAGCGTCGCGCGGGCTTCCCCGCCTCGCTCGACGGCGCCCCGCTGCTCCTGCCCACGCGCAACAGCGGCTTGCGCCGCGCCCTCGACCAGTGGCTCGAAGAGCGGAAGCTCAGGCCACGCATCGCGTGCGAGATCGAGGACGCCGCGCTGCTCGAGGTGTTCGGCCGCGCGGGCGTCGGCGTCTTCCCCGGATGCCTCGCGATCGAGCGCGAGCTTCTGGAGCAGTACCGCGCCGAGCGGATCGGAATCGTCGAGGGCGTGCGCGAGCGCTTCTACGCGATCTCCGTCGAGCGAAGGATCAAGCACCCCGCGGTGCTCGCGATCTCGGAGCAGGCTCGCGCCAGCCTCTTCGCCTGAGCCCCGACGGCGTACGTACGATCTTCGAACGGCGTTCGGCGGCGTGACGCGCTCCAGCTCGTCTCCCCAAACCCCTTCAACGGCTTAGAGGAGCGCAGCCCGGGCACCGACGTTGCTCTTCCTGGAGTCGACGCGGCCCACCGCACGGGCTGCGAAGCAAAGGAGCTCCATGAAGAACCTCGCTCGTCCCCTCGCCCTCGCCCTCACCTTGGCTCTCGCCGCCTGCGGCGACGACAGCGGCCCCACCACGCCGCCTCCTCCCCTGCCCAACGTGGCCGGCACCTGGGGAATGCAGTGGCTCGTCCAGTTCCATCGCAACCACGACGGCTTCGAGGGGCAGTACTACTGCTACGGCTCGATGACGCTCTCCCAGTCCGCGACCTCCGGCCAGTCGGCCGCCCTGAGCGGTTTCACGGTGGTCCAGGGCGGCTGCCCGCAGGGCACCTTCGACGCGACCGGCACGCTCCGACCGGACGGCACCCTCACGCTGGAAACGGTCGGGCCTCGGCCGAGCCAGGGCCAGTGCCCGTTCGTTCCTGCGGCCGGCTACGAGGGCCAGGTGTCGAACAACGTGCTCTCGGCGCGCGCCGAGGAGACCGTCGACTGCCCCGGGACCGGCGAAGGCGAGCACGTCTTCAACTACGTGGTCACCGCGTACAAGAACACCAACTGAGGTGGTGATGCGTCCCTCGTGGTTCCTCCCGCTCCTGGCCCTGACGGCGTGCTCCGCTGAGCCGCCGTCGGGGCCGACGCCCATGGCGCCGCCCGGCACCCCGCACGCGCCCGAGCCTGCGCCGCTTCCACAGGCGCGACCCCTGCCGTTCGAAGGCGCCTACCAGCTCTCGATTTCAGCGGCCGCGTCATGCGCGTCGGCGCTGCCACCGGGGCTGAGGGTCCGCCGCTACGACGTCACCATACTCACGAGCGGTGAGCGCTCGCAGATCACCTTTGCGAGCGACGACGTCTGGTCGACCGACGGCCAGGCTTACCAGGCACACGCGTCTGTCCGTGGCGGCCGTGCGCTGATTGAGGTCCACGCCGCAGAGTGGCTGAGGCGTGAGCCGCTCGCGAACGCGGAGGCGTTCTACATCATGGCTCGCGGCGAGGCGCTGCCGGCCGGGCCGAGCCTCGAAGGAAGACTGGACGGCACGCTGGAGTTCCTCAGCAACAGCACCGGCTCACAGGAATGCAGGAGCAGCGCACACGATTTCTACCTGAAGCCGCGCCTCAGTCGCCGAACACGCCGTGCTTGAGCGTCTGCCCCGCATCAGCTCCATCACGGTGAACGAACGCGGGCGTCGGGGCGGTAGTATATTCTGCGGTATGAGAGTCAAGACATCGGTCACGATCGACGCCAGCGTGCTGCGTGCGATCGACAAGGTCAGCACGCGCCAGAGGAGCCGCTCGCGCATCATGGAAGATGCCGCGCGCGAGTTCCTGGCGCGTCGCGCCCGATCGGCACGGGAGGCCAGGGATCTCGAGATACTCAACGTGAGCGCCGACGCGCTCAACCGAGAGATGGAAGACGTCCTCGCGTACCAGGCCGAGCATTGAGGCGAGGTGATCTCTTCAGGGTGCGTCGGCCGGCCGGCGGCGATCCCAAGGCGTCGCGCGTCTTCGTGGTCGTCAGTCGGCAGGCGCTGGTCGACTCGTCCTTCTCGACGGTCGTTTGTGCGCCGGTCTTTACCCGGCGTGACGGGCTCGCCACGCAGGTCGACGTGGGCCCTGACGAGGGCCTGAAACATGACTCCAGCATCCACTGCGACGCGCTGGTCAGCCTGCCCAAGCCCGCGCTGACGGACTACGTCTCGAGCCTGAAGCCATCGCGTCTTCGCGCTCTCGACCGCGCCTTGGGAGTAGCGCTGGCCTTGGCCTGAATGCTGGCCGTGCGGATCCGCTCAGTGGGCAGATCGAGCCATGGGCCCCGAACTCAGGGCAGGTTCACGCGCAGCCGGTCGGTGGTGCCGAGGTTGAACGAGCCCGCGCTCGTCTCGAGCGTCACGAGGGCCGTCCAGTCGTTGTAGCGCGCGACCCCTCCCGGCTGGTTCGTGCACAGCAGCGCGCTCTGCACCTGGACGCCGAGGTCCGTGCGGGCCGGAACCTCGGCGGGAATCGGCGTGCCTGGCTGCGTCGTGGACTGGCCCACCTCCGAGGGGACCTCCGGCGAATCGACGATCGTCATGCGCACCGTGGCCGAGCGGATCGTCACGGGGCTCGACGTGCCGTTGGAAGCGTCCACCAGCACGGTGAAGGGCAGCGGCGCCGAGACGCTGCCGTTGGGGCACAGCACGATCGGAGACGTGAACCGGGCGTTCGCGAACGAGGCGCTCCCCGGGGGAGCGGAGTCCCCACCGGACGCGGCGATGGCGATGCCCGCGCCAGCCGCGCCGAGCGCCCCCACGATCCACGGCGTCCTGGACGACCTCCTGGGCGCCGGCTCCGCCTGGGCCGCGACCTCCTGCCGGGCCGCTTCGAACGCGCGCACGACCTTCGGCGAGAACTCGGCCTCGGTCACGCGCAGCGCGGGGTCGAGACGCAGCGCGCTCCGGAACTCGCCCCGCGCCGCATCGAGGTTTCCGAGCCCGACGCGGGCGACTCCCAGGTGGACCCGCGCCTGCGCCGCTTCTCCCTTGCGTCCGGTCTGGCCCTCGAGGCGGCTCGCCGCCGCCTCGAGTGTGACGACGGCGGCCTCGAAGTCGCCTTCGCGCACCTGCTGGATGCCCTGCGCGAGCCCCGCGTCCTCGGCGGCGGCCGCGACGGCGACGGCAACGAGCAGCGCGGCGACCGGGCGGCGCCCGTGCTTCATCGAGTCTCGCCGCTTCAACGCGGCCGTCGAACCCCGTCGCTCGCGAGGTCCACGACCAGCCGAAGCTTCTCCCCCGCGCGTATTGTGACGCGGCGGGGAAAAGGCCGGAAGTCGGGATGGTTCAGCATCACGTCGTGGACGCCGGGTGTCAGCGGGATCGGCGGCATCGGCGTCTGGCCGACGATCTCGCCGTCCACCACCACGTCCGCCCAGGGCGTCACGCCGATCTGGAGCCAGCCGACGGCGGGAGCGAGCGAGGCTGACGGCTCGGCCGTCGGCGACGGAGCGGGCGCCTCGGTCGGGGGTGGCGCAGCCGGCTCGGTCGACGGGGGTGGGGTTGCCGGCGCCACGGGCGGAGATGCCGCCATGCGGGTCGGCAGCGGCGGCGGGCTGGCCGACGGCGCCGACGGGCTCGGCGCGAGCGTCGTCGGCGCCACGGTCGCCATCGGCGGCTGCGGCGGCCCCGGCGTCGGGGCAGGCGTCGACCGAGGCGCGTGAGGAAGGGCCAGCCACAGCGCCGCCGCCGTGCCGAACGCCGCGAGGAGCGGCGCGACGAGAAGGCGTCGGAGCGGCCGCCGGCGCAAGGGCGCCGTGATCGCCCGCGCGTCTCGCAGGGCCGCCGCCATGGCGTGGGCCGTCTCGAAGCGCGCCTCGGGCTCCTTGGCGAGGGCCCGCTCCAGCACGGCTCGCAGCGTGGGCGTGAGGGCGGGATCGTCGAGGGGGGGCGGCGCCTCCGCGTGCTGCATCAGCGTCTCCACCGGCGTCGCTCCACGGAACGGCGGGCGGCCGGTGAGCATCTCGAAGAGCACCACGCCCAGCGAATACAGGTCGCTGCGCGTGTCCACGCGCCGGCCCCGCGCCTGCTCGGGGCTCATGTACTCGGGGTTGCCCAGCACGTAGCCGGCCGCCGAGCCCGCGCCGGTCCCGCCGGCCACACGCTTGGCGATGCCGAAGTCCATCACCCTCACGCGCTCCTTCGCATCCAGCGTCACGTTGAAGGGCGAAAGGTCGCGGTGGACGACGCCGGCGTCGTGGATGGCCTCGAGGCCCCGCGCGACGTCGATGGCGATCCGCGTCGCCTCCTCGGGCGGCAGCGGTCCGACCCGGCGAAGCCGCTCCCTGAGGTTCTCGCCCTCGATCAGCTCCATGGAGATGTAGCGGAGCGCCCCGTCCTCGCCGTACTCGTGGATGCGACATACGTTGGGGTGGCTCACGGTCCTGGCGAGCTTGATCTCGGCCCGGAAGCGAGCCTCCATCTCGGCGGCCTCTCCCAGGTCCGAGCGCAGCACCTTGAGGGCCACCTCTTCCTCGAGGACGCGGTCACGGGCCCGATACACGGTGCCCATGCCCCCGCGCCCCAGCAACAGCAGGATCTCGTAGCGCGCTCCGATCAGCGTGCCGCGGGTGATCGCCTTCAGGATGCCGCGGCAGTGGAAGCAGACCTCGGCCGCGTCGTCGTTCGCGGACTGGCACGCAGGGCAGGTCTGCGTCGCGCGCTCCGGCGTCAGGCCCGCTGCGAGAGCAGCGCGAAGCCGATCTCCTTGTACAGGACGCGCGCCCCGACGTTGCCGTCCCACTCCGACTGCCCGTCGGGATCCGGCGCCACCTCGGTGAGGTCGAAGCCCACGATCCTGCGGCCGCTCTCGACGATTGTTCGCAGCAGGCCCGTGGCCTCGGCGAAGCTCAGGCCAGAGACGACGGGGGTCCCGGTGTGGGGGCACAGGGCAGGATCAAGGCCGTCGATGTCGAAGGACACGTAGACCTCGCGGGGCAGCTCGGCCACGATGCGGCCCGCGATGCGGCTCCAGGCCTCGCCGTCCAGCAGCGCCCGGCGCAGGTCGGCTTCGAAGAACGTGCGCACCCTCTCCCCGCTCGTGCGGATGAGCTGGTCCTCCGCCTCGCCGTAGTCCCGCACGCCCACCTGCACGAGGCGCGACACGCCGTCCAGGTCGCGGAGCACGTTGAACATGATCGACGCGTGGGAGAAGCGGAAGCCCTCGTACGCGTCGCGCAGGTCGGCGTGGGCGTCGACGTGGAGCACGCCGAGGCCCGGGCGCCGCTCGGCCAGAGCCCGCATGGCGCCCAGGGGCACCGAGTGGTCGCCGCCCACGATCCCCACCAGCTTGTCCTCCGCCAGAAGCCGGCGCGTGGTCTCGTGGACCCAGGCGTTCATGCGGTCGCCGAGTCCGTCGACGCGCGCGACGGCGTCGCGCAGGGCCGGGTCCTCCCCCGGCCCGCCGTTCTCGATCACGGGCAGCGCGAGGCGCCTCGCCTCGTCGCTCCAGGCGCGCACGGCGGTGGGGATCTCGAGCATCGCGATTCCGGCTTCGTAAGGCTTGCCCGTCTCGCGGTCGAGGAGGTCCACCTGTCGGCTCGCCGCCAGGATCGCCGCGGGACCGTTCGCCGTGCCGGCTCCGTAGGAGACGGTCGCCTCCCAGGGCACCGGCACCAGCACCACCCGCGCCTCCTCGGGCGAGAACGGCAGGCCATAGATGCCGTCGTGGACGGCGGCGGCGTTCGGGTCGAAGCTCACGCGCATGGGTGGAGTATGGCTAATAGCCCCGGCGCTTGTCCTCGACGACGTTCCGCAGCGGCCGGCCCGCGCGGAAGCGACCCAGGTTGTCGAGGAACACGGCCATCGCCTCGTCGAGCCACGTCGTCGTGCGGTCGGCCGTGTGAGGCGAGACGAGCACGTTGTCCAGGTCCCACAGCGGGCTGTCGCGGGGCAGCGGCTCCTCGGCGAAGACGTCCAGCGCCGCGCCGCGGATGCGACGGGCCTGGAGCGCCGCGACGAGCGCCGGCTCGTCCAGCGTCGGCCCGCGCCCCACGTTGACCAGCACGGCCGATGGCTTCATGGCCGCGATCTCCCGCGCTCCGAACAGGCCGCGCGTCTCGTCCGTGAGGGGCAGCGCGAGCACGACGGCGTCCGAGCGCGCGACGAGGCCGAGGCGCTCCTCGGGCGCGAACGCCTCGTCCACGAGCCCGTCGGACGCGACGTCGCGGCGGCGCATCGCCAGGATCCGCATCCCGAGCGCCTTCCCGCGCTCGGCGACGGCCCGACCGATGTCGCCGTATCCCACGATGCCCAGCGACCGCCCGCCGATCTCTTCGACGACGAAGGGCTCCCAGCGCCGCGCGGCCTGCTGCCGGCGCATGCGCGCGAAGTCCTTCGCGAAGTGGAGGATCGCGCCGATCGCGAACTCGGCCAGCGCGCGGCTGAAGACGCCGCGCGAGTTCGTGAGCACGACCGGGCTCTCGGCCAGGGCCGGAAAGAGAAGGCCGTCGAGGCCGGCCCAGCGGCTGTGCACCCAGCGCAGCCGCAGGAGGCGGGTGAAGGCGGCTTCGAGCCGTTCCCGGCCGCCCGTGCAGTACAGCAGGGCCTCGGCGTCCGGCGCCTGGTCCGCCAGCGCGACGGCGTCCTGGCCGACGTGAAAGCGGACCCCCGCGTCGACCGCCTGGAGCAGCCGCAGGCTCGTATCGTCGGGCTCGGCGAGCACGACCACCCTGAGCATCGCGACCCCAACGGTAGCACGAGGGCGCAGCCTTGTAATCTTCTACTGATCAGCAAGTTACGAGGACGCTGCCGAGCTGTGATAGCCTGACGCTTCGGTCCCCCCCCGGTCCCGAGAGGCCATGACGACACTCGCCCCCAGTCCCGCACAGACGCTCCCCGAGCCTCCCGTCGCGAAGCGCGTCCCGAAGGTCGAAGAGATCCACGGGGAGCGCCGCACCGACGACTACTACTGGCTTCGCGACAAGGCCGACCCCGACGTGAAGACCTACCTCGAGGCCGAGAACGCCTACACGGCGGCGGTCATGAAGCCGACGGAGGCGTTCCAGCAGCAGCTCTACGAGGAGATGCTCGCGCGCATCCAGGAGACCGACATGGGCGTCCCCTGGAGGAAGGGCCGCTTCTTCTACTACTCGCGAACCGAGCAGGGAAAGCAGTACCCGATCTACTGCCGCAAGGCAGGCTCCCTGGAGGCGGCGGAAGAGGTCGTCCTGGACGTGAACGCGCTCGCCGAGGGCAAGCCCTTCATGGCCATCGGCGCGTTCGCCCTGAGCGACGACGCGAACCTCCTGGCGTACACGACGGACGAGACCGGCTTCCGCCAGTACACCCTGCACGTGAAGGACCTGCGGACCGGGGCTCCCCTGCCGCCGACCGTGGAGCGCGTCACCTCCGTGGCATGGGCCAAGGACGACGCGACGCTCTTCTACTCCGTCGAGGACGAGGGCACGAAGCGCTCGTACCGGCTGTTCCGCCACCGCCTTGGAAGCGAGGCGCACGAGCTCGTCTACGAGGAGCCCGACGAGGCCTTCAACGTCGGCGTGGGCCGGACGCGCAGCGGGGGCTTCCTGGTCCTGGGCGCCGGGAGCCACACCACATCCGAGTTCCGCGTCCTGCCCGCCGACGAGCCGGACGGGGCCTTCCGGCTCGTGGCGCCCCGTCTCCCCGAGCAGGAGTACGACCTCGACCACCGCGGCGACGTGTTCTGGATCCGCACGAACGACCGCGGCCGGAACTTCCGGCTGGTCACGGCGCCGGTCGCCGACCCGCGCCGCGAGAACTGGAAGGAGCTGGTCCCGCACCGCGACGACGTGATGATCGAAGGCGTCGACCTGTTCAAGGACCACGCGGTCGTGTTCGAGCGCGAGGGCGGCCTCACCCAGCTCCGGGTCATGGACCTGCACTCGGGCGCCTCCCACCGCATCGCGTTCCCGGAGCCGGCCTACTCCGCCTCGCCCGGCCAGAACGAGGAGTGGGAGCAGACGGTCTATCGCTACGTCTACGAGTCGTTCATCACGCCCCGCTCGGTGCTCGACTACGACATGGACGCGCGCACCGCGACGCTGCTCAAGGAGCAGCCCGTCCTGGGCGGCTACGACCGCACCCGCTACGCCGTGGAGCGCGTCCACGCGACGGCGCCGGACGGCGTCAAGGTCCCGATCTCGCTCGTCTACGGGAAGGACCTCGTCCGGGACGGCCGGGCGCCCCTCTACCTCTCGGGCTACGGCGCCTACGGCATCCCCAACTGGGTGACGTTCACCTCGAACCGCTTCTCGCTCGTGGACCGCGGCGTCGTGGTCGCGATCGCCCACGTCCGGGGCGGCGGCGAGATGGGCAAGCCCTGGCACGACGACGGCCGCATGAAGAAGAAGCGGAACACCTTCACCGACTTCATCGCGGCGGCGGAGCACCTGCTCGCCGAGAAGTACGGGTCCAGGGAGCGCCTCGTGATCCAGGGCGGCAGCGCCGGAGGCCTGCTCATGGGCGCCGTGACCGAGATGCGTCCGGACCTCTTCCGCGCCGTCGTGTCCAAGGTCCCCTTCGTCGACGTCGTCAACTCGATGCTCGACGAGTCGCTGCCGCTCACCGTGGGCGAGTTCGAGGAGTGGGGCAACCCGAAGAAGAAGGACGAGTACGACGTGATCCGCGGCTACTGCCCGTACTCGAATCTCGGCCGCAGGGCCTATCCGGCGATCCTGATCACGACCTCCTTCAACGACAGCCAGGTGATGTACTGGGAGCCCGCCAAGTACGTGGCGAAGCTGCGCACGTTGAAGACGGACGCGAACCCGCTGCTGCTCAAGACCAACATGGCGGCGGGCCACGGCGGCGCCTCGGGACGCTATGACTACCTGCGCGAGGTCGCCTTCGACTACGCGTTCGTGCTGTGGCAGGCGGGGATCGACGCGTGAAGGGCCTGCAGAGCCACCTGGAAGGGCGCTGGATCGCGGGCTCCGGCCGTCCCGAGACGCTCGTGAACCCCGCCACCGAGGAGCCGCTCGCCGAAGCCAGGAGCGAAGGCCTCGACCGGCGGGCCGCCCTGGAGTTCGCGCGGACCCGAGGCGGTCCCGCGCTGCGCGCCATGACCTTCGCGGGCCGCGGCGCGCTGCTCCAGGCCATGTGCGCGGCGATCCAGGCGCATCGCGAGGAGTTGATCGAGCTGGCGGTCGCGAACGGGGGCAACACCCGCGGCGACGCGAAGTTCGACGTCGACGGCGCCACGTTCACGCTGTCGACCTACGCCGAGCTGGGCAGGGCCCTGGGCGAGACGCAGGTGCTGCCGGACGGGGAAGGCATTCAGCTCGGCCGCACTCCCCGCTTCCACGGCCAGCACCTGCGCGTCCCGCGCCACGGCGTGGCGGTCCACGTCAACGCGTTCAACTTCCCGGCCTGGGGCCTGGCGGAGAAGGCCGCGGTGGCGCTTCTCGCCGGCATGCCGGTGCTCGCCAAGCCAGCGACCAGCTCTGCCATGGTCGCGCATCGGATCGCCGAGATCCTGGTCGAAGGGAGCGTGCTGCCCGAGGGCGCCCTGTCCGTGCTCGTCGGCGGCGCCGGGGACCTGCTGGCGCACCTCGGCCCGCAGGACGTCGTGGCCTTCACGGGCTCGAGCACCACCGGGGAGCTGATCCGGGCCCTGCCGGCCGTCATACGCAACTCGGTGCGCGTCAACGTCGAGGCCGACAGCCTGAACGCCGCCGTGCTGGGCCCCGACGGGGAGCCCGGCTCCGAGATCTACGACTACTTCCTCAAGGACGTCCTACGCGACATGACGCAGAAGGCCGGGCAGAAGTGCACCGCGATCCGCCGCGTGCTCGTTCCACAGGCCTTCGCGGAGCGCCTGCGCGACGACCTGGTGGACCGGCTTTCGTCCGTCGTCGTCGGCAACCCCGCGGCCGACGGCGTGCGCATGGGGCCGCTCGCCACGGCGCAGCAGCATCGCGACGTGCGCGAGGGCGTCGACGCCCTCGCCCGCGACGGCCGCCTGGTCTATGGCGACGGCGCGCTGCGCCCGGTTGGCGCGCCCGAGGGGAAGGGCTACTTCGTCTCGCCGGTCCTGCTCGAGGTCGAGCCCGGCGCGACCGCGCCCACCGTTCACTCCCGCGAGGTGTTCGGGCCGGTCGCGACCGTGGTTCCTTACGGGGGCGGCGCCGAGGAGGCGGCCGCGATCGTCGGGCGCGGCCAGGGCGGCCTGGTCTCGTCCGTGTACTCCGAGGATCCGGCCTTCACCTCCGACGTGGTGCTGCGCCTCGCGCCCTTCCACGGCCGCGTCTTCCTGGGCAGCGTCAAGATCGCCGAGCAGTCGCCGGGCCCCGGCACGGTGCTCCCGACACTCGTCCACGGCGGTCCCGGCAGGGCCGGCGGCGGCGAGGAGCTGGGCGGCCTGCGCGGCCTCGAGTTCTACATGCAGCGCGTGGCCCTCGAGGGCCCGCGGCCGGTGATCGAGCGGATCGTCGGGTCCCGATCGACCTGAGCGCCGTCCTGCCCCTGCGAGTGCGTCAGTGCAGGTGCGCGCTGGGATTGGGAGGCGGCAGCGACGCGAAGGCCGGATGGTCCGGCGAGCCGCCGGTGAGGATCATCGCGTACAGGAACGGCGCGAAGCTCACGCCCTTGCGGCCGTTGACGAGCACGAGGGGCGTGCCGTCCAGCCCATGGCGCATCGCCAGCTCGCTGTCGGCCGAGATCTTCGCCTGCGTCTCGGCGCTCGCCATGCACGCCTCGAGCCGGCCGCGGGCCCCGAGCCCTTCGGCCAGCGAGACGACCGCCTCCAGGGTGAGGCCCTCCTGCCGCTCGAAGAGGCGCTTCGTGTACTCGGCGCCGCTGGGATCGCCCTCCATGCAGACCTGCGCCCGAGCGGCGGCGCAGCGCACGGGTTCGCCGCTCCGGCTGACGGCGGGGTTGCACGCGGCGTCCAGCGGGAACTGCCGTGCGTCCACGCTGAAGCTCCCCGGCGGCAGTCGGCCTTCGAGGTCGCGGAGCGTCGCCTGCAGCTCCGCGCAGTGGCCGCACAGGATGTCCGTGAACTCGGTGATGCGGACCGGCGCCGACGGCGAGCCGCGGAGCGCCCGAGCCGGACCGGTCGGCAGCACCGGAGACCGGCGATAGAGGTGGAGCGCGTCGGCGAGGGTCTGCTTCAACTGCGGCGGGAGGGAGCCGACCAGCTCCACGAGGGCTCGATCGCGTGACGCGTCGCCTGTCCCTGCACTCGCGGGGGACGCGGCCGGCAGGGCCTGGCGCCCGGCATCGCCGGCGCTGCGCGGAGTCGCGAGCCCGGGATACAGCAGGGCTCCCCACGCGACCGCCATCGCCGCGGCGGCCAGGGCCGCGCCGCGCCTCGGATCGGGCAGGCCGAGCGGCCGCCAGGTGACCAGGGCGACGCCCGCGTAGCCGGCGACGAGCACGTAATAGAGGAAGCAGCTCGCGCAGAACGCACGGGCCGTCGCGCTCACGCCCAGCAGGACGAAGACCGCGACGGCGGCAGCCGCCCCCGCCAGCCGGGTCGCGCTGACGAGCGCCGCGGAGGGGCGCTCGTCGGCGAGTCGGACGAGGAGGGCGAGAGGCAGTGCGAAGGCCGCGAGGCCCCAGGCGACGCCCCATCCCGCCAGCGGAAGGCCGGTCAGTGCGTGGACGGCCGACGCGAACGCGCCATCCCACAGCTCGAAGCAGCGCGCGTCTCCGCCCATCGGGCAGAATGCCGTTCCTCCCTGCCGGGCACGCACCAGCTCGCCCCACAGGAACACCGACCACAGAGCGCTCGCGGCCCCGAGAACGACGAGCAGGCCGAGGGCCCCCGCCCCCGGCGTGGGTCGTGCGTCGGAATGCGTCGTCGCCGAAACCCGCGGGCGGCGGCGCGTCACGAGCGGGGCTTGAGCACGATCTTGAGCCCGTGGCTGCCGCGCTTCACGGCGTCGGCCCGCCCCACGGGTGCGTCCGGCTCCCGGGAGGCTGCGTTGCCGTCCGTGTCGACGCGGGCCTCGATGAAGGCGCTGGCGGGGAGCGGCTCACCGCTCATCGAGTCTCCCTCGCCGATCGCGAACTCCACGGGCAGCCTCGCGGGGAGGCGCTTCACGGCGATCGGCGGCCCCGTCGTAACGCCCGCCTCGCGCACCGTCACGTAGATGACCGCACCGGCAGCGACAGGTCCGCTGGCAGGATCCAGCTCGAGGGTGCCCGAGAACTGCGCCGACGCCGACGAGGCCGGCGCGCCGGCCGCCGGCTTCGGAGCTTCCGCCGCCAGCCCCGGCGCCACGACGCCGGCGTGCGGGTCCTCTCCGGCGCCTCGAGCTTCACTCCCGCCACGCGCCGCCGAGTCCGCCTTCATCCGGCCCAGGAGCTCGGCGAGCCGCGCCGCCTGATCCGGGAAGCGGCCCGAGGCCTCCTTCAGCACAGCGTCGGCCTCGGCCTCGCGGCCGGTCTCGACGTACACGTACATCAGGTTGACGTGGGCGTCCAGGAGCTGCGGGTCCTTCGCCAGGGCGGACCTGAGCATGGACTCCGCGACCTCCGTCTGTCCCATCGCAACGCGCACGAAGGCCTGGTACGTGAGCGCCCGGGGATGGCCGGGAGACAGCTTCAGCGCCGCCTGCGTCTCCTGGAAGCCGCCCATGTAGTCGTTCCCCGCCAGGAGCGCGCGCGCCAGGTCCAGGTGCGCGTCCACGTCGTCGGGGCGCGCCGCTGCGGCGCGCCGGAGCTCCGCGAGCCGGGCCTCATCGGACGGCGCGGCGCCCGATGGCGATGCGCCGGTAGCGGGACCGCCCGCCGTACGCTCCTCGGTCGAGCGCGAAGCGAAGAACAGCACGGACCCCAGGACGATCGTGACCCCGACGCCCCAGAGGAAGCCGGACACGGGCGATCGCGAAGGCGCCGCCGCCACAGGCGGCGGAGCGCCCGCGGCGGCGGGCGCAGCCTCCGTCGCAGGCCGAGGCGCACCCTTCTTCCGCTTGCGGGGCCGCGCGCGATCGATCGACTGGAGGACGCGGGCCGCCTCCAGCTCGAGGGCGAAGCGGTCGCTCGCGAGCTGCTCCGGCGTGCGCTTCGAGGCCGCGTCCTCGAGCTCCCGGAGCTGCTCGAAGAGGGACTGGCGCCGGACGAGGAGATCGCGCAGTTCGGCGGGCAGCTCCGGCTCGAGGAGCGTCGCGGACGCGCGCCCGGCGCCTGCCACGCGCGCGATCACGATCGCGCCCACGACCAGGCCGATCGCGAGCATCACGATGGCCGGGAGCCAGCCGCCGCCCGTGGCCTCCATCAGCTCCCGGTCTTCGCGGGGCGAACCCCGCCCGGCCAGCCGTAGACCTGCTCGCGCACCCGCAGCACGTATTGCGCCAGCTCGGCGTCGTCGGGCAAGGGGTCCGCGGCCGCCGCAGGCCGCTCCGCGGGGAGCGCAACGTCGCCGGGGGCCTTCGGCGCCCGCATCATCCAGAACACCACCAGGCTGCCGAGCAAGAGCGCGCCGAGCGGCGCCAGCCACAGCGTCCAGTTCACGCCGCGCACCGGCGGATCGAGGCGCACGAACTCGCCGTACGCCCCCTCGAAGTACGTCAGCACCTGCTGCTCGGCGTAGCCCGCGGCGAGCAGCTCCCTGACCCGGTTGCGCATGTTCACGGCGAGCGTCGCGGGCGAGTCGGCGACCGAGAGCCCCTGGCAGACCGGGCAGCGGAGCAGCGCGCTCACGCGCTTCGTTTCGGCCTCGAGCTCCGCCCCGCTCAGGGGACGAGCGCCGGGAGGACCGAGCCGCTCGGCGGCATCCTCGATGCCGGGAAGCTCATCCGGGGCCGAGGTCGCCTGGGCCGCCGGAAGTGCGAGCGCCGGAGTCAGTCCAACCAGGAGGGCGAAGCCCAGCCGCGCCCTCACCGGGACGCGCTCCTCGCCGCTCGGGTCCTCGCCACGCGGTCCGCCAGCGATCGCGCGTCGAGGGGCCCCGAGAACTTGTCGACGATCGCGCCGTCGGGGCTGATGAAGTACGTCTCAGGAACGCCCGAGACACCGTAGGCGATCGCGGCGCGGCCGCCCGCGTCCATGAAGTTGGGATAGGCGCTGCCCTGGCTCCGCAAGTAGCTCCGCACGTTCTCCTCCTGGTCCTCGTACACGATGCCGACGAACTGCACGTCGGGCCCGAGCGTCCGGGCGGAGGCCTGGAGGACGGGATGCTCCTCGTAGCAGGGCGCGCACCAGGTGGCCCAGAAGTTCAGGACGGCAGGCCGGCCCCGGAGCTTGTCGAGGGTCAGGGGCTCGCCGCCGCCGACCGGGGCGAGGCTGAAGGGCGGCGCCGGCCTGCCGATGAGCGGGGAGTCGATGCGCTGCGGGTCGCGGCCGAGGTTGACGACGAGGATCGCCAGCAGCGGAACGACGAGCGCCACGCCGAAGCCGAGGACCTTGCGGTTCACGACCCGCTTGCCGCAGCTCCCGCCGGGACCGCTTCGGCGGCGGCCGCGCCCTCGGCCGGCCGTCGACGCACGGGAACGAGAGCGAAGACGCTTCCCGCCGCCATCACGAACATCGCGGCCCAGATCCAGCCCACCAGGGGGTTGACGAGGGCATGCAGGCCGAGCGCCTGAGCCTCCGCGTCGACGTTCATCACGGAGAGGTAGAGATCCTCCAGGGCGGCCGAGCGCACTGCGGGCGTGCCGATCGGTTCCCGCTGGTTGCCGTACTGGTTCATGGCCGGTTCCATGATCTCGAGGACCCGTCCCGCCCGGGAGACCTCGATCCGGGCCACGGTGGCCTCGCGGTGCGGCTCCCGCACGACCTCGGCGCCCAGGAAGCGCAGCGTGTAATGCCCCAGCTCGAAGGACTCGCCCCGCGCGAGCTGCACCTCGCGGGAGGCGCCCATGGTGCTGCTCACGGCGATGGCGATCATCATGACGACGGCGCCCGCGTGGACGACGTAGGCGGCGACGCGCCTCCGGCCCTGGCGCTGCACCTCGCCCACGGCCCGGGCGAGCCCCTCGCCGCGCTCCCGGACGCGACGCGCCACGGGCAGCCACAGCTCACGGAGCGTCACGTGAGCCGCATAGCCGCCGAAGAAGAACGTGAGGAGCGTCCAGGGATTGCGCGCGCCGGCTGCGAGGCCGACCAGGGCGAGCAGCACGCCGTTCGCCGCTGGCGGTAGCAGCGCGCTCCGGACCTGCGCCGCCGTCGCTCGACCCCAGGGAAGGGCGGGGCCCACGCCCATCAGGAACAGGAGCGCGACGCCGATCGGCACCGCCATGCGGTCGAAGTAGGGACGGCCGACGCTCATCTGCTTGTCGCGCAACGCCTCGACGACGAGGGGGAAGACGGTGCCGACCAGGACGGTGAAGGTGAAGAGCACGAAGAGCAGGTTGTTGACGAGGAACATCGTGTCCCGGCTCGCGCCGGGCGAGAGCGCCCGCTCGGCCTCGAGGCGGTCGATGCGCGCCGCGAGCAGAGCGACACAGAAGACCGTCGCCGCCGCCAGGAACACCAGGATGGTCGGGCCGATGGCGCTCTGGGTGAACGAGTGCACCGAGTTGAAGACGCCGGAGCGCGTCATGAAGGTGCCGAGGATGGTGAGGAGGAACGACGCCTGGACCAGCGTCACCGTCCAGCCCTTCAGGACGCCCTTGCGCTCGGTGAGCAGGGCCGAGTGGAGCGCCGCGGTGGCCGTGAGCCAGGGGAGCAGGGATGCGTTCTCGACGGGATCCCAGGCCCAGTAGCCGCCCCAGCCGAGCACTTCGTACGCCCACCACCCGCCGAGGACGATGGCGATCGTCTGGAAGATCCACGGCACGAGCAGCCAGGTTCGCAGCGGCCGCAGGAAGTCCTGCCCGAGACGCCCGGCCAGGAGCGCCGCCGAGGCCAGGCCGAAGGGGATCGTGAAGCCGACGTAGCCGCCGTAGAGGAAGGGCGGGTGGACGGCCATCAGCACGTGGTTCTGGAGGAGTGCGTTCGGCCCGGGGCCGTCGTCGGCCGGGCTCGCGATGGTCAGGAACGGCTGCGCCGGCCCCGCGAGGAGGAAGCTGAAGAAGGCGGCGCAGCTCAGCCACACGCCGGCGGCATAGGGCATGTACTCGAGATGACGGGCGCGGTTGGTCCACGCCGCCAGCGCGACGTAGACGCCGAGCACGAAGCCCCAGAACAGGATCGAGCCTTCGAGCGAGGACCACAGGCTGACGATCGCCACCCAGGTCGGCACCGAGCGTGACCCGACGTGGGCCACGTAGCTCACCGAGAAGTCGCGAGCCAGGAGCGCGTAGACCATCAGCAGGTTGGCCGCGACGATCAGGCCCGCGTAGGCGTAGGCGAAGCGCCGCGACCAGTCCCAGGCGGCCTGACCTCGGCCCCGGGCCGCGGCGAAGGAGACGGTGGCGCCCGCCGTGGCGGCCAGGAGCGAAAGCAGGATCAACGTGCGGCCGAGGACAGGCGTCACTGAGCGGCCGTCTCCGCCTCGTCCCGGACGCTCTGCATGGCCTTGCGGACGTCGACCGCCTCGCCCTCGCCGGGCGCCCGGTACTCGTTGCCGTGGGAGACCATCAGGCGGCTCCCCTTGAAGTACCCGTCCCTCGTCATGGTCCCTTCGACCACGACGCCGATCCGCTCTCGGAACATCTGGGGCGGGACGCCGCTCGACTTGACGTGGACCTTGGCGCCCTTGCGATCGAGGACGTCGAACTCGACGCCCGAGACCCCGCTCCCGCGCCGGACGGAGCCCTCGGCCACGAGTCCGCCCAGGCGGACGTTGGCTCCGATGGCCCGCTCACCCGCCGCGGCCAGCTCCGTCGGGCCCCAGTAGTACACGAGGTTCTCGCCGATCCCGCCGACGGTGATCACCGCCAGGCCGGCGGCGGCCGCGAGCAGGGCGCCGGCGAGGAACCACTTGTTCTTGTTCCCGGGGCGGCGCGGCGGAGACGGCGCGGCCTGAGACACGGTCATTCCTCCTTGGAGCGCTCGACGCGGTACGCACGAGCGACGGCCGCCGCGTATCCGAACAGCACGAGCGCGCTCACGACGTAGGCCGCCGTGACGAACTCCCAGCCGCCCTGGACGACGCCGGTCACGGCGCCCCTCCGGCTTCGGCCGCCGCCCCGAGCCGAGCCGGCTGCGCCTGCGGCAGCGGCGGCGCCAGCTCCTGGCGCAGCCGCAGCGCCACCGTCCTCGTCTTCAGCATGACGAGGCCCAGCATCAGCAGCAGCATGCCGATGGCGTTGATCCGCAGCGGCCAGTGGAACAGGACGGAGACGGTCTCGGGTGAGGACTGCGTCTGGTGCAGCGAGTTCCACCAGCGCACGGAGAAGTACACGATCGGGACGTCGGCGGACGCCACGATGGCCGCGACCGCCGACCAGGTCGCTCGCTTGACGGGATCGTCGACGAAGCGGCGCAAGGCCAGGATCCCGGCGAACGCCGAGACCATCACCGCGGTCGTGGTGAGCCTCGGGTCCCAGTCCCAGAAGACACCCCAGGTCGGCTTGGCCCAGATCGAGCCCTGGAGGCACAGGAGCAGCGACAGCACGACACCCACCTCCATGGTGGCCTCGAGGCGCGCGTCCCAGGCGAAGTCGCCCTTGGCGAGGGAGAGCACGGCCAGCACGAAGCAGGCCGTGAAGGCGAGCATCGCGTTCCAGGCCGTCGGCACGTGGATGTAGAGGATGCGGTAGACGTCCCCCATGTGGAACTCCGGGGGCGCGAAGAACAGGCCCCAGACGGAGCCCCAGGTGAGCAGGGTTCCCGCCAGCCCGAGCAAGACAAAGGGCGTGCGCGAGCGGCTTGTCGACAGACCCGCCAAGTCTGCCCTCGTTCCCATCTCATCAGTCTAGCGGGACCGCTCGCCGCCCGCCACACCCCCGCTGAACGGTATCTCAGTCCTCGACGACCCGCTCGAAGAGGAGCCCGCAGAGGGACCAGTGGATGACATCGAAGGCGACGAGGAGCCCCACCCACGCGCGGAGCTGGAGCATGGGGTCGCCGAGGATGAGCAGCGACGTGGCCTTGACGGCCGAGAGCAGTACGGGAACCACGAGGGGGAAGAGAAGAAGCGGCAACAGCGTCTGCCGGGCCCGGGTCTGAGCCGTCATGGCCGCATAGAGGGTCCCAGGCGCGGAGAGCCCGGCGGCGCCCAGCGCCAGCACGCCGACGAGCTCGGGCAGACGCCAGGTCGCGGCGTCGTAGAGCACCACCATCACCGGCACCAGGCCGACGCCCAGGAGCGTCAGCTGCAGCCAGTTGCCGATCGCCTTGCCGTAGTAGATCGCGCGGGCGGGCGCGGGAAGGAGCAGGAGACCCTCCAGGGCCCGCTCCTCCATCTCGGTCTGGAAGCTCTCGGCGAGCGCCAGCGTCGAAGACAGCATGAGACCCAGCCACAGGAAGCCGGCTGCGAACTGGAGCAAGGCCTCGGAGTTGGGGCCCACGGCGAAGCTGAAGAGCAGCAGCGCCGTGGCCCCGAAGAGCAGGATGGCCACGACGTGCGCTCGCGTGCGCCACTGGAGCAGCAGGTCCTTGCGGAGCGCCACCAGGATCCACTTCACGGGGTGGCTGCTCCAGAGCCGCCGAGGTCGCTGGGCCGCAGCGCGGCGGCCGGGCCCGACCAGGTGAGCCGTCCTCCCTCCAGGACGATACCCTGGTCGCAGAGGCTCGCGCCGTGCTCCAGCAGGTGCGTCGCCATCAGGACGGTCGAGCCGCGCTGGGCGAGCCGGCGCAGCAGGCCGTCCACGAGCCGAAAGCCGGGGGGGTCGAGACCGGCGTAGGGCTCGTCCAGCATGACCAGGGGGGCGTCCTGGAGGAGGACGCGCGCCAGCGAGAGCCGCTTGCGCATCCCCGCCGAGTAGGTCGAGACCGGGTCGTCCGCGCGCTCGGCCAGCGCGACCTCCGCGAGCAGGCCGAGCAGGGACTCGCGGGAGTGCGCGCGCCCCAGGAAGCGCGCCGCGATGGCGAGGTTGTCCAGGGCCGAGAGCGGCTCGTAGTTGTACGAGTAGTGCGAGAGCAGCGAGACGCAGCGCCGCACCTCCTCGCGCGCGGCGGCGACGTCGTGTCCGAGCACCCGCGCCTGTCCGTGATCGGGGCGGATCGCGGTGGCCAGCACGCGAAGCAGGGTCGACTTCCCGGAGCCGTTGCGCCCCGTGATCATCAGGATGCTCCCGCGTCCCACCTGGAAGGACACGTCGGCCAGCGCCCAGCGCCGGCCGTAGCGACGGGACAGCCCGTGGGCCTCGACGGCGACGTCTCCGCTGGGCGAAGGGGTCGTCATGGCGGGCTGTGCGGGCTCAGTCTATCGTCGCGGGGGCAGGGCGCAGCCGGGGCCGCGGCCGCGCGCCTCGCGACGGGCCTCGAGCTCGCGCCCGATGCGGGCCAGCTCCGCGGCGGGCAGGCGGGCCTGAAGGCTCTCGAACCACGCACGCTCTTCGAAGCGAACGTGGTCGTGGAGCAGTGAGCCGAGCTGCGCCATGATCGGCCGCGGGTCGCGCCCCCCGTCGAGGGCGAGCTCGAGCGACGCGGCCAGCGCGTCCATCTCGGCGTGCTCGGCGCGTACCCGCTCCGTGGCCGCGGGATCGACCCGCGAGGCGGCGGGAAAGAGAACGGTCTCCTCGTCGTCGAAGTGGCCGAGCAGCTCGGCCTGCCGGAACGCCAGGAAGCCGCGCGCGGTGCCGGCGGCCGGCCCCTCGTAGGGCGCGAGCCCGGCCGCGGCGCGTGTGAGCGCTTGGGCCTGCACGAGCGCCGCGTGGTGGTCCTGCGACAGGGGCACGAGGGCGGGGTCGCGCCGAAGGCCCAGCGTGCCCGGCGGGTTCTCGGGGACGGCGCGGACGCTCACAGGCGAAGTATAGACGTCAGCGGTCAGGGGCGACGCCAAGCGCGGAACTGGAGCGTCGGGGGACGCCCCTCGGACGCGGCTTGTCGGGCGGGTCGAGGTAAGGTCTGGTCATGAAACGGCGCGAGCTCCTCCTGGGCCTGCCGCTCCTGCATCCGACGCTCTCTCGGCTGGAGCAGGGAGGTGACGCGAAGGCTCCGTTCGTCCAGACGGTGCGCGGTCCGGTACCCGCCTCCGAGCTGGGGCTCACGCTGGCCCACGAGCACGTGCTCGTGGATTTCGTCGGTGCTGACCGGGTGAGCCCGGACCGCTACTCCATCGACGAGGCCTACCGCGTCGCGCTGCCGCACCTCCAGGAAGCCAAACGCCTTGGCACGCGCACGATCTTCGAGTGCACCCCAGCCTACTTGGGCCGTGACCCGCGCCTCCTGCGCCGACTGGCCGAGGCCTCGGGCGTCAACCTCGTGACGAACACCGGCTACTACGGAGCCAACAACGACAAGCACGTGCCCGTCCACGCCTATCGCGAGAGTGCGTCGAAGCTGGCCGCGCGCTGGACGGCCGAAGCCCGCGGCGGCATCGACGGCACCGGCATTCGCCCCGGGTTCATCAAGAGCGGCGTGGACGCGGGCCGCCTGTCCGAGATCGACCGCAAGCTGGTCACCGCCGCGGCGCGCTGCCACCTCGACACGGGCCTCACCATCGCCGTTCACACCGGCGACGGCGCGGCCGCCCTCGACATCCTTGCGGTGCTGGAAACCGAGCGGGTGGATCCGGCCGCCTATGTCTATGTGCACGCGCAGAACGCACGGGACCGCGCCGTTCAAGCCCAGGTCGCGGCCGCGGGGGCGTGGGTCGAGCTCGACGGCATCGCGCCCGACAGCCTCGAAGGCTACGTCGAGGCCGTGCTCGACCTCGCCGGCCGCGGCCACCTGGGCCGGCTGCTCGTGTCGCACGACGCGGGCTGGTACCACGTGGGCGAGCCGGGAGGCGGCAGCTACCGAGGCTACGGATTGCTCTTCGAGAGCTTCGTACCCAGTCTCTTGAAGCGCGGCCTTTCGGAGAAGGACGTCAGGACGCTGCTCGTGGGAAACCCGGCGCGGGCCTTCTCCGGCTACCGCCAGGCCTGACGCGCCTGATGCGCAAGGCGGCCGGCGCGCGCCGAACTGGCGCTGCAGCGGCGCTTCTTAGCTGGCGGCTCGCCAGGCTCACCCGCTCCCGGTTTCTCACGGCCGGCGCGCTCCGGGCAGCGGTGTTTCCCGGGGTTGGGGGATGTGATCCGCGCCAGCCATTCCAGCGGGTCCATGCTTCCGACGTTCTGAGCACTCTGGAGCACTATTCGTTGCCCGACGCGAGCGGCCTCACGAGGTCAGCGTTTGTTCATCTGTTCGAGCGTTTCTCCGAGGCGCTTGATCTCCTCTCCGTAGCGCGCCCAGTCGCCCGCGCGCTGCGCTTCGAGCGCCCGCAGGTAGTGCTCGCGCGCGCGCAAGGCCAGGTCCGCGGGTCCCTGCGCCGGTGCGGTGGTCGCGACTGGCTCGGCCGCTGCGGGACGCGCCGGTCGCGAACCCGCTGCAAACAGGCGCTGGAGCGCCGCGTCGAGGGTCTCCTCCATCACGATCTGGTTCTGATGGGCGACGATCACGCGTTTCAGCTCGGGGATGCGCCCGCCGGCCGCGCGAAGGTACAGCGGCCGGATGTAGAGGAGCGATTCCTCGATCGGGATCACGAGCAGCGTGCCCTGGATGACCTGTGAGCCCTGCTGGTTCCACAGGGTGATCTGCGGGGAGATCGTCTGGTCCTGGTTGATGCGCGCGACGACCTGACGCGGGCCGAACACCACCTTCTGCTTCGGAAACTGGAACACCGTGAGCTTGCCGTAGTTCTCGCCGTCGCTGCGCGCCACCATCCAGGCCGCCAGGTTGTCCTTCTGCCGCGGCGTGAACGGCAGCATCTGGATGAACTCGGCGGCCTGCTCTCCCGGCAGCTTCATGATCGCGTAATAGGGCTGCATCGGCTCCGGACGGCCCGCGCCATCGTCCAGGCTCGGCACCTCCCATTGGTCCTCCTTGTTGTAGAAGACCGCCGGGTTCGTCATGTGGAACGTGGAGAAGGCGGCGGCCTGAAGCGCGAAGATCGCTTCCGGATACCGCAGCCGCTCGCGCAGGTCCTCGGGCATGTCCGCGAGCGGGCGAAACAGGCCTGGGAACGCCTTGCCGAGCGTCCCGGCGATCGGGTCCTTCGCGTCGATCAGGAAGAAGGCGACCCGGCCATGGTAGGCGTCGATCGTGGCCTTGACGGAGTTGCGGATGTAGTTGATGCGGCCCATGGGCGTGGAGTACGGGTAGTGCGCGCTGGTGGTGTAAGCGTCCTGGATCCAGACGAGGCGCCCGCCCGAGAGAGCGAGGTAGGGCTCCGGGTCGTAGTCGAGGAAGGGCGCGATGCGGCGTACGCGCTCGGCGACGCGCCGGTGGAACAGGACACGGCTGTCGGCGGTGAAGTCGTCCGAGAGAAGCACCTTCAGCGATCGAAAGCGGAGCGCGAACAGGAGCTTGCGCAGGAAGCTGTCGACGGCCACTCCGCCGCTGCCCTCGTAGTTCGCCATCACGTTGTCGTCGCCCTTGGGGTAGTGGAACTCCTTGGTCTTCGTCCTCACGAAGACGTGGTCGTTCGACAGCTCGCCGAAGTAGATGCTGGGCTCGCTCACCTGCAGCTCCGGCACGCTCGATTCGGGCGGCAGGTTCTTGACGAACAGCACGGGAAGCCCTTCGGGCGTCACCTGGTTCACTGGTCCGAGGGCGAGGCCGTAGCCGTGCGTGAAGGTCAAGTGTTCGTTGATCCAGGTGCGGTTGGGCAGGCTGCCGGAGTTCAGCTCGCGCGCGGACAGCATCACCTGGCGCTGCTCGCCCCCGATCCTGTAGCGGTCGTTGTGGACGGACACGAAGTCGTAGTACGTCCGGATTTCCTGGATCTGGCCGAAGGTATCGAGAAGCGGGCGGTGGTCCCAGAGCGGCACGTTCTTGAGCGTCGCCGCGTTGCGCTCGATGTCCTGTAGCGTCAGCGGCGCGTCCCCCGGCAGCTCTCGTTCCTGCACGGTGTCGAGGCCGAACCCGGCGCGGGTGCCCGCGATGTTGTGCCTTATGTACGGCGTCTCCTTCGCCTGCTCGTTCGGCGCGACGAGGAAGCGTTGCACGGCGGCGGCGTAGGCTTTCCCTGCGAGCGCGACGAGGGCGTAGAGCGCGACTGCCGCGAAGATCGGCCGGAAGCTCCGCGAGAAACCCTGGGCCGCGGCCAGGATCGCCGCCGCGACAGCCGTGAGCGCCAGCAGCCGCCGTGACGGTATCAACGCCGCGACGTCCGTGTTCGAAGCACCGTGGACGATCCCCGACGCCTCCGTCAGCGCCTCCCGAACGGAGAGGTGTGCGTCGAAGGCCAGCACGAGCAGCATGGTGGCGCAGAGCGCGGAGAGGTGCCTTACCGCGGCCGGCGCCGCGAAGGGGGTGGCGGCGACACCGATACCGATCGCTCCGGTGAGCAGGTAGGCGGCGACGACGCTCACGAGAGCGAGCACGCTGACGACCTGGAGCAGGCCTCGCAGCAGCATCAGGAACGGGAGCCTGAAGACGTAGTAGCCGACGTCGTGGCCGAGCACGGGGTCCACGCGCTCGAACGGCGTGGCGTACCAGAAGAGCAGGAACCGCTCCCACTGCGACGCGGCGTACACGCTCGTCAGGATTCCAGCGACGGCCGCCGCCAACGTCACCAGCGCCTTGAGCGTGCCGGCGTCGACGCGCACCAGCCGCGGCCCGAGCTCGGTCTGGATCGTGTATTCGTGGCTTCTGAGGTCGCGCAGCGCGATGCGCAAGTTGACGGCGAGGAACGCGAAGGCGAACAGCCCGGCGGCGAGGCCCAGGCCGGCCTTCAGCGCCAGCGAGCGCAAGAACACCGGGCGATAGCCGGTCTCGCCGTACCACAGCCAATCCGAGTACAGCTCGACCAGGGCGGGCAGACCGACCATGACGAATCCGGCAAGCAGCAGAAGCCAGAGCCGCGACGAAGGTGCCCTCATCGTGGCGGCGAAGAGTCGACGAGATGGCGGATCAAGTCACACGCTCCTCTCCTGGAACCGAAGCTTGGCGGGCGCACGCCGTCGAAGACGGCGCGAAGGCGACGAAGGCCTCGCTGCTCTAGGCGGGAGAGGGAGGCCCGCGCTCGCCGAGACGATTCGCGGAGCGCTTGGAAGGCGCGGCGGCGGGCGCCGGCACCGATCGATGAGCCCATGACGCCACGAAGGACAGATTGACGCGAGGCTCGCAGTCGGCGTACACGAGGCGCTGGCCGGCTCCCGAGTCGAGCACCGATCTCGACGCCGCGTCGGGAACCAGCGCGCCCGAGAAACGGCCCGTGGCGAAACGACGCTGGCGCGGCGGCTCTTGGCGCACGCCCTCTGGGAGCGTGAGCTCCGGGCTCAGGGTGAGCACCAAGGCTGCGATCAACCAGGCGGCCATCGCTTGTGGAACGGATCTATACCATTTGTCGGCGGAGATTGGAACTTCCCAGCGAACGCCGGTGTTCAGGTCGGTCGGTGGGAAGCTGACCGCGCTCACTCGAGACCGCGGAATTCCTCGAAGCTGCGGCCGCTCGCCAGGAAGACCAGCGAGCCGGCGAAGAGGCCGAGGTTCACCACGACCGCTGCCGCGACGACGGCCCAGCCGACCCAGCTCCGGCGGTGCTGGTCGTAGCCGATGTTGAGGACGGCCGGAACGGCCAGCGGCAGGTTGTGGACCCCAAGCGCGAGGAGGGTGAGCGCCAGCCAGGCATTGAGCGCGAGCGTCCGCCGCCCGGGATCCCGGCCGGCGTCGAGCAGCGCGAACGAGTGCCGGGCGAGCCCGGCGGAGGGCAGCGCCAAGGCGATGCCGATCGCATAGACGGCCGCCGCCGAGCCTACGAGAATCCCGAGCGCGAGCTTTACGGTCACGGCGAGCAGGTGGCCGAAGGCCATCGTCGCGATCGTGGCCCCGGTGAACAGACACATGGCCGCCATCAATCGGCGCCGCGGCGCGAGCTTGGAACGGCGATGGAGGTGAACCTGCAGCGCGAGCGCGACGAGGGCGCAGGACATCGAGGCCGTCAGCCACTTGCTCTCGTCCAGGATCAGCGCAACGAGCTCGTCGCCCATCTCCTCACGCGGGCCCGCGGCCGCGCGCCTCACGACGGGCCTCGAGTATAGACGTCAGCGGTCCGGCGCGACGCCGAGGACGGGGAACCCCTCCCGCTCGGCAGCCGCGGAGAGGCGCTCGTCCAGGCAGGCGAACGGGAGCGTCGGGGGACGGCCCTCGGCTGCCGCCATCGCCGCAGCGAGCTGGAGCGCGTCGGCGGCCCGGAGGTCATGAACACGCAGCAACCGGCGCGCCCACTCGCGCACGCTCTCGACCGGCTGCACCTCCTGCCAGGTGTCGGCGAAGCGATCGAGGCGGCCGCGGGCCGCGGCCGCCGCGCGCCGCCGCAGGTGTCCCTCCCGCGCGAGGCGAGCGATGGCGGACTCGCACTCCACTCGCGCTCCCCACCACGCGATGACTCCGGAATCCGACCGGTAGAGCGAACGCATGGGGCTCGATGCCCGCTGCCGGACGACGAGCGGAACCAGGGCCGAGCTGTCCCAGAACCTCACCGGCCGCTCCGACGCTCCTCGAGGAGGGCCGCCAGGACGTCGCCCCCCGGCTCGGCTTCGGGCGGAGGAACTCGCAGGATCTCGTCGAGCCGCGGGCGCCGCGCGCGACGGACGAGGCCCGCCCGCTCCAGGCGTGCCAGGCGTCCTTCGTCGTCGGGGGAGTCGAGCGACGCGGCCACGGGTTCCAAGCGGGCGATCGGCCGCTTGCGGTCGGTGATCACGATGCTCTCGCCGTGGCGCACCTGATCCAGGAGGGCGCTCAGGGAGTTCTTCGCCTGGGATATTGTGGCCGTCTTCATATGGCTATTATAGACTTTTCAGCGGGGTCATGGCTCGGAAGCCGAAGCGTCACTCCCGTCGACGGCGCGTGGCGATCGCGATCGGACTGGCGGTCACCGGGCTCATCGCGATCCTGGCCACCCAGCCGCTCTGGGCCTTCTCGATCCTCGGCACGGCCCTGCCGGGCGTGCTGTGGCGTGTCGAGACCATCGAGCCGCTCGTGGCGCTCAGCTTCGACGACGGCCCGGATCCCGTCTTCACACCGCAGGTCCTCGACGTCCTCGCGCGCCACCAAGGCCGCGCCACGTTCTTCCTCATCGCCGAGCGGGCGTTGCCGCGACCGGACCTGGTCGCCAGGATCCGCGCGGCGGGCCACGAAGTCGCGAGCCACTACACGACGCGGCGGCCGGCGTGGCGCGACACGGACGAGGAGTTCTCCGACAACCTCGCCTTTGCCGCGAAGGTCCTCGGGCTCGACGACGCGCGGCCCCGGCTCTTCCGCCCGCCCGGCGGCGTGGCCCGCCCGAGCCAGTTGGAGCGGGCGCGGCGGGCCGGCTACACGGTCGTGCTCGGCTCGGCCTACCCCTACGACCCTGCGCCGCCGCCCGTCGCCTACATCCGCTGGCTCGTCACCAAGAACCTGGCGCCGGGCGTGATCGTGATCCTGCACGACGGCATCGAGGATCCCTCGCGCTCGATCGAGGCGCTGCCCGGCATACTCGAAGCCGGCGCCGCGCGCGGCCTGCGCTTCGTGACCGTGGGCGAGCTGCTGCGCTCCCGGAGCTCCCGACGCCTTCCTCCGAGCGAACCGACTCACAGGAGTCGGCTAGAATCCCCAGCCTCCCCATGCGGACGAACCCGGCGAGGGCAGCGCACCGATGGGCCTGACTCCCGGCACCCACGTCGGCCCGTACGAGATCGCCGCGCCGCTCGGCGCCGGCGGGATGGGCGAGGTGTACCGGGCCCGCGACCCCCGCATCGGACGGGAGGTTGCGCTCAAGGTCCTCCCGGAGTCCTTCTCGGCGGACCCGGACCGCCTGCGCCGCTTCGAGCAGGAAGCGCGCGCCACCGGCCAGCTCAACCACCCCAACATCCTGGCCGTCTTCGACGTGGGCACCGTCGACGGCACGCCCTACGTCGTCTCCGAGCTGCTGGAGGGGGACACCTTGCGCGAGCGCATCGGCGGCACGGCGCTGCCCGTGCGCAAGGCGATCGACTACGCGACGCAGATGGCCCGCGGCCTGGCGGCGGCGCACGAGAAGGGCGTCGTCCACCGCGACCTGAAGCCCGACAACGTCTTCGTCACGAAGGACGGCCGCGTCAAGATCCTCGACTTCGGCCTCGCGAAGCTCGTTGGAGGCGAGATCCTCACCGAGGCCGACACGCACACGGCTGGAGTGCCGGGCACCGACGCGGGCAAGGTGCTCGGCACCGTCGGCTACATGTCTCCCGAGCAGGTCCGAGCGCAGCCCGTGGACCACCGGTCGGACATCTTCTCTTTCGGCTCCGTCCTCTACGAGATGCTCGCGGGCCGGCGCGCCTTCCGGGGCGCCTCGAACGTCGAGACGATGAACGCGATCCTCAAGGAGGATCCACCCGAGCTCAGCGAGACGAACCGACATCTGCCGCCGGCCCTCGAGCGCATCGTGTCCCACTGTCTCGAGAAGAACGCGGAGGAGCGCTTCCAGTCCGCCCGCGACATCGCCTTCGACCTGGAGCAGCTCTCGGGCTCGGCCGCGCACGCGGTGCTCCCGGGTGTCGCGCGGAAGGCTCGGCCCTGGCAGCGCGGCGCCGCCGCCGCGCTGCTCGCGCTCGGCTGCGTCGCCCTCGGCTATTGGGCGGCCCCGAGGAGGAAGGCAGAGGCCGTCGTCGGGTTCAAGCCGATCACGTTCCAGAACGGCCTGGTCAACGACGCCCGTTTCGCCCCCGACGGCAAGACCGTCGTCTACCAGGCCCAGTGGCCGGGAGCGGAGCCAGGCATCTACGTGACCCAGCCGGGCAGCCCGGAGTCGCGCAGTCTCGGGCTGCGGGGCGATCGGCTCGGGAGCGTGTCACGGAGCGGCGAGCTGCTCATCGGGCGCTCCGCGGGCGTGAGCACCACGCTGGCGCAGGCGCCCCTGGGCGGCGGGGCGCCCCGGGACATCCTCGAGAACGTCTCCGGCGCGGACTGGGCACCCGATGGCGCGTCGATCGCAGTCCTGCGCGACTCCGGCGCCACGACGAGTATCGAGTTCCCGATCGGGAAGCCCCTCTATGAGTCGGTCTCCTTGAGGCACCTGCGGGTGTCGCCGCGAGGCGAGTTGCTCGCCTTCAGCGAGCATCCTTTCTCCGGCGATTTCCGCGGCGACATCGCCATCGTCGACCTCGCCGGCAAGAAGACGACGCTGTCCGCCAACTGGTCGGACATCCGCGGCGTGGCATGGTCGCGGGACGGTCAGGAGGTCTGGTTCACCGGCACGCGCGCCGGCGCCGAGAACAGCCTCTGGGCCGTCGGCCTGGAGGGGACGCTCCGCCCGGTCTTCAGGGCTCCAGGCAGCCTCGCCCTTCACGATGTCGGGCCCGACGGCCGCGTGCTCGTCTCCGTCCAGAGGCGGCGACCGGTTCTGTTCGGGCTGCGGGCGGGCGAAGCCAAGGAGCGCGACCTTTCCTGGCTCGACTACGGGATCGTCGTCGACATCTCGGGCGACGGCAGGACGCTGCTGTTCCAGGAACAGGGCGAGGGAGGCGGCGCCGAGTACAGCACGTACATCCGCGGCATGGACGGCTCGCTCCCGGTGCGGCTGGGGAAGGGCGCGGCGGTCGCCCTCTCGCCCGACGGCAGGCAAGCCCTCGTGCTCAGCATCACCCCGCCCATGCAGGCGCTGCTGCTGCCGACCGGTCCGGGCCCGACACTCGCGTTGCCACGCGGTCCGCTGGTCCAGATTCACGGTGGCAGCTTCCTCCCGGACGGGAAGCGGGTTGTGCTGTCCGCCAACGAGGCGGGTCGCGCCGCCACGCTCTACATCCAGGACGTCGCGGGCGGGGAGCCGAAGGCGATCTCGAAGGAGCCCGTCTCCCCCCTGCTGTTCGGGTTCCCGCCGACCGTCGACGGGACGTCCGTCGTGGGCGTGTCCGACCGGCGCGTCGCCCTGTTCCCGATCGCCGGCGGCGAGCCGCAGGTGGTGCGGGGCGCCGAGCTGGACGACGTGCCCCTTCGGGTCAGTGGCGACGGGCGCTTCCTCTTCGTCAACAGCCAGCCCGGCCGGCGCGCGCGGATCTTCAGGGTGGATCTCAGGAGCGGCCAGCGAGAGCCGTGGCGGGAGATCGGGCGCGACGGCGGAAGCCCGGCCGGGTTCGTGGGCGCCCTGGCTATCGCCCCCGATGGCAAGAGCTACGCCTACACCTTCCGCGACGACAGCTCGACCCTCTACGTGGCTGAGGGCCTCCGCTAGCCGGCAACGGCGGGCGGGGCGCGTTCCGGTGCTACGCTGCGCAGGGTGACGGCCTTCGGGACCGCTGCAGGCGGCCGTGGTGCGGCGCTCCTGGCCGCGCTCGTCGCCGCCGGCTGTACGCCCCAGGGCGCTTCGCGTCCAGCAACCTCCCTGGAGTCGCGGCTCGAGCCGCGGGTGGTGGCCCGGCCGACCCCGGCGCCGCGAGGATCGCTGCCGGTCGCGGTGATCTTCCCCACCGCCGGGCGCCATGCGCTGTCGGGCCGGCAGTCGCTGCACGGCGCGCGGCTCGCCGCGGAGGACCTGAACGGCCGCGGCGGCATCCGGGGCCGCCCCGTCGCGCTGCTCGCGTACGAGACCGGCAGCTACTTCCTCGACGCGCGCGAGGCCGCGACCCTGGCGGCCCGGGACGGCGCGCTCGCGCTCGTGGGTGCGAACTCCAGCGACCTCTCGATGGCCATCGCCGAGGTGGCCGAGGCCCGGGGCCTGGTCCAGGTGTCGAACGTCTCGACGGCCCAGGACTTGACCGTCGACCCCGCGACCGGCGGGCCCCGCGCTTTCGTGTTCCGCGTGTGCGCCACCGACGCCGCCATGGGCGCGCTGTTGGCAGCCTTCGCCCGCGACCGCCTCGCCGCGCGGCGCACCGCCGTGCTCTACGAGGTCGGCCGCACCTACAGCGCGCGCCTCGCGCGCAGCTTCGTCGAGAGCTTCCAGGACGCTTCCGGCGGCCGGCGCGTCGCGGAGTTCTTCTATCTCTCGCAGGAGATCGACTTTCGCCCTCAGCTCCGCGACGTGCTGGCGTTCGCCCCGGATGCGCTGTTCGTGCCGGGGTCCTTCACCGACGCAACCCTGATCGCCAGCCAGGGGGCCGCGATCGGGCTGTCCGCGACCTTGCTCGGGGCCGACGGGTGGTCGAACCCGCTGCTGTTCAAGAAGGGCGCGCCGACGCGCGCGGCGTACTTCGTCGACCACTGCGCACCGCCGGCGGGCTTCAACGATCGCTATCACCAAGCCTTCGGCCAGGAGACCCACGGCTGCCGGGCAGCGCTCGCCTACGACGCGCTGGGAGCGGTCGCGGAGGGGCTCCGGTCGATGGGGCCCCTCGCCGACGCGGACCTCGGCGAGCGGCTCGGGACGACGCGGCGGCGCTTGCGCGATGCGGTCGCCCGCGAAGACTTCAAGGGCCTGACCGGTCGCGTGCGCTTCGACCCGACGGGAAACCGGAGGACGGGCATGGCCGTGCTGGAGGTGCTGCCGCGGCCCGGCGGCGTGCCCGGTGCCCGCTTGTTCGGCTGGGTCGGAGAGCGCTGAACCATGCTGCGCCTGCGCCGCCTGTTTCGCGACCTGAGCTTGAACGCGAAGGTGACCTGGACGCTCGTCGCCGCCTTCGCTTCGATCGTCTCCGTCTTCCTCGTGGTCCTCGTCCCGTTCCTGCGCGAGCACCGGGCGCGGCTGCTCGAGAAGGACAAGCGCCTGCTCTCGACGCTGCGCGAGACCTACCAGCGGGACCTCATCTACGACCTGCTCAGCGAGAACGAGGAGTCGCTCGCCGCCCACCTGGGGGATCTCGCCGGCCAGCCCGGCCTGCTGTGGGCGCGCCTCGAGGCCGGGGACGCCGACCTCGCCGCCACCGGCGACCGCCGCGTGATCGGCGGGCTGCTCGGCGCCGAGGCCGAGCCGTACGACGACGAGCCGGGCCTCGTGCTGCTCGTCCGCGCCGACGGCCGCGGGCACCTGACAGGCACCGGCGGGCGGATGCTGCTCGGGGGACGCTCGGTGCCGCGCGAGGCGATGCCCGACTGGCCGGGCGGGGCGCGGGGATCGAGGCTCGAGGAGATGCGCTGGCGGGGACAGGCGGCGCTCTACTACGCCACGGGCCTGGACGCCGCTGACGAATCGTTCGGGCGGCTGCACCTGCTCTACTCGCTGGCCGACGTCGAGCGCGCCCAGACCCTCACCCGCAACGTGTTCTACGCGGTCGTGGGCAGCTCGTTCGTGCTGGTGCTGCTCCTGCTGAACCTGCTGATCTCGCGGATCGTCATCCACCCCGTGAAGAACGTCCAACGGGCGATGTCGCAGGCCGCCACCGGGGAGCTGGACGTGGTCCTGCCCGTGCACGCACGCGACGAGCTGGGCGCGATGGGCGAGGCCTTCAACCGCATGGTGGCTGAGCTCTCCGCCTCGAAGAAGGTCGTGGAGGAGTACAGCCGCACGCTCGAGGCCAGGGTGGCCGAGCGTACGCGGGCGCTGCGCGAGTCGGAGGCCGGCTTGCTCGACTTCAAGAACCGGCTTTCCACCGTCATCGCCAACGTCGGGACGGGGGTCATCGCCCTCGACGACGAGGGACGCATCGAGACCTTCAATGAGCGCGCCGCGCAGATCCTGGCCGTGACGAGGCCGGTGCTGGGCAATACCCTCGCCGAGGTCCTGGAAGGCGACGCCCGGCGGATCGTGGACCGTATCGAGCCGGTGAGGCGCCGGTCGCTCCTCCGCGACGAGGCGCAGCTCGTCTGCCAGCTCCCCCAGGGACGTCGGACCCTGTCGATCGTGGCCTCCGCCCTGCCCGGCGAGGGGGGACGCGGCGGGACGGTGGTCGTGTGCGACGACCTCACCGAGATCCTGGCCACGCAGCGTCTGGGAGCCTGGAAGGAGGCCGTGGAGCGTGTGATCCACGAGATCAAGAACCCGCTCACGCCCGTCGCGCTGGCCGCCGAGACGCTCCAGTCCGCCCATCGGCAGGACCGGGCGCGCTTCGACGCCCTGTTCCCTTCCGCCATCGACATGGTGCTCTCCTCGGTCCGCGACCTGAAGGCGCTCATCGCCGAGTTCGGCCGCTTCAGCCGGCTGCCCGAGGTCCGCCTCGAGCCCTGCCGCCTGAACGAGCTGGTGGGCTCGGCCCTCGCCCCTTACGTGAACGGCGGCGTCGCGGGACCGCCGATGCAGGTCGAGCTGGCCGCCGGCGAGCTCGAGACCGAGGCCGACCCCGACCAGCTCCGCCGCGTGCTGCTGAACGTGGTCAACAACGCCCTCGAGGCCATGGAGGGCCGGAGCGGCAAGCTTCGCGTCGCGACCTCGCGCGAGGATCGCGAGGTCGTGATCTCGGTCGCCGACAGCGGCCCCGGCGTCGAGGACGTCGAGCGCATCTTCGAGCCCTACTACACGACCAAGGTCAAGGGAACGGGCCTGGGCCTGGCCATCGCTCGCCAGATCGTCGAGGAGCACCACGGGCGCATCACCGTGGAGAGCCAGCTCGGCGTCGGGACGACGGTTCGGATCCGCCTGCCCGTGCGCGAGGCCTGAGCGGCGCGCGGTGGCCGAGCCGTCAGCGCCGGAAGCGCAGGTTGCCCTCCGGCGCGTGCAGCTCCAGGCGGTCGGCGGTCGCCTCCCAGGCCGTCGCGCTGCCGACGAGGCTGGCGTACGTCGTGTCGAGCGGCATGCTCGGGCACGCGGCGCGCGTGCAGGCCATGGGCGTGACGGAGAGCGTGCGCTCCCCAGCCTCGTAGGTCCCGCTGCAGCGGTTGCAGTCGGCCACCAGGCTCAGGCGGCCGTCGGCCTGGAACTCCGCCTGGAAGATCGCGGGTTCCGCGATCTCGATCGTCGCTCCCCCCGCTTCCCGGAGCGACACGAGCTGCCAGGCTCCGAGCAGGCCCGCGGTCCGGGCGGACGATCCTGAGCCTGGCGCCGACGGGAGCTCCGGCGGCCCGTCCGCGCCGCAGGCCACGAGACCCAGGCCGAGCACCACGCCCATTCCCCCACGTACGATGCGTCCTGCCTTCATGCTCTCGCTCCCTTCGCGAACAGCGTTCCCACCGACCAGACGAGCTCGCTGAGCGGAAACGGCTTGGGCAGCAGCCGATCCGCCAGGAGCCGCGCACGCGACAGCCGGCCCGCATCCGCGGACATCAGGACGATGCTCGGCCGTCGCGCCAGCCGCGACGCCGCGCTCGCGACCTCCTCTCCGGGTGCGCCCGGCAGGTCGAGCTCGCACAGCAGCACGTCCGGGCTCGATCGATCGAGCGCGGAGAGCGCCTCGGCTCCGCTCTCGAGCAGCTGCACCTCGCTCCCCATGCTCCGCACCAGGCTCGCCTCCAGGAACCGGAGCAGGTCGGGGTCACGGTCCACCACCCAGATCATCGTCTTCGCCTCCTCGTCGTACGGTTTGCCCATCCTCTACTCGTCGGTGAACATAGGCGCGTCCTTGGCTTGGGTCCCGTGCTCCCGGCTTGGCTTTTCCTAGAGATTTCCTAAAGCCACCATGCCCGAGTCGCCGCTCTTCGAGTTCGGCCCCTACCGCCTCGACGCCGCCAAGTGCGTGCTCTGGCGCGAGGGCGGGCTGGTGCCCCTCACGCCCAAGGCCCTCGAGCTCCTGACCGCCCTCGTCGAGGGGGGTGGAGATGTCGTGTCGAAGCAGGCCTTGATGGCTCGGGTGTGGCCCGACGCGGTGGTCGAGGAAGGCAACCTGAGCGTGACCGTCGCGGCTCTTCGCAAGGCCCTCGACCCGCAGGCGAACGGCCGCTCCCACATCCAGACCGTGCCGCGCCGCGGCTACCGCTTCGACGCCTCGCTGCATGCGCGCGCCGTGCCGAGCCGGCTCGGCGTCGCCGTGCTGCCCTTTTCGTGCATCGGCGCAGGGATCGACGCGGCGGTCGGACTGGGCATGGCCGACGCCCTGATCGGGCGCCTCACGCGCAGCGAAGCCCTGCTCGTGCGACCGACCCTGGCCGTCGCGCGCTACGCAGGCGCGCCTCCCGCGGACCTCCGCGAGGCCGCGCGAGAGCTGGGAGTCGACGCGGTGCTCGGCGCGACCGTACAACGCGAAGCGGGGCGCGTCCGGGTCTCCGTTCAGCTCGTCGCGCGAAGCGCGGCCCTCCGGCCGTGGGCGGAGACCTTCGACGCCGAGTGGACGGATCTCTTCGCCGTTCAGGACGCCATCGCGGAGCGGGTGACGCAGGCGCTCATGCCGCGCCTGTCCCCGGCTTCCACCCCGCGGCCTCGCGCGGCGCCGCGACCCGAGGCCCACGAAGCGTACCTGCGCGGCCGCTACCTGTGGTCGCGCTTCGATCCCGACAGCCTCGCCAAGGCGTTCGGCTGCTTCGGCGAGGCCGCCGTTCTGGATCCGGGCTACGCCGCGCCCCAGGCCGGCCTCGCGGACGCCCACCTGCTCCTCGGCATCGCCGGGCTCTCGCCGGGCGCCCGAGCCTGGGATCTCGCCCTCGAGTGTGCAACGCGCGCCATCGAGGGCGACCCGAGCCTCGCCGAGGCCCACGTCGCGAGGGCGTTCGCGCGGCTCTTCCGCGACTGGGACTGGAGCGCCGCGCGCGCCGGGCTCGACCGAGCGCTCGCGCTGGAGCCGGGCGCGCTCTCCGTTCAGCTCTGGCGGGGCCTGTTCTTCGCCCTCGCGGGCGACCTGGCGCAGGCCCGGACGGCGATCGCGCGCGCCTGCGAGCTCGACCCGCTCTCCGGGCTCGCCTCTGCGTTCCAGTGCTACCTGTACGAGATCGCCGGCGAGTTCGACCGGGAGCTGGCGCTGGCTCGGCGCGCGGTCGCCCTCGTACCGGCCACCCTCCTCGGCCAGCGCTGCCTGGGTGTCGCCCGTGTCCAGCTGGGCGACCACGCGCGCGGGCTCAAGGCCCTGCGGCGGGCCGTGGAGCTGAGCCGCGACGGCCCCGGGATGAGCGCCCTGCTCGCCTGGGCGCTCGCTCGAGCGGGCGACGCCGCCGGCGCGAGGCGCAAGTTGGCTTCGCTCGAGGCCCTGGCCGCGAGCGGCTTCGCGCCGCACTGCATCGGCGCCGCGGCGCTCCTGGAACTGGGCGAGGCTGAAGCTGCCCTGAGCCGGCTCGAGCAGGGTGTCGAGGCGCGCGACGCCTACGCCGTCTTCCTGGGCGCCGATCCCCTGTTCGCGCCGCTCCGCGGACACGCCCGCTTCCGGACCCTCCTGGCGCGGGTGGGAATCCCATCCGCCGCATCCCGGAGCTGAGTCGCGGTGTCCTCGGCGGCGCGCGACTTCATCCTGAAGCTGGGACGCGGCCTGCACGCCCACGGCTATCCCGCCCACCGACTCGAGGACGCGCTCGCGAGCGTCGCCGAGCGGCTGGGGGTCCGGGGCCACTTCTTCTCGATGCCCACGGCGCTGTTCGCGTCGTTCGAGGACGCGGATGGGCAGCGCACCTACCAGATCCGCGTGGAGCCCGGCGGCGTGAACCTCGAGAAGCTCACGCTCCTCGACGAAACCGCGCGCGAGGTGGCGCTCGGCCGCCTGTCGCCGGCGGAGGGCGGCGCGCGGCTCGACGCGATCATGGCCGGGCCGCCGCCGTACGGCGCCCTCGTCACGATCCTCGCCTTCGCCGTGGCGTCTGGAGCCGCGTCGCGCTTCTTCGAGGCGGGACCCCACGAGGTCGGCGTGGCCGCGGCCATCGGCCTGCTCACGGGCGTGCTGGCGGTCGCGTCGGGACGCATGCCGGGCCTCGGCCGCGTGTTCGAGCCGCTGGCTTCGGCCCTGGCCGCCTTCGTCGCCGCCGCAGCCGCGCGCTACTTCCCGCCTGTCTCGTTCTACGTCGCCACGGTCGCGGGCCTGATCGTGCTCGTGCCGGGCTTTCCGCTGACGGTGGCCCTGACGGAGCTGGCCACGCGCAACCTCGTCTCGGGCACGGCGCGCCTCATGGGGGCGGTCGGCACGTTCCTCGCCATGGGCTTCGGCGTGGCCTTCGGCAGCACGCTGGGCGAGCGTGCGTTCGGCGCGCCCCGGCCGGTCGCCTCGCCCCCGCTCCCGGAGTGGACGCTCTTTGCCGCGCTGCTCGCGGCGCCGATCGGCTTCACGATCCTGCTCAAGGCACGTGCGAGAGAGGCGCCCTGGATCGCGGCCTCCGGGATGCTGGGCTTCTTCGGCGCGCGCTACGGCGCGCTGCTCCTCGGACCCCAGATCGGCGCGTTCCTCGGCGCCGTGGCGGTCAGCAGCTTCGGCAACCTCTACGCCCGCGTCCTCGGGCGGCCCGCGTCGGTCACGGTGGTGCCGGGCCTGCTCCTGCTCGTCCCCGGCAGCGTCGGTTTCCGGAGCTTCGCGCTGCTGCTCGAGGAACAGACGGTCGTGGGCCTCGGCACGGCCTTCAGCATGATGCTGGTCGCGATCTCGCTCGCGATCGGTCTGCTCTTCGGGAGCGTGCTCGTCCCCCCGAAGCGTCTCGACCGGCTGCAGCCATCTGTCGGCACCGGATCATCAACGGAAGGCTGACTTGCCCAGGGAGGATGGGCACCCCAGCCGATCCAGCGCCGGGTGATGGTCGAGGGCTTCCCCGTGTGCCACATCGACGACATCATCGCGAGCAAGGCCGCCTCCAACCGCGTGAAGGACCGCGAGTCGCTTCCGCGGCTGCGCTCGTTCCGGGAGTACTGGCGCCAGCGCAACCGGTCGGGCAGCAAGATCCTTGGTCATGGTGACCAAGGGGCGGGCCGAGGTCTACGAGTCTCTGGCCTTCCAGAACGCGGCCTTGCCTGCTGCTCTGCCGTTGCTCCAGGCACTAGAATCGGCGGCGTCGCCATGGCACCCCGCAGGCCAGGCTGCCGATAGTGGCCGTCCAGAGCGACGAGACGACCTTCCCCTCCCGCGACGGCCTTCGACTCCACCTGACGCGCTGGCGACCCGCGGCTCCTAGAGCGGCTCTCCTCCTGCTGCACGGCCTCGCCGAGCACGCGGGGCGCTACCGCCACGTGGCCGAGCGCTTCGCCGGCCGCGGCCATGCGGTGGACGTCCCGGAGCTGCGAGGCCACGGCCGGAGCCCCGGCCCGCGCGTCCACGTGGACCGCTTCGACGACTTCGTGGACGACGCGGACGCGGCCCGGGACCGGCTTGCGGCCGAGCGGCCGGGACTGCCGCTGTTCGTGATCGGCCATTCCCAGGGCGGGCTCGTCGCGCTGCGCGCAGCCCTGAGACGGCCCTCGGGGCTGGCCGGCGTCATGGCTTCCTCGCCGCTGCTCGGGACCCACCCGTCGATGCGGCCAGGGCCACTCCTGGCCGCGGCTGCGCGCGTGCTCGACGTCGTGCTCCCCGCCGTGCTCCTTCCGAACCACGTCGATCCCGGCGTGCTCTCGCGCGACCCGGCGGTCGGCCGAGCCTACGCTTCGGATCCGCTCGTGAGCCGCCGCGTCTCGCCGCGCTGGTACTTCGAGACGCTCCGAGCGATCGCCGACACGCACGCGCGGGCCGCCGAGCTGACCGTGCCCGCTCTCGTGATGCTGTCCGGAGACGATCGGCTCCTGGACACGGCCGCCATGGCCCGCTGGGTCGCAGCGGCGCCCGCACACCTCGTGGAGAGCGTGCGCTGGGACGGCTTCTACCACGAGATGTTCAACGAGCCGGATCGCGAGCGCGTGTTCGCGCGAATGGACGACTGGCTCGAGCGCCGGCTCTCGGCGTCCGCCTAGACGCGCGGACCTGACGCGAGCGGCTCGGCGGGCGTATCCTGGGTGCGCTTGCGTCGATTGTCGTCGCGTCGGCTGGCCACCGCCCTGAGCCTGCTCGCGGGCGCATCGACGCTCCTCTCGCAAGAGCCCGCCACCGAGCCGCCTCGCTTCGAGACGACCGTCGAGGCGATCACGGTCGACGTGCTCGTGCTCGACGGCACGGGCCAGCCCGTCGAAGGGCTCGCTGAGCAGGACTTCACGCTGCTCGAGGACGGCGTCCCTCAGGAGATCGGCGCCTTCCAGGCCGTCACTCGACCTGCGGTCACCGTGGATGAGGACGCGGACGCCACTCGCGTCGCCAGCAACGCGGCGCCCGCGGTGCCGGAGCGCTGGCTCGTCGTGGTCTTCGACGAGCCGCACCTCGACGAGACCCAGGCGCGGCAGGCACAGAAGGCGCTCGCTCGGTTCCTGGAGACGCTCTCGACCGGCGACCGCGCGACGATCGTCCTCGCCGGCAGCGGGTTCACCTGGAGTGCCGGCCTGCCCCGCGGCCGGTCGGACCTGCTCGCCGTCCTCCGCCGTGCCCGCGGACTCCGCGTGCCGGAGACGGGCTCCGATGCGCTGTCGGACCACGAGGCGGCCCAGATCCACCTGCACCGCGACCAGAAGATCATGGCCGAGGTCGCGCGGCGCTACACCGAGAAGGGCGTCATGGTCGAGCTGATGCACGACGGGGAGGGGGCCGGCCTCTACTCGGACCTGCGCGACGCCGACGCCCTCGCGCGGGTGCGGGCGGCCGATGCCTACGCGCGGCTCAAGGCGCGGCGCGCCCAGACCCTCGAGGTGCTGGTGCGGACCCTCGAGTCCGTGGCGTCCCACCGCGGGCGCAAGTCGGTGCTCCTCGTGTCGTCGGGCTTCCTGCACGAGCCGGGCGAGGCCGGCTTCGCGCGCGTCGAGGACGCCGCGCAGCGCGCGAACGCCGTGGTGTACTTCCTCGACGCTCGGGTCCTCGAAGGCCCACGGACGCAAGACGCCGAGGAGGGCGTCTCGCTCGATCGCCGGGACGTGTGGACCTCGCTGAACCGTTCGGTCACCGAGGTGACCGGCGCGGTCTCGGTGGCCGTCGAGACGGGCGGCGAGCGGCTCGGCTCCGCGGCGGGGCTCTTCGACGTCCTGCAGGGAGTCGCGGACGAGGCGCGCTCCTACTACCTCCTGGGCTACACGCCGAAGAATCCGGCACGAGACGGACGCTTCCGCAAGATCGAGGTGCGCGTCGGACGCCCGGACGTGAAGGTGCGGGCGCGGCGCGGCTACCGCGCGGCGCCGCAGGGTCCCTCGGAGCCGACGCAAGCCGACACCCTGGCTCCCGAGCTGCGCGCGGCGCTGGCATCACCCTTCGGGCACGGCGATGTCCCAATCAGGATGGGCGCCTACGTGCTCGGCCCGCGCACGGGCGACAACGTCGTGCTGGCGATCGAGCTCGATCCGCGCGCCGTCCGCCCGGCCGAAGGCGCGGCCGCTGCCACCGTCGAGACGTACCTCGTGGTCACGGACCGCGAGACGGGGGCCACGCGCCGCCAGGAGGTCGTCGTCGAGATCCCCGAGGCGAAACGTGCTCTGGCGGGAGCCCCGTGGCTCTCCCTGCGACGCTCGCTCGAGCTGCCCCCGGGCTCCTACCGCGCGACCTTCGCGGCGTGGGACCGCGGGAGCGGCCGCGTCGGCAGCGTGGTGCTCGCGTTCGAGGTAGCCGAAGGATTCCGGCTCGCCACGCCGGTCCTGACTGATTCGGTCCTCGCGGGTGGCAGCCCGGTCCTCACGGCACGCCGCCATTTCACCACCGGTGCACGGCTCCTGTTCCAGTTCGAGGCTCTCGGGGCGACGCCGGATCCGGCGACGGGAAGGCCCCGAATCCGGGCCGGCCATTCGCTCCGCCGGACCGACGACGGAACGGTGCTGGCGCGCATGGAGGCGTCGCCCCTCGAGCCGGGAACGGACGGTCGGCTCGCGCGCGGCCTGGCCTTCACGCCGAGCGCCCCGGGCCGCTACGAGGTCGACCTGAGCGTGCGCGACGACGTCAGCTCGCGCGAGCTCGAATGGCGCGAGGCGTTCGTCGTCGAAGGGCAGGCGCCGGCCGTCGTGGCGGAGCGTCCGGGCGCCTCGGCCGGGGCGCGCGACTACGGGTCGATCATCGCGCTCTACAAGGGCGGGTCGTGGAGCGAGGCACTGTCGGCGGCGGCGGCGCTGCCGGCGCGCGAGAGACGCGACGGGGCGCGCGCCGCAGGAAGGGCCGCAGAGGGCGTCATGGCCGCCCTCGCGCTCCACACCGAGCTGGCCATCGCAGCGGGCATTGACGAAGCCGAGCTGAAGACCGCTCGGGAGCTGCTCGAGCGCGTGCCCGCGCCGGCCCGCGCGCGGATCGAAGCCCTGTGGCACACCGCAGTGGGACAACGGCTGCAGGCCGCCGTGCGGCTGGACGACGCGGAACAGGCCTACGGGAAGGCGCTCAAGGTGAATCCCAGGGACGCCGTCGCGCTGGCGGCGCTGGGAAGCCTCTACGAGCTGCGCCTGTCCCTCCGCCACGAGCGCCTCGGGATCGAGGCGCCGCCGGCGTGGTCCCAGGGCTTGCCGAGCTTCGAGGCGCAGTCGCGCCGAGCCGCATGGGAGCGGCTGGCCGAGGAGCACTACACGAAGGCGCTGGCCGCGGATGCGACCTTCCTGGAGGCGCGCGTCCGCCTGGGGCGAGTCCTTCACGTCGCGGGTCGGCGCGTCGAAGCAGCCCGCGAGCTCCAAGCCGCGGCGACGGCCGCTCGCGAGCCGCGTGTCGCCACGCTGGCGGCCTTGTTCCTGGGCGAGGTCCTGAGCGACGATCCGGCGCAGGCCGTCGGGCGCTACCGCTCGGCGCTCGGCGCGGAGCCGGGCTTCCAGCCGGCGGCGATCGCCCTGGCCAACGCCCTCATCCTCCAGGGCGAGCGGCGCGAGGCCGCCGAGGTGCTGCGCGCGCAGCTCGCCGTGCCGCGACGCGACGACCAGCTCGACCTGTGGACGAGCTACCGGCTGGGCCTCGTCAGCCGCAGCGCGATGGCGCTCCTGAGGCGGGAGGCCGGTCCGTGATCTTCGGCCTCGTCCTGCTCGCGTCGCTGCAGCAGACCCCCACCTTCGGCGCCGAGGTCCGCTTCGTGGAGGTGGATGCGCTGGTGACGCGCGACGGCCGGGTCGTGCCCGGTCTTCGCGCCGAGGACTTCGAGCTTTTCGACAACGGAGTCGTTCAGGCCGTCGAGGTCGTGACGGGACCTGGTGCGCCGGCCAACGTGCTCTTGCTCCTCGATCTCAGCGAGAGTGTCGCGGGCGAGCGGCTCGAGCGCCTCAAGGCCGCCACTCGCGCACTGCTCCGCGCTCTCGCTCCGCAGGACCACGCGACCCTGCTCACGTTCGCGAACGAGATCCAGTGGCGAGGCGGGCCGACCAGTGACTTCGGCTCCCTCGAGGGAGCCCTCGATCGCCTGGCCGCCGGTGGTCTCACGCGCCTCCACGACGCCGTCTTCACGGCGCTCTTCCTGGGCGACCGGCGCTACGGCCGTCCCGTCGTGTTCGCGTTCAGCGACGGCGAGGACAGCGGGAGCTGGCTGCTGGCCGAGCAGCTCCAGAAGGCCGCCCGCGGAGCCGACGCGGTCCTCAACGCGGCCAGGCTGGCGCTCGACGACGCGGACCGGGCGTACCTGCCCGACGCCAGCAGCGAGTACACGGGCTCAGCGGGACGCGTCCGGACGATCTCCCCGCAGCCGCAGGGCCCCCGCCGTCGCCCTTCGCCGCTGCTCGCCGAGCTCGCCGACCTCACCGGCGGCCGGGTCTGGGCCGCCGGGGACGGGGATGCGCTGAAACGGGCCTTCCTCGCCGCGCTCGACGAAACGCGAGGCCGCTACCTGCTGCGCTACGAGCCGCGCGGGGTCGCGCGCGGATGGCACGAGCTGAAGGTGCGGCTCAAGGTCAGGGGCGAGCTGCGCGCGCGCCGCGGCTACCAGGACTGAGTTGGATCGGGCCGAGGAGATCCGGGATCAGGAACCGGGCCGCAACGTGCGTCAGCGAACTGCGAAGTCCACGGCTGCGCGGGCGCTCGCGCCTGCCACCGCGTCCGTCGCCGTCACCTCGAGCAGGTACTCCCCCGGCGCGAGGCAAGCGACCGGGATGTCCTGCACCGCTCCGAGCTGGTGCCCGGCCTCGGGGTCGAACGAGGCGGGCAGCGTCTTCTGGTCGAGCTGCTGGGAAGGCAGCCGCGCGTGCGGGACGTAGGCGTCGCCCTTCATAATCAACACCAGGTAATCGAGGGTGACGTTCGGCCGCCGCCCCGGACTGAGGTGGGCGCCGTAGATCTGGAAGGCGACGGCGGGCTCGCCGTCCCGCGCGAGCTCGCGGCTCGCGGCGGGGACGATCTCCGTCGAGCCAATCGCATACGGCCGCCACCGCGATCGCCCTCTCGCTTGCGAGCTCACCTGCGACGGCACGACCCGGTCGGCCAGGATCAAGCTGCTCAGGCTGAGGGTCTCTCCGGAGAAGTCGCGGGCCTCCAGCGGCTGGCGCATCACGGCCGATCGCGAGGCCCCCGCAGGATCTCCCCTCTCGGCGACCGCAACGTAGACGACGTATTCCCCGGGTGGCACCGCCAGCGCCCGCTGCAAACGGTAGGGGTGCGTCTCGTCACCCAGGTTGACCTCGACGACGTGGGAGTCCTCGAAGACATAGGGGCCGCGCGCGGCCTCGCGGTCCTTGTCCACGAGCTGGAGCCGGGCCGAGGCCTCGCCGTAGCGCCCAGTACGTGGATGGCGGTTGGCCGACCCGCCGACGGGAAGCTCGCCTGGTGCGAGGTCGGCCGTCGCGAGATCGATGCCGCCAGGCTTGCCGGAGGCCGGAGGCGCAGGAGCACGTCCCGGTACGGCGACCCTCACGTAGACGACGAACCCATTCGGCTGCCTCGAGTGCTCGCTGATCGCGAGCGAGAACGGGACGTAGGTCAGGCCGTCCTCGCCCCTGAGGAAGTGGGGCTCGAAGGCGACCACGAGCCCGCCGCCCACGGGTTTCCCGGCCGCCAGCGCGTCGGTCAACGCCATCAGTTCGCGCAGCTCGTCCTTGCGCGCAGACTCGCCGTCGCGCGGGGAAGCGGACAGCGCCGCAACCCCCAGGACCAGGTGTGCTGCGGCCGATGCGAACGTCGCCACGAGGTCAGGCCTCACCCAGGAGCTTCGTGTCCAGGCTGCGCCAGAGGTACCAGCAGGCCACGCTGCGATAGGGCCGCCACGGCTCGGCGATCCGCTCCATCCGCTCCGGCTTCGGAAGCTTCCGCATGCGATAGGCCGTCTGCATCGCCTTGCGCAC
>DASSJI010000183.1:0-2579 GCA_035691285.1 Vicinamibacteria bacterium | reverse complement strand
GGCGCTGCCGTCGAGGTGTTGCAGCAGGCCGTGCGGGTGGAGCCGGCCAGCGCCGAGCTGCGATACAACCTCGGGCTGGCGCTCAAGCAGCGCGACGACTTCGCGGCGGCCGAAATCGAGCTCCGCCGCGCGATGGAACTGGATCGCCGCCTGCCCGACGCACCGTTCACGCTGGGCGTCGTGCTCTGGCAGACGAACCGGCCCGACGAGGCCGCGCAGGCGCTGCGCGCCGCGATCGAGCGCAAGCCCGACTACGCCGAGGCCCATTACCTCCTCGGCACGATCCTGCGGACAAAGGGCGATCTCGAGGGCGCGGCCGAGGCCTTCCGCCGGACGATCCGCGATCAGCCCGCCTCCGCCGAGGCCCACCTGAGCCTGGGACAGACGCTGCGAAGGCTGGGCGACGTCGAGGGCGCCGCAGCTGCAACGGCCGAGGCGGAGCGCTTGAACAAGAAGAAGGTGGACGCGCAAGCTGCGACCTTCGCGGTCGATCTCGGCAAGCGCCGCCTGGCCGAGAACGACCTGGAGGGCGCACTGCAGAGCCTGCGCGAGGCCGTGCGCCTGGCTCCGGACCTGGCCGAGGCGCACTACCAGCTCGCCCTGGCCCTGCGCCGGCTGGGCACGCCCGACGAGGCGCGGGCGCACTTCGCCGAGGCGCAGCGCCTCGCCCCCTGGCTCCTGATCCCGGCCGAGTGAAGAGCGCCCTGCCCCTGGCCTTCGCCGCGCTCACGCTGGGCGCGGCCCTCCCCGAGGCGCTGCCCTACGCTTTCACCGAGGTGGCGCGGGAGGCCGGCCTCACGGCCAAGACCGTGTTCGGCGGCGCCGAGACGAACCGCTACCTGCTCGAAACCACGGGCTGCGGCGCGGCCTTCTTCGACGCGGACGGCGACGGCTGGCTGGACGCCTTCCTCGTCAACGGCACGACCCTCGAGGGCTTCCCGAAGGGGCAGGAGCCGATCAACCACCTGTACAGAAGCCGCCGCGACGGCACCTTCGAGGACGTCACGGTCCGCTCGGGCCTTGGGGCGACCGGCTGGGGACAGGGAGCGTGCGCCGGCGACTACGACAACGACGGCCGCGAGGACCTGTACGTCACGTACTTCGGGCAGAACCGGCTCTACCGCAACCTCGGCGAGCTTCGCTTCGAGGACGTGACCGGGCGCGCCGGTCTTCTCGATCCTCGCACCCGCTGGGGCACCGGCTGCGCCTTCCTCGATTACGACCGCGACGGGAGGCTCGACATCTTCGCCGCGAACTACATCGACCTCGATCTGAAGACCGCGCCCGTGCCCGAGTCAGGCCTGTGCAAGTACAAGGGCATTCCCGTGGCGTGCGGCCCGCCGGGGCTCACGGGCGGCAAGAACGTCCTCTACCGGAACCGCGGCGACGGCACCTTCGAGGACGTCTCGGAGAAGAGCGGGATCACGAAGGCCCGCGGCACCTACGGCCTCGGCGCCAGCACGTTCGACTTCGACGACGACGGCTGGGTCGACCTCTATGTCGCCAACGACTCGAACCCCAGCGCGCTCTATCGCAACGACCGCGACGGCACGTTCACCGACGTGGCCATCGAGGCCGGCTGCGCCTTCAGCATGGACGGCAAGAACCAGGCGGGCATGGGCGTCGCGGTCGGCGACTACGACCGCAACGGGACGTTCGACCTCTTCAAGACGAACTTCGCCGGCGACACCTCCACGCTCTACGTCAACACCGGCGACGGCTACTGCGAGGACCGGACCTACGCCGGCGGCGTGGGGACGAACACGCGCTGGCTGGGCTGGGGCGCCGGGTTCCTGGACCTCGACAACGACGGCTGGCTCGACGTCTTCCTGACGAACGGCCACGTCTACCCCGAGGTCTGGCAGCTCCCCACGGAAGCCGCCTACAAGCAGCGCAAGGTCGTCTACCGCAACCTGCGCGACGGGCGCCTCGAGGACGTCACGGAGCGGCTGGGCGCTCCCGTCACGGACCCCCGGCCCGGTCGGGGCTCGGCCTTCGGCGACTACGACAACGACGGGGACGTGGACGTGCTCGTCAACAACGTGAACGACGTGCCGGATCTGTACCGCCTGGACAACCGCTCGGGCCATCACTGGCTGACCCTGCGTCTCGTCGGCACGCGCTCGAACCGCAGCGCGATCGGCGCCCGTGTCCGGGCCGTCGCGGGCGGCGCGAGCCAGGTCGAGGAGGTCCGCGGCGGCGGAAGCTACATCTCGCAGAACGACCTGCGCGTCCACTTCGGCCTGGGGAGCGCGGCCAGGGTGGACCGCCTCGAGGTGCGCTGGCCCAACGGGCTCGTGGAGGAGTGGCGCGACGTGGCGGCGGACCGGATCCTGACGCTCACCGAGGGGACCGGCGTCGCCGCGCCGGCTACTTCGAGATGAAGTGCTGCGTCGCCCTTGAGACGCGCCCGCGCTCGAAATGGTCTCCCGGAAATCGGGCAGGCCGCCGGCGCCCTTCGCGTAGACTTCGATCGATGACAGGCGGGCTCGCCGCCGTCCTCCTCGCGGCGGCGTCCGGCGCGGCCGACGAGGTCGACGCGCGCGTCGCCGAAGCACGGCGCCTGCTCGGCGAGGACA
>DASSJI010000182.1:0-8046 GCA_035691285.1 Vicinamibacteria bacterium | reverse complement strand
TGTGGACGAAGCGCGCGACGCCTTTCCGCGCCGCCGCCTCCAGCAGCCGCTCCGTGCCGCCGACGTTGACCTCGCGGTAGTACGCGTCGGGATGCCCCGCGGTGCGATAGACCGCGGCGACGTGCACCACGGCACTCGCGCCCTCGACGAGGCGCTCGATGGCCGCCGGGTCCCGCAGGTCTCCCGGGACCACGTCCACGCCCGCGGCGCGTAGCGCCGGCCAGGCCGAGGGGGCCCGCACCAGGGCGCGCACGGCCGTCCCGCGGGCCTGCAGCGCCCTCAGCAGGCGGCCGCCCGTGTAGCCGCTCGCGCCCGTCAGCGCCACCCTCATGCGCGCCGCGACCCCAGCTCGTCGAAGAGCGCGCGGTAGCGGTCCACGCTCCCCGCGAAGTCGAAGCGCGCCAGGACCGCGGCGCGCGCCGCAGCCCCGCGCGTGGCCGCGAGCTCGGGGCGCACGAGCGCTTCCAGCAGGGCGTTTGCGAGGCCGGCGCGGTCTCCGGGCGTCACCAGCCATCCCGAGACGCCGTCCTCGATCACGTCCGGCACGCCCCCCACCCGCGTCGCGACGCACGGCAGCCCGCAGGCCGCGGCCTCGAGCACCGCCAGCGGCATCGCCTCGAAGAAGGACGGGAAGGCGAAGACGTCGGAGGCGCCCAGCCACTCCGGCACGTTCTCGACTCGCCCGGGGAACACGACGCGGTCCCCGAGGGCGCGGCTCGCCGCGCGCTCGCGCAGCTCCTCCTCGGCGTCGAGGGCCTGGCCGCGGCCGGACCCGACCAGCACGAGCCGCGCGTCGGGTCTGCGCGGCGCGATGTCCGCGAACGCGTCCACCAGGACCTCGAGGCCCTTGCCACGCAGCAGCCGACCCGTGTACGTCACGAGGCGCGCGGCCGCCGGCAGGCGCAGCCCCTCGCGCAGCGCGACGCGCTCCCCGGCGGCCGACGGCCGGAATCGCTCGCTGTCGACGCCGTGGGGGACGTGGTGCACCCGGTCCGGGTCGAGCCCGGCGTCGAGGAACTCGCGCCGCGTCTCCTCGGAGATCGTCACGAAGGCGTCGGCGTCACGGAAGAGCCGGTTCCGCGCGCTCACCGCCGCCGCCAGGACGATCCGCGGCGCCGGGCCGTCCCACCTGGTCCCCCAGGTGTAGACCCGCCCCGACAGCTCTCCCCCGACCTCGCACTGCAGCACGACCGGCTTCCGGAGCCAGCGCCCGGTGATCAGCCCGGGCAGGCCGAGCACGCGCGTGCCCCGGACGACGAGCACGTCGAAGGCGGAGCGGTGTCGGCCGAGGGCGCGCACCACCCGCGGCACCATCGCGTACTTCCCCCGGCGCGCCGGGCCCGCCGGGCCCACGCGGAGCACGCGCACCCCGTCCAGCTCCTCCTCCGCGGGCCAAGCGGCCTCCGAGCGCCGTGCCATCACCGTGGCCGGCATTCCGCGCCGGGCGAGCGCGGTCGCGAGCCGCCTGATGTGGGTCTCGCCGCCGCCGAGGACGGGGTGGAAGGACTCGGCCAGGAACAGGACCCGCGTCAACGCCTGACCGCGGCCTCGCGCTCCCTCTCCTCTGCCTTCGCGGCCGGTCGCACCTCCCGGACGTGATACGTCGGCTTGCCCTGGCTCTCGTGGTAGGTGCGGGCCAGCAGCTCGGCGATCAGGCCGAAGCTCACGAGGATCACGCCGGTGAGAAAGAGCAGGGCGCCCAGCAGGAGGAGAGGCCGGCCGCCGATCGCCTCGTCCCGCACGAGCTTCACCCACGCCAGGTGGAGGAGGATCGCGGCGCCCGCTCCGCCCGAGAGCAGGCCCATGAAGCCGAACAGGTGCGCGGGTCGCGTTCCGTACGCACCGAGGAACTTGACCGTGAACAGGTCCAGCAGCACGCGGGCGATGCGCCCGAGGCCGTACTTGCTGCGGCCGCGCGTCCGCGCGCGGTGGCTCACCGGCATCTCGTGAAGGCTGACGCCCATCCACGACGCCACCGCGGGGATGAACCGGTGCATCTCGCCGTAGAGGCGGATCCCCTTGGCGACCTCGCTCCGCATCGCCTTGAGGGAGCAGCCGTAGTCGTGCAGCGAGACGCCCGTCGCCCACGAGATGAGGCGGTTCGCGAAGAACGAGGGCACGCGCTTGGAGAGCGGGTCCTGCCTGTCCTTGCGCCAGCCGCAGACGAGGTCGTAGCCCTCCTCGAGCTTCGCGATGAGGCGCGGCACGTCCCGGGGGTCGTTCTGGAGGTCGCCGTCCATCGTCACGACTACCTCGCCGCGGGCGTGGTCGAAGCCGGCCGAGAAGGCTGCGGTCTGGCCGAAGTTGCGGCGCAGGCGCAGCAGGCGCACGCGGGGGTCCCGGGTCTCGACGGCCAGGATGCGGTCCGGGGTGCCATCGGTCGAGCCGTCGTCCACGAACACGATCTCGTACGGACGCCCCGCCGGCTCCAGGCTCGCGGTCAGCTCGCGATGGAGCTCCTCCACGTTGTCGGCCTCGTTCATGACCGGGATGACGACGGAGATCTCGGGCTGCATCGGCAACCAGAGTATAAGGGCGACCCCCGGCGAAGCCGGGAATCCGTCAGCGGCCGGCCGCGATCAGGTACGCCCAGTTCGCGACGATCGCCGCCACGGCGCCGAGGCGCAGGGCGCGCGCGACCGCAGGCGAGACCTCGAGCCACAGCGCACGCCCGCGCAACATGAGGAGCAGGTCCAGGACGCCCCACGCCACGAGGGCGCCTGCCGCCGCGGTCGCGAGCGGGTTCTGGGCGAGCGCGCCCGCGAGATCCAGGCGGGCCAGGTGCGCGGCCGCCCGGGTCGATCCGCACGTGGGGCACGGCAGCCCTGTGAAGGCCTTGAACGCGCAGATCGCGAAGGGCAGCCGGTCGAGGCGCAGGAGCGCCGCCGTCCCGGCGCCCAGGGCCGCGACCCCCAGCAGCATCGCTCCCCAGGGCGTCGCGGCCCGGGCCCGGAGGCGGAGGGCCAGCGCGCTCAGTGGCGCATCCCCGCGAGGCCGCCGATCCCCCCGACGAAGAGCGCGATGGCGGCGCCGCAGCAGCAACAGCAGAACACGATCGGCGCCAGCACGGCCACGGCGGCGCTGCCCCGCCCGATGCCGTGCGCCTCCGAGAGGCCGATGATGCCCACCACGATCCAGGCGATCACGGTCAGGAAGCCGCCGCAGAAAGGCACGATCTGGAGAATCGCGCACGACTGGCCGTAGCAGACGACACGGAACGTCGTCTCGAAGCTCTGGCGCGCCTCGCCGAGGATCAGGAGCACCACGTGGTAGATGCCGGCGCCGAGGAAGATCCCGATCAGGATCCAGATCGGGCCGAACACGACCTGCGACACGAGGCCGATTCCGCCCTCGAGGTACGGAGCCAGCCTGCCGAAGGGCCCCCGCTCGCCGAGCTCCGCCAGCGTCGAGCCGATCAGCGTGTTCATCAGCGCGTTGTACACCGCCGTCACGAGCACGCCCACGTACCCGACCAGCACGCCGTAGCCGAGGGGGCTGCCGATGCCGCCTTCCTTCGGCATCGCGCGGAAGAACTCCGCCGGCGAGCCCAGGACGCCCTTGATCGTGTCGAAGACCGCCGGCACGAAGCCGAGCTCCGCACGCCGCTCCCACGGTGTGTCCCGAGGCCGAGCCCCGGCGGCCGCGCCGCTCGGCGGCGGCGGCGGCAGGGGCGGCAGGCCCCCGGTCTCCTGGGGCAGCTCCGCGCCGCAGTTCAGGCAATACCGATCGGCGCGGGACGCGATGAGGGCGCCGCACTTCGGGCATTGATCCATGGGCCGGCAGTCTAGAAGCCGCCGCGAGTGCGGTCAAGGTAGACTCCGGGGATGGCTCGTGTCACGCCCGAGACCGTCGCCCGCGTCGCGACGCTCGCCCGTCTCTCGCTGACCGAGGACGAGCGCCGGCTCTTCACGCGACAGTTGGACGAGGTCCTCGCCTATGCCGAATCCCTCGCCGCGCTGGACGCCGAGGCGGTCGAGGAGGCCGCCCTGCCCCCGGCCGGGGAGAGCCTGCGCGAGGACGAGCCCCGGGCCGGCATCGAGGCCGAGCGGGCCATCGAGGCCGCGCCCGACGCGGCCGACGGGCTGTTCCGCGTGCCGCGCGTACTCCCGGGATGACCGGCTCGGGGGCCCTCGGCGCGGCTGCGATCGCGCGGCGGGTCCGCTCCGGGGCGCTGCGCGCGGAGGACGTGGCGCGCGCCGCCCTGAAGGTCATCGCGGAGGCCGAGCCGCGGATCGAGGCATTCCTCTGCGTCCTCGAGGAGCGCGCCCTGGAGAAGGCGCGCGCGGTCGACGCGTCGGTCGCGGCGGGGCGCGACCCGGGCCCGCTGGCAGGCGTGCCCGTCGCCTTGAAGGACGTCCTGGCCCTCGAGGGCGTTCCCACGACGTGCGGCTCGCGCATGCTCGAAGGATACCGGCCCCTCTTCACGGCGACGGCCGTGGCGCGGCTCGAGGGCGCGGGCGCGGTGATCGTCGGCAAGACCAACATGGACGAGTTCGCGATGGGCTCCTCCACGGAGAACAGCGCTTTCAAGAAGACGCGCAACCCCTGGGATCCGACGCGCGTGCCGGGCGGTTCCTCCGGAGGGTCGGCCGCCGCCGTCGCAGCGGGCGTCGTACCCCTCGCCCTCGGCACCGACACGGGGGGCTCGATCCGCCAGCCCGCGGCCCTGTGCGGCGTCGTCGGGCTCAAGCCGACCTACGGGCGCGTCAGCCGCTACGGGCTCGTGGCCTTCGCGTCGTCCTTCGACCAGATCGGGCCCCTCGCCCGGAGCGTCGAGGACGCCGCTCTCGCGGCCACGGTCATGGCCGGCCGCGACCCTCTCGACTCCACGAGCGCCCTGGAGCCGGTGCCCGACCTCGCGAAGGCCCTGGGCGGCGACGTCGCGGGCCTGCGGGTCGGCGTGCCGCGAGCCTTCCTGGGGACCGGCGTCGAAGCTGGCGCCCTCGCCGCCTTCGAAGACGCCCTCGGGACCCTGGCTGGGCTCGGCGTCGAGATCGTGGACGTCTCGCTCCCCACCCTCCCGCACGCGATCGCGACCTACTACCTCGTCGCGACCGCCGAGGCGTCCAGCAACCTCGCGCGCTTCGACGGCGTGCGTTACGGCCTCCGTGCCCGAGGGGCCCGGGACCTCGCCTCCCTGTACGGCGATACCCGCGACCTCGGCTTCGGTCCCGAGGTGAAGCGGCGCATCCTGCTCGGGACCTTCGCGCTGTCCGCCGGCTACTACGACGCCTACTACGCCCGCGCGCAGCGGGCGCGGGCTCTCGTGCGCCGGGACTTCGCCCGGGCCTTCGCGGCCTGCGACGCCGTCGCGACGCCCACGTCGCCGACGCCCGCCTTCAAGCTCGGCGAGAAGGCCGACGACCCGCTCCAGATGTACCTCGCGGACATCTTCACGGTGCCGGCGAACCTCGCGGGCCTTCCGGGCCTCTCGGTGCCCTGCGGCTTCTCCGGCGGACTGCCCGTGGGACTGCAGCTCGTGGGCCGAGCCTTCGACGAGGCGACGCTGCTGCGCATGGGTCACGCGTACGAGCAGGCCACGCCCCACCACGAGGCGTGGCCGCCGGCCGCCGCCTAGACCTTCGGCCCGAGGCCCAGGTCGCGGAAGCGATCGACGGCGCCGCCCTCACCGAAATCCTCGAGCTCGAACAGCTGCCGGACCTCGATCTCGCATTCCGTCCCCTCGCCGGCCGGGTTCGGGAAGCGGCGGCTCCACTCCACGGCTTCCTCGCGCGAGCGCACCTGGATCAGCGTGTAGCCGGCGATCAGCTCCTTGGCCTCGGCGAACGGCCCGTCGATCACCGTTCGCCTTCCGCCCGAGTACCGCACGCGCCAGCCCTTCGAGGTCGGGTGGAGCCCCGAGGCGTCGAGCAGGGCCCCGGCCTTCGCCAGCTCCTCGTGGTACTGGGCCATCCTCGCCATCAACGGGTCGTCCGGCTTCGGCATGACGCCGGCCTCCGACTCCTTCGTTGCCTTCACGACGATCATGAACCGCATCCCATTCGCCTCCGTTGTCGGACCGTCCCCTGCCAGGACGACGAACGGGGAGGGCCGGATTCGACAGCTAGCGGCCCGGGGCCTCGGGGGTCCCGCGCCGGCGCTCGAGGAGCGTGCGCAGCACGAAATAGGATGGCAGCGCGGCGGCCACGCCCAGGACGAGGTTCCCCACCACGAACGGCCACAGGAACGGCTTGAGCGCGGCCCACAGCGCTGTGCCCCCCCCGGACCAGCGCAGGTGCCCGAGGCCGGCGGGCGACACGCCCAGGAGCAGGCAACCGACGTACGTTCCGGCGCCGTAGAGAGGCGCGAGAGTCCAGGGGTTGTTGACGTACGCGCCGAGCAGCATCGCGGCGCGGCTCAGGCGCAGCGCGAAGGCGAGCCCGAGCGCCATCGCCGTGTGCACGCCGAGCAGGGGGTTGAAGGCGATCCACACGCCGATCGCGAAGGACAGCGCCAGGCGGTGCGGACTGTCCTGGACGTGGAGGAGGATCTCGAGGGTGCGCGCGAGGCTGCGCCTCATGCTCCCGAGGGCCGCCCCTCCCGCGCCGGGCGGAAGTGCTCGAACGACCTGGGCAGGATCGGCGTCCGCGAGCCGCCCTTCGAGAGCAGGAGCGTCGCGGGCCCCTCGGCAAACTCGCCCACCACCGTCGTCGGCAGGTCCCAGATGACCGCGATGTCGCGGAGGGCGTCGAGCTTGTCCTTCGGGACCGCGAGGAGCAGCTGGTAGTCCTCCCCGCCGTGCAGCGCCATCTCGAAGGCGTCGCCGCCCCGCGCCCGCTCGAGGGAGGCCACCACGGGGTCGACGGGCACCGCCTCGGCCTGGAGCAGGGCCAGGCACTGGCTCTCCTCGCACATCGTCAGCAGGTCTCCCGAGAGGCCGTCGGAGAGGTCGATCGCCGCGTGGGCGACCTCCTGCTCGGCGAGGGCGCGGCCGAACGCGAGGGGCGGGTTCGGATCGAGCACGGCGCGGAGGCAATGCGCGACCGCCGCGCCGGACGATTCCGTCCAGGGCCCGCTGCGGTCGAGGTAGCCGTCCGCGTCGAGCCGCGCACCCTGGGCCAGGAGTCGAAGCCCCTCCGCAGCGGCTCCCAACGCGCCGGTGACGACCGCGAGATCTCCGGGCCGGGCCCCGGAGCGCCTCAGCAGCTTGTCGCCCTGTCCGAAGAGCGCGACGTCGACGACGGTCCCGCCCCCGCTGCCCGCCACGTTGCCACCGACCACCGCGACGCCTGTCTCGGCCGCGCGCTCGAGCAGCCCGTCGTAAAGGCCGTCCACGAACCCGATCGGGAGGTCGGACGGCAGGCACAGGCTCACCGTGGCGTAGCGCGGCACCCCCGCCATGGCCGCGATGTCCGAGAGGTTGACCGTCAGGGCCTTGCGCCCCACGAGCCGCGCCGGCGCCCACTCTCGCAGGAAGTGGACTCCTTCCACGAGGCAGTCGGTCGTGACCAGCGTGATGCTCCCGGTCTCGACAGCCGCCGCGTCGTCGCCGACTCCGACCACGACCCCGGAGCCCGCCGGAATTCGCGAGCGGAGATGCCGCAGGAGCGCCCGCTCGCCGACCTCACGGAGGGGCGTCTCGGGTTCGAACACAGGCTGAGAGGGTAGCAGAAACGCCCGCGCTCGCAGCGCGGCCGGCTGAGTCGAGGGCCGCGATCGCGCGACGCGTCGAGAGGAAGGTCCCCCGCTATTGCCGTGTGGAAGGGGTGACCTGAACCTGGTCACCAGGTGGGAGCCCTGCGGCCCGCTTCAGGCTTCCTCGACTCGGAGGCATGCACACCGCGGGTCGACTCCGGACCCCCGTCGCTAAGGACGTTGGTTCACGGTTTCCGCGTCCATCACGAACAACGCAGGGGACACGCCAGCCATGATAGACGGGCGCAGCCGGCGGCGGCAAGGCCTTTCGGCCGTTCGGCGCCCTACTCGGCGAGCGCCGACTCCAGCTCCTTCGCGAGGGCCGCCGCGCGCCGACCCAGAGCTTCTTCGCGGCCGCCGTGGGCCTTCGCCTGCATCAGCTCGTCGGCGATGTTCAGGGCGGCGAGGACC
>DASSJI010000181.1:0-5328 GCA_035691285.1 Vicinamibacteria bacterium | reverse complement strand
AGGCGCACCGGAGGCGTGGGCGCGCGGTTCAGGATCGCATCGAAGATGATGGCCGTGGTCGCGCCGTCGAAGGCGCGGTGGCCCGTGGCCATCTCGTAGAGGACGAGTCCGAAGGAGAACAGGTCGCTGCGCGCGTCGAGCTCCTTGCCGCGCGCCTGCTCGGGCGACATGTAGGCCACCGTGCCCACCGTCGCGCCCGGGCTGGTGAGGTGCTCCTCGGCCTCCGGAGCGGCGCGCGTGGCGAGCGCGGAATCCAGTGACACGCTGGACGGCGTCTTGGGGCCGGGCGCCAGCTTTGCGAGCCCGAAGTCGAGGATCTTCGCCTGCCCGCGCTGCGTGACGAAGATGTTGGCCGGCTTGACGTCGCGGTGGACGATGCCCTTGGCGTGGGCCGCGTCCAGGGCGTCCACGATCTGCGTCGCCAGGTCGAGCACCGTGTCGGTCTCCAGGGGCGCCCCTTCGACGAGGTGCTTGAGGGTTCGGCCCTGGAGCAGCTCCATCACGATGAAGTGCCGGCCTTCGTGCTCGCCGATGTCGTGGATCACGCAGATGTTGGGGTGGTCCAGAGCCGACGCCGCCCGCGCCTCGCGGTGGAAGCGCTCGACGGCGCTCGGGTCGCTCGCCAGCTCGAGTGGCAGGAACTTGAGCGCGACGCCGCGGCCGAGCCGAACGTCCTCGGCCCGGTACACGACGCCCATCCCCCCGCCGCCCAGCTTCTCGACGACACGGTAGTGCGAGACGGTCTGGCCGATCACGCCGCTCTTCTCTCCTTGGCCGGGATCGGCGGATTCTATACACTCGGGGCTCGGATCGCGATGCGCCTCGCGAGGATCGTGGTCGCGGCGTGGCTCGCAGCCGGCGTCGCGTCGGCCCAGTCGATGGGAGACGCGGCCCGGAAGGAGCGCGAGCGCCGCGAGAGCGTCCCGCCCGGCTGGCTCCGTTAGTAGTGTAGCGGACAGCGCTCGATCGGCTCGGTGCCGGCGATGAAGGCCTCCGAGACGACCCTGGGACAGCGCGCGGTCGCCAGGAGGCCCGTCTCGCGATCGATATCGATGAAGACGACGTTCTCGGCGGGCGGCGTGAAGGATCGCGCCTTGACGCCGGCGGTGGCGCCCTTCATGAACTGCACCCAGATCGGCAGCGCGGCCTTCGCCCCCGAGAGCCCCACCGGCGTGTTGTCGTCGTAGCCGACCCAGACGACGCACAGCAGGTCGGGAGTGAAGCCGGCGAACCAGGCGTCGCGCAGGTCGTTCGTGGTGCCGGTCTTGCCGGCCGCGTCCGCGGCGAAACCGGAGCCGCGCGCCCCCGCTGCGGTCCCTTCGTTGATGACGCTGCGCAGCATGTTCACGACGAGGAAGGCCGACTCCTCGTGCACCACGCGCTGCGGCGCGGGCGCCTGGTGCTGCTCCAGGACCTTCCCGCCGGCTTCGGTCACCTGGAGCACCGACACCGGCTCGACCTTCAGCCCGCCGTTCGCCAGCACGTTGTACGCCGTGGCCATCTCGAGGGGAGTGGCCTCGAAGGAGCCGAGCGCCACGGCCGGATACGGCCGGACGTCGCCCGGCATGTGGAGCCGGTTCGTCCACAGGCCGGCGACGCGGTCGTAGCCCACCATCTCGGCCACCTTCACCGTCGCCACGTTGAGGCTCTTGGCCAGCGCGCGCCGCAGCGTGACGTTGCCGACGTACTCGTCCTCGTAGTTCTGCGGGATGTACTCCTTGTCCTCGAAGAAGAAGACCGAGGGCGCGTCCTCCACGACCGTCGCGGGCGTGATGGGCGGGAGGGCCGGGTCGTCGAAGGTCGCCTCGAAGGCGGCGAGGTAGACGAACGGCTTGAAGGTGCTCCCCGGCTGGCGGCGCGCCTTCATCACGCGGTTGTACTGGCTGGAGCCGTACGAGCGTCCGCCGACGAGGGCGAGGATGGCGCCGGTGCCGGGCTCCAGGGCGATCAAGGATCCCTGTACGAGTGCGCCGGGGGTCTTCTTCTTCGCCTTGATCAGCTTGTCGGCGGCCGCGAGACCGTCGGCCAGGGCGGCCTGGCCGAGCGCCTGGAGGTGCAGGTCGAGCGTCGTGTGCACGGACAGATTGCCGGTCGTCAGGTCGGTCGCGGCGTAGCGCTCGGCGAGCTGGGTCTTCACCAGGTCCACGAAGTAGGGCGCCTCGGCGCTGTCCACGGTGGGCGGCTCGACCTTGAGGGGCGTCGCGATCGCGGCCTCCGCCGCGGCGTCGTCGATGAACCCGGCCTCCTGCATCGACCGGATCACGACGTTGCGGCGCTCGGTGGCCCGACGTGCGTGGCGGTACGGGTTGTACGGGTTCGGCGACTGGATCATGCCGGCCAGGAGCGCCGCCTCGGGCAGCGTCAGGTTGCCCACGTCCTTGCGGAAGTACATGCGCGCGGCCTCGCCGACCCCGTTGATGCTGAAGGAGCCCACCTGGCCGAGGTAGATCTCGTTGAGGTAGAGCTCGAGGATCTCCTTCTTGTTGGCGCGGCGCTCCAGGACGAAGGCCAGGAGCGCCTCCTGGGCCTTGCGCCGGATGGTGCGCTCCGGCGTCAGGAAGAAGTTCTTGACGAGCTGCTGCGTGATGGTGCTCGCGCCCTGAACGTAGCTCTCCGCCCGGATGTTGCGGACGGCGGCGGCGACGATGCGCATCGGGTCGAGGCCGGGATGGCTGAAGAAGCGGCGATCCTCGATGGCCAGCACGGCCTGCACGACCATCTCCGGCAGCTCTTCGTACGTGACGAGGCGGCGCTTCTCCCGGCTCGCGTCGAAAAGGTACGTGATGAGCTCCGGCTCGAGGGCCTGCGTGGCGTAGCGCTTCTTCGACTTCAGGCCGCGCAGCTCCTTGAGGCGGTCCTTCTCGAAGACCGCCGCGAGCACCTCGGTGGCGTTGCCCTCGGCGGGCCGCACGTGGAGCAGCACGGCTCCCTCGCCCAGGGCGAACTCGCCGGGAGCCTGGGGCCGGTCGGGCTTCTGCTCGTACTTCAGTCCGTTCAGGACCTTCGTGAGCCCGGCCGCGTTGAGGGCCATCCCCTCCCGCAGGACGAACGGGCGCGAGAACACGCGGGACGGGATCTGGCCGCGCTCGCCCTTGAGGCGCTTCTCGATCATCACGGTGTACTTGACGTACTGGTACACGAGGAACGACCCGCCGAGGACCAGCGGGAGCGTGAGGAGGGTCAGCAGCGCGACGACGACCTTGAGACGCTCCGCCGAGTAGATGTGACCCGAAGCTTGCGCCAAGACGATTCGATTATAAGATCCGCCGCTTCATGCACCGGAAAGGCCGCGCCGCCCTTTCGCTCCTCGCCGCGGTCTGCTGTCGCGCGGCGCTCGCGCAGACGCGGCCCCTCCTCACCGAGGAAGCGACCACCGCGCCCGCCGGGAGCATCGTCGTCGAGTCCGGGTTCGACTGGATCTCGAACCAGCCGAACTACCTGACGGGAGCGGAGCGCATCCGCTGGGACGGGCCGGTCCTGAACCTGGTGTACGCGCCCGCGGCGAACGTCGAGCTGGACGTGGAGTGGGTGGCCGCCGTGGGCGTCGTGAAGGATCCAGGCTTCGGCACGCGCTCAGAGGCCGGGGACGTGACGCTGCGCTCCAAGGTCCGCTTCGCGGACGACACCGCCGGGCACCCGGCCCTGGCCGCGCGCTTCGCGGTGACGCTGCCCCAGACCGGCTTCGGCGACGGCCTCGCGCCCAACACCCTGCGCTTCCGGGCGGAGGTCCTGCTCTCGAAGCGGCTCGGCCGGGCGACGCTGCATGCCAACGCCGGGCTCGCCCTCGAGGACGCGCCCCTCGAGCCCCACGAGCAGGCCGACTTCTTCTCCGGCGGGGCGGCGCTCGGCCTCCGCGCCTTCAAGGCGCTCACCCTCCTCGCCGAGGTCAACGGGTTCCTGGGCAACGCGCTGGTCGGCGTTGGCGACCGGGGCGAGGCGCGCCTCGGTCTCGCTGTGGGAGGCGGCCGCGTTCAGGGCGACGCCGCGGTCCGACACGGCCTCGTGCCGGAAACGGGCGACTGGGGGTTCACGGCCGGACTCCGCCTCCGGCTACGCTGACCACGTCACGGCTTCAGCTCCTGGTCCCAGTTGTCCAGGAACGTCAGCAGGTTCGAGGTCTCCAGGATGTCCCGCGTGCGGAAGCGGACAGAGTGGGCATCCATGCGCTCGGCGCCGGGCAGGTACGCCGCGACTTCCGCGGCGAGGTATTGCTTGAAGCCGATCTCGAGGGCCGGCGCGCCCGAAAGCCGCATCGGCTTGAAGTCCCCGCGCCGCGCGAGGGCGGCCTTGACCTTGCGACCGATCAGCTCGACGGCGGCTGCCGGGGTCAGCGTCTCCGCCGCATGGAAGCCGAGGCTGCGCTTGACCTCGGCGGTCTCGAGGTCGCCGAGTTGCTGGCGCAGCTCCGCCATGGCCACGTCGTCTCCCGACGCCATCACCACCGGCACGCCGAAGTGGCCAGCGAGCGCCGCGCTCATCCAGCCTTCGCTGATGGCCTTTCCGTTCACGCCGACGTGGGTGAAGAGCGCGCTCCGGAAGGTGTGGGCGCGGACGCCCTTCGGGTTGTCGGTGGAGGCGTGGTAGCCGATGAAGATCGCGGCGTCGAAGCTTCCGTCGACGCCGCCCATCATCCCGAGGGGACGCGGCCAGGACCGCACCACGCGCACGTCCTTCGGGAGCTGCTCGATGAGGAGGTTCTGGCCGTTGCCGTGGGAGTCGGCCACAACGATCTCGGTGGCGCCCGCCTCGAGCGCGGCCTGCACCGCGGCCAGGGCCTCCCTGGTCATGAACTCGCGGAAGCGCTGGTACTCGAACTCGCTCGGTCCCAGCTGGTCACCGCTGACGACGCCGGCGATGCCCTCCATGTCCACCGAGACGTGGACCTTGAGCTTCCCCCGTGCTTCCGTGCCGAGCGCGCCCGAGGTTCCGCAAAGACACAGCGCCGCTGTCGCGAGCCATACACGCATGTCGCCTCCGTGACACCTGGCGGATTGTATCGGCTCCGGCCCGGACGTCGGCCTGATCCTCTTGAAAAGCGCCCCCGCCGCGACGTATAGTCAGCGGGCTTCTTCGCGGGACAGACCGGAGCCCGGAAGTCACTGACCACAGAAGAGATGCTGCCCTCCTACACGCCCGTCCTGCTGCTCTTCGGCTTCGCGGTCTCTCTCGCCGCGCTCATCCTCGTGCTGTCCTACCTCCTGGGAAGGCCGCGTCCCAGCCCGGAGAAGACCTCGACCTACGAGTGCGGCGTCCCGCCCATCGGCACCGCCCGCGAGCGCTTCCCGATCAAGTTCTACCTCGTCTGCATGATCTTCATCCTGCTGGACG
>DASSJI010000180.1:0-39541 GCA_035691285.1 Vicinamibacteria bacterium | reverse complement strand
CCGGGACAGGATCTGCTGCAACGCTCCTTCTCGGCGGAGAGCGAGAAGGTGGCGCAGAACTCGGCGTACCAGGCGGCCGGTCTGTATCTCGTCTTCTCGATGATCCCGGTCCTCATCGGCATGGCGGGCGCGATCATGCTCCCGGGCCTGGCCGAGCCCGAGATCGTGGTCCTCGAGCTCCTGAAGCAATCGCTCTCCCCCTGGCTCCTGGCGCTGCTCGTGGCGGCGCTCGTCAGCGGCATCACGAGCGCGGCCTCCAGCGCGGTCCTGGCCGGCGCTTCCCTCGCCGGCAAGAACCTGTTGCGAACGGCGAGGCCCGACGCGTCGGACCGCGCCGTGCTCCTCGCGAATCGCGTCGCGGTCCCCGTGGTCGGCGGCGTGGCGCTGCTCGTCGCCCTCAGGTTCCAGACCGTCTACCAGCTCATGGTCGGCTCGTTCTCCGTGATGCTGGCGCTGCTGTTCGCGTCCTTCCATGCAGGGCTGTATTGGCCGCGCGCCAACCGGTCGGGAGCAGTCGCCAGCATCGTGACGGGCGCCGTGACCTATGCCGTGGGTCCGCGGCTCGTTCCCGAGCAGCCGTGGGACCTCTGGGCGTTCCTCGCCGGAGGGATCGTGCTCCTGGTCGTGAGCCTGGCCACGGCGGCGGCCGATCCTCCGCAGCCCCTGCGCGATGCGGAGGGCCGAGTGATGGAGTACCGCGATCGGATCGGCGTGCTCCGATAGCCGCTACCTGGCGAGGGGTTTGACGCTGATCTCCTTGAAGAACACGACGTCCTTGTCGTCGTGGTTCTGCAGGCCGATGTAGCCCTCGTTCGGCCGCGGCCCGCGTTCCGGCTCGTACCACTTCGCCTTGGGTGGAACGGGATCACCCTCCTTGAAGTCGGTCACCTCCTGGCCGTTCACCGTCACCCTGGTGCGCGGACCGTCCAGTGTGATCTCGAGCGTGTTCCACTCGCCGGGGCGGCCGGGCCGCGCCCTGGCCCTGGTGAGCGAATACAGCACGCCGGTCGCGTGGTGGTCGTCGGCGTTGTCGTCGATCTGGACCTCGTAGCCGGTGTACACGGGCGTCCAGGGCTCGTGCGGCGTGTCGGGGATCCTGATGAAGACGCCGGCGTTGCTCTCCTTCTTCTCGGTCTTGTAGACGACCCGGAGGACGGCGTTGCCGACCTTGCCGCCGTCCCAGGCGAGGAGGCCCATCCCGCCGCTCGTCTTGAGAACGCCGTCCTCGACGACGAAGCGGCCGCAGCCGACGTGGGTCCAGCCCGTCAGGTCCTTGCCGTTCCAGAGCGGCTTCCATTCCTCCTTTCCCGCCGCGCCCGCGAGGACGAATGCCGCTAGAATCACGCGCAATGCCATGGAGTGCACTATAAGCCCGTTCGGAATCGCGGCGGCAGGCCTGCTGCTCGTCGCGATCGCATGCGACGGCTCGGCCCAGGAGCCCGGCGACTGGGCCATCCACGACGAGAAGCGCCCGAAGCCGCGCATGGTGGATCCCGGACCCGCGGACGCGGTGGGCCGCGCCCCGGCCGACGCGATCGTCCTCTTCGAGGGCAAGGACCTGTCGCAGTGGCGGTCGCAGAAGAACGGCGGCCAGGCGTCCTGGAAGGTCGAGAACGGGTACATGGAGGTCGTCGCGGGGAGCGGCGGCATCCAGACCGCCTCGGACTTCGGCGACTGCCAGCTCCACGTCGAGTGGGCGACTCCGGCGCCGCCCGTCGGCGAGGGGCAGAACCGCGGCAACAGCGGCGTGTTCCTCATGGGCCGGTACGAAGTCCAGGTGCTCGACTCGTACGAGAACGCGACGTATGCCGACGGCCAGGCCGCAGCGCTCTACGGCCAGTACCCGCCCCTCGTGAACGCCTCCCGGCCGCCGGGGCAGTGGCAGACGTACGACATCGTGTTCCGCGGTCCTCGCTTCGCGGCGGACGGCCGGCTCGTCCGGCCGGCGCGCGTCACCGTCCTGCACAACGGCGTGCTGGTGCACGACGCCCGCGACCTGACCGGCCCGACGGCCCACAAGGCCCGGCCCGCGTACAAGGCGCACCCGGCGAAGCTCCCGCTCGGCCTGCAGGACCACGACCACCCGGTGCGCTACCGGAACATCTGGATCCGGGAGCTGGGCGAGCCCTAGAGCGTCAGGCACGCCTGCTCCCTTGGGCGCCGCGGTGGCCACCATGGGAGCACGGGTGCTAGATTGGAAGCATGAGGGACAGCACGACCCCCGGCACGGTCGGAGAGCGGGCCGCCATCGATCCGGTGATCGAGGCCTACAAGAAGGACGTCGACCGGACGCTCCTTCGCGAGAACCTGAGATTGACCCCTGACGAGCGCCTGCGCAAGTTGACGGCCTTCATGCGGTCCCTGCAAGGGGTGCGTGCTGCGACCGAACCCGGTCGCCGCTGACTTCGCCGGCCTGATCCAGGCCCTGGCGGCGACGGGTGTCGAGTTCATCGTCGTCGGCGGAGTCGCCGGGGCTGCGCACGGCCTGGCGCGAGCCACGTACGACCTGGACGTCGTCTACTCGCGAACGCCAGCCAACCTCGATCGGGTCGTCGCCGCGCTTGCGCCGCTCACGCCCTACCTGCGCGGTGCGCCGCCAGGGCTGCCGTTCCGCTTCGATGTCGAGACGCTCCACCGCGGCCTCAACTTCACGCTGACGACGACCCTCGGCGACCTCGACCTGCTGGGGGAGATCACCGGCGGCGGCGGCTATTCCCAGCTCCTCTCGGATTCCGTCGATGCGGTCCTCTTCGACGTGCCGTGCCGACTCCTCGGGCTGGAGAGGCTCATACACGTGAAGCGTGCGGCCGGCCGACCCAAGGATCTCGAGGTGATCGCCGAGCTGGAGGCGCTGAAGGAGGAACGCGACCGCGAGCAGGGTACCTAGGCAGCCTGCGCGGTTGGCCGCGTGTTCGGGACGCCCGACCGAACGCCGCGCACGACGCGCTCGCGCGGCTCGAACGCCAGGGCCGCCTCGCGCGACTCGTCACGCAGAACGTCGACGGGCTGCACCAGAAGGCAGGCAGCCGGCGTGTGGTCGACCTGCACGGCCGCCTCGACCGGGTCGAGTGCCTCGAGTGCGGCGCCCGTGCGTCCCGCGAGGACGTGCAGCGGTTGCTGGTCGCCTGGAACCCCGGCCTCTCGGGCGAGGACGGCGCCGGCGTCGACAGCCAGGTCCGGCCGGACGGCGACGCCCCCGTGTCCCGACCTCTCGACGAGCTCCGGGTCCCCGACTGCCCGCACTGCGGCGGCGTCCTCAAGCCGGCCGTCGTCTTCTTCGGCGAGAACGTCCCCAGGGATCGCGTGTGCGAGGCGCTCGACGCCGTCGCGGAGGCCGACGGGCTCCTGGTCGTCGGCTCTTCGCTGATGGTCTACTCGGGCTATCGCTTCGTGAGGGCCGCCGTCGAGCGCGGGATCCCGGTCGCCGCCGTCAATCTCGGCCGCACGCGCGCGGACGGCGAGCTGGACCTGAAGGTCGAGGCGGACTGCGCCGCGCTCCTCGCCGAGCTCGTGGCCTGAGAAGCCCTCAGACGTCGCACAGCGCGACGGCCTCGCGGAGCGACCTTAGCGGGTCGCGGGTGGGCACGAACTCGTGGGCGACGTAGCCCTGGAAGCCCGTGTCCGCGATCGCGGCGCACACGGCCCGCCAGTTCAGCTCCTGGGTCTCGTCCAGCTCGTGGCGTCCGGGGACCCCGCCCGTGTGGTAGTGGGCGATCCACTCGTGCTCGCGGCGGATGGTGCGGATGACGTCGCCCTCCATGATCTGCATGTGGTAGGCGTCGTAGAGGAGCTTCACCCGGGGCGAGCCGACCGCCTTCACGACCGCGACGCCGAACGCGCTGCGGTCCCCCTGGTAGTCGGGATGGTCCACCTTGCTGTTCAGCAGCTCGACGCAGACCGTGACCCCGTGGTCCTCGGCGACGGGCTTGATGCGCGCCAGGGCGTCGACGCAGTTCGCGCCCGCCTCGGCGTCGGGCATGCCGCGGCGGTTGCCGAAGAAGGTGATGAGGTTCGGCACGCCGAGCTTCGCCGCCCTCGGGATGCTGGCGGTCAGGCCCTTCACGATCGCATCGTGGTTGGCGCGGACGTTCAGGCCGTCCTCGATCGTGCCGCCTCCGCCGTAGCCCATCGAGCAGGCGAGCCCGTATTCGCGGACGACGGCCCACTCCGGCTCCTCCAGGAGATCCACCGCGGTGAGACCCATCTCGGCGACCGCCCGGTAGAACTCCCGGGCCGGGATGGATTCGTAGCACCAGCGCGAGACCGACTGCCTGAGGCGGCCCTTGGCGACGACGCGCCCGGGCGCCTGGGAGCCGGGGAGCGCCGCGGCGAGCAGGCCGCCGCTCGCCCGAGAGAGCGCCTCGCGTCGAGCCATCGTCGACATCTGCACCTCCGGTCGTCTTCGAGGTTGATTTGGACCGGGCAAGACGTTAGCGTATCCGCGAACCACCCACCACGTCACGGTCCAGGAGCGAGCCCCGCGTGCAAGTCCTCGGCGGGACGAAGGTCTACGACGTCTGCATCGTCGGCTCGGGCGCCGGCGGGGGCATGGCCGCCAAGGTCCTGACCGAGGCCGGCGCCGACGTCGTCCTCCTCGAGGCCGGCCCGCGATGGGACGCCGCAACGGACTCAGCGATGTTCAAGTGGCCCTACGACTCGCCGCGCCGCGGCGCGGGCTCGCGGGCGCGTCCCTTCGGCGACTTCGACGGCAGCATCGGCGGCTGGGACATCGAGGGAGAGCCGTACACCGTCGCCCCGGGCAGCGACTTCATGTGGTGGCGCAGCCGGATGCTCGGCGGGCGCACGAACCACTGGGGGCGGATCTCGCTCCGCTTCGGTCCCTACGACTTCAAGGCGCGCAGCCGCGACGGCCTCGGCGACGACTGGCCCATCGCCTACGAGGACCTGGCGCCGTATTACGACAAGGTGGACGAGCTCGTCGGGATCTTCGGCACCCGCGAGGGCCTGCCCAACGAGCCCGACGGGATCTTCCAGCCGGCGCCGAAGCCGCGCTGCTACGAGATGCTGGTGAAGCAGGCCGCGGACCGCCTCGGCATCACGTGCATCCCGGCCCGGCTCTCGATCCTGACGCGGCCGCTCAACGGGCGCCCCGCCTGCCACTACTGCGGGCAGTGCGGCCGCGGCTGCGCGACGCACTCGAACTTCTCCTCCCCTTCGGTCCTGCTCCCGCCCGCGCTGAAGACGGGCCGCCTCGAGCTGCGGACGGGGGCCATGGCCCGCGAGGTCACGACCGACGCCGAGGGCCGCGCCACCGGCGTGTCCTACGTGCGCACCTCCGACGGCCGTGAGCAGCGCGTCCGGGCGCGGATCGTGGTGCTGGCGGCCAGCGCCTGCGAGTCGGCTCGCCTGCTGCTCAACTCCCGCTCGGTGCGTCACCCGAACGGCCTCGCCAACTCGAGCGGGACCGTCGGCCGCTTCCTCACCGACACGACCGGGGCGGCCGTGACCGGCTACTTCCCGCGCCTCATGGACGGAAAGGCCCACAACGAGGACGGCACGGGAGGGCTGCACCTGTACATGCCCTGGTGGCTCGACGAAGCAACGCTCGACTTCCCGCGCGGGTACCACGTCGAGTTCTGGGGCGGCCGCGGCCTGCCCGACGCGTGGGCGATGTCCGGCGTGCACAAGTGGAACGGCGGCGGCTACGGCAAGGGCCTGAAGGACGACTACCGGCGCTTCTACGGCTCGACGATCGGCTTCTCCGGGCGAGGCGAGATGGTCCCGAACGAGGACACCTACTGCGAGATCGACCCCGACGTCGTGGACAAGTGGGGCATCCCGGTGCTGCGCTTCCACTTCAAGTGGTCCGAGCACGAGATCCGGCAGGTCCGGCACATGCAGCGGACGTTCCGCGAGCTGATCGAGGCCATGGGCGGCACGCCCCTCGACGCGATGCCGGAGACCGATGCGGGCTTCGGCATCTCGAAAGGCGGCGAGATCATCCACGAGGTGGGGACCACGCGCATGGGAGTCAGCCCCAGGACGTCCGTGCTGAACGCGTGGTGCCAGGCCCACGACGTCCCGAACCTGTTCGTGGCCGACGGCGGGCCGTTCGTGAGCAACGCCAACAAGAACCCGACGTGGACGATCCTGGCGCTGGCCTGGCGCACGAGCGAGAGGATCGTGGAGGAACGGCGCAAGGGGAACCTTTGAGGAGCCCATGCAGATCTTGAGCGGGACGAAGGTCTACGACGTGTGCGTCGTCGGCTCCGGCGCCGGCGGGGGCATGGCCGCCAAGGTGCTCGCCGAAGCCGGAGCGGAGGTCGTGGTCCTCGAGGGCGGCCCCGACTGGGACTCCGCCAAGGACTCGGCCATGTTCAAGTGGCCCTACGATTCGCCGCGGCGTGGGGCCGGGACGCCCTACCGGCCGTTCAACGACTTCATGGGGACGATCGGCGGCTGGGAGGTCGAGGGCGAGCCCTACCTCGCCGCCGAGGGCCAGCGCTTCCTCTGGTGGCGCAGCCGCATGCTCGGCGGACGCACCAACCACTACGGGCGCGTGTCCCTGCGCTTCGGTCCCTACGACTTCAAGGCGCGCAGCCGCGACGGCCTCGGCGACGACTGGCCGATCGCCTACGGGGACCTCGCGCCCTACTACGACAAGGTCGACGAGCTGATCGGCATCTTCGGAACCGAGGAGGGACTGCCGAACGAGCCGGACGGCAGGTTCCAGCCGGCGCCGAAGCCGCGCTGCCTCGACCTCCTGGTCAAGCGCGGCTGCGACCGTCTCGGCATCACGTGCATCCCCGCCCGCATGGCGATCCTGACGAAGCCCCTGAACGGCCGGCCGGCGTGCCACTACTGCGGCCAGTGCGGGCGCGGCTGCACGACCTACTCGAACTTCTCGTCGCCGCCGGTGCTGCTCCGGCCCGCGCAAGAGACCGGCCGCCTGAAGATCATGACCGGCGCCATGGCCCGCGAGGTCACGACCGACAACGAGGGCCGCGCCACCGGCGTCTCGTACGTGAGCACGGCCGACGGCCGCGAGCAGCGGGTGCGGGCGAGGATCGTCGTCCTGGCCGCTTCGGCCTGCGAGTCGGCGCGCCTCCTGCTGAACTCGCGCTCGGTCCGCCATCCCGACGGCCTCGCCAACTCGAGCGGCGCCGTGGGGCGCTACCTCACGGACTCGACGGGGACCTACATCAGGGGCTACTTCCCGCAGCTCATGAACGGCCTCCCCCACAACGACGACGGCGCGAACGGAATCCACATGTACATGCCGTGGTGGCTCGACAACCGCAAGCTCGACTTCCCCCGCGGCTACCACATCCAGTTCTACGGCGGCCGCCAGATGCCGGGCTACGGCGTCATGCGGGGGATCCACCGCTGGGGCGGCGGCGGCTACGGCAAGAGCCTGAAGGACGACTACCGCAAGTACTACGGCGCGGAGATCGCCTTCCAGGGCCTGGGCGAGATGGTCCCCAACAAGGACAGCTACTGCGAGGTGGATCCCGGGGTCGTCGACAAGTTCGGCATCCCCGTCCTCCGCTTCCACTTCAAGTGGTCGGACCACGAGCTGAGGCAGATCCGCCACGTCCAGGAGACCTGCCGGGACCTGATCGAGAAGATGGGCGGGACGCCCCTGGACCCGATGCCCGGGCGGGAGCAGGGCTACGGCATCACCGTCGGCGGCGAGATGATCCACGAGGTCGGCACCACCCGCATGGGCGAGAGCCCCAAGACCTCCGTGCTGAACGCCTGGTGCCAGGCCCACGACGTGCCGAACCTGTTCGTGGCCGACGGCGGGCCGTTCGTGAGCAACGCCGACAAGAACCCGACCTGGACGATCCTGGCCCTGGCCTGGCGGACGGCCGAGCACATCGCCGAAGAGCGAAAGAAGGGGAATCTATGAGCGAGATCGGACGCCGGGGGCTGCTGAAGGTCATCGGCTCGGTGCCGCTGGCAGGCCTGGTGCCCGCCCCTGCCGCCGTCGCCCAGGCGGGCAAGGCGGCGAAGGCCGCTCGGGGGAAGCCCTTCACGCCGCAGTTCTTCACGGCCCACGAGTTCGAGACGGTGCGCGTGCTCGCGGACCTCGTGATCCCGAAGGACGAGCGCTCGGGGAGCGCCACGGACGCCGGCGTGCCCGAGTTCATGGACTTCATCATGGTCGACCCCCTCGAGACGCAGAGGGAGCGCGAGAAGCGGCAGACCTCGATGCGCGGCGGGCTCGCCTGGCTCGACCACGAGTGCTCGCGCCGCTTCGACAGGAGCTTCATCCAATGCGACGACGCCCAGCGCCGGGCGGTCCTCGATGATATCGCCTGGCCCGAGAAGGCGCGGCCCGAGATGAAGCCCGGCGCCGCGTTCTTCACGTCGTTCCGCGACCTCACCGCGTCGGGCTTCTGGAGCAGCAAGATGGGCATCGAGGACCTGGGCTACCAGGGCAACACCTTCGTCGCGGAGTGGAAGGGCTGCCCGCCGGAGGTCCTGAAGCGGCTGGGGCTCGAGGACGCGTGAGCGGGCGCTGGTGAGCCCGCTCGACCGCCGCGAGGCGCTCCGGCGGCTGGGCCGCGCCGGCCTCGGAGCCGCCTCCGCTCCGCTCTGGTTCGAGAGCCTCGCGGCGCTGGCCCAGGAGCACGCCGCGCACGGGGCGCCGCCCGCTCCGGCCGCCGACTGGGCGCCGAAGGTGCTCGACGCGCACCAGGACGAGATGGTGGCGGCGCTGAGCGAGCTCATCATCCCCGAAACGGACACGCCGGGGGCGAAAGCAGTCCTCGTGAACCGCTTCGTCGACGCCGTCCTCGACGACGCCGACGAGGCTGACCGCAAGAGCTTCCTGCGGGGCCTCGAGTGGATGGACGCCCGCTCCCGCGAGCTGTTCGGCGATGAGTTCCTGAAGGCGAGCCCCGACCAGAAGACCGCGCTGCTCACGATCCTGAGCAGCGGCAAGAACACGGCCCTCGAGGACCAGATCGGCGTCGAGTTCTTCGCGGCGATCAAGGCCATGACGATCCAGGGCTACTACACGACCGAGGTCGCCCTGCGGCAGGAGCTGCATCTGGATGGCCAGCTCTTCCACGCGGAGTTCCGGGGCTGCGGGCATCCGGAGCACGGTGGCGCGCCGGCGGCGCCCCCTCGGAAGGCGCCGTGAGCACCGAGGCCTTCGACGCGGTGATCGTCGGCTCGGGCGCGAGCGGCGGCTGGGTGGCGATGCAGCTCGCCGAGGCGGGCCTGCGCGTGGCCGTCCTCGAGGCCGGGCGCAAGCTCGACCCGGCCGTGGACTTCACCGAGCACAAGCTCGCCCACGACATGCCGCTCCGCGGCCAGAAGCAGCCGCCGAAAGCGGCGAGGCGCGAGCAGGAGATCCAGAAGCTCTGCTACCAGTGCGACGAGTACGCGCACCACCTCTTCGTCAAGGACACCGAGAACCCCTACACGACGGCGGAGGGCATGCCCTTCGCCTGGATCCGAGGTCGCCACGTCGGCGGCAAGTCCGTCACCTGGGCGCGGCAGAGCTACAGGCTCAGCGACTACGACTTGAAGGCCGCCTCGAGGGATGGCTTCGGCATGGACTGGCCGATCGGGTACGCGGAGCTGGCTCCCTACTACGACCGCGTCGAGTCCTTCATCGGCGTGTCGGGCCAGGCGGAAGGTCTGCCGCAGCTCCCCGACGGCCGCTTCCTTCCTCCCATGGAGCTGACCTGCGGCGAGCGCCTCCTGCAGCGAGCGATCAAGGACGGCTTCGGCCGCACGCTGACCATCGGCCGAACCGCGATCCTGACGCGAGCCCTCCACGGCCGCCCGGCGTGTCACTACTGCGGTCCCTGCTCGCGGGGCTGCGCCACGGGCTCGTACTACTCGAGCCCGGCCAGCACCCTGCCGGCCGCCGAGCGGACGGGACGCCTCACGCTGATCCCGAACGCCGTGGTCACCCACGTCGAGGTGGACGACGCGGGGCGCTGCCGCAGCGTCGCGTACGTCGATCGGCTCACCCGCGCGCCGCGCGAGGCGTTCGGCAAGATCGTCGTGCTCTGCGCGTCCGCGCTGGAGTCCACGCGGATCATGCTGAACTCGCGCTCGGACCGGCATCCGAACGGGCTCGCCAACTCGAGCGGAGCGCTCGGCCGCTACCTGATGGACCACGTGATGGGCGGCGGCGCCAAGGGCACGCTGCCCGTACTGAAGGGCGCACCGGACTCGCGCGCGAACCGGCCGAACGGCATCTACATCCCTCGCTTCCGCAACCTGGAGGACCGCCACCCCGACTTCCTGCGGGGCTACGGCTACCAGGGCTCCGCTCGACAGGAGAAGTGGGGCCACGCCTTCCGGCTCCCCGGCTTCGGCGCGTCGTTCAAGAACAGCGTCCGCGAGCGGCCCTGGACCATCAGCCTCGGCGGCTTCGGCGAGTGCCTCCCGCGCTTCGAGAACTACTGCGAGCTGGACCCGGAGCGGGTCGACGCCTGGGGCATCCCGGTCCTGCGCTTCCACGTCGCCTTCGGAGACAACGAACGCAGGATGGTCAAGGACATGGCCGACTGCGCCGAGGAGATGCTGCGGGCGGCGGGCGCCGAGGACATCGAGAGGACCGAGGAGATGTCGCTGCCCGGCCTCGCCATCCACGAAGTGGGCACTGCCCGCATGGGCGACGACCCCAGGACGTGCGTCGTCAACCGCTGGCAGCAGGCCCACGACGTGCCGAACCTCTTCGTCATGGACGGCTCGGTCTACCCCAGCTCGGCCTGCCAGAACCCGACCCTGACGATCATGGCGCTCGCGTCCAGGGCCTGCGACTACCTCGTGGACCAGCTCCGGCGTGGAGCGGTGTAGGCGGGAAGACGGCGGACGAGCGCCCGGAGGCGCGGCCACGCGCCAATCGGTGCCTACTCGAAGAGCTGCTCGACCGGAAAGGTCCAACCGCGAAGGGCCGGCTCGGCCTCCGCGGTCTGCCCGCGGCGGTACACGGTCGGGCTGTCGGGAGCGACGGAGCGGAAGACGGCAATCCAACCGTCCCGCAGGACATCCACGTCCCACACGACCTGCGTGCCGGCGGCGAAATAGTCCGCGCGCTTCGCGGCCAATACCTTTTCCGCGACCGGTCCGTAATCGTCCTCGCTGCGAACCTCGACGGCGAAGACCGGTGCACCCGTCAGGAACTTCGGGCCCGGAGGCGGCCCGACGTAGAAGCAGGCATCAGGCGAGAACGACTTCCGATGCGGGAGCTCAACCAGGAATCCCACGTTGTCGCCATACGCCCGGCCGCCGCCGCGCCCGCGCTCGTAGCCGCGGAGCGCCAGGAGGACGTTGTTCGACGCGCGGCCGTGAAGGCCGCCCGCGGGAGACATCAGAACGACTTCCCCATCGACGATCTCGGCCTTGCCTTCGGTCCGATAGAGGGCTGCCACGAGCTCGGCAGCGGATGTTCCGGTGGCCATCGTGCCTTGCCTCTCATCACGAGGCTAAGCTTCGCCCGCGGTCGGGTCAAGACAGGTCCGGGCCGTCCCTGCCTGTGTCCGGTCGACGGCCCGAAAGCCGAGGCTACTTCTTCTTCGCCGACTTCAGGCTCTTGTCGAACGCCCGGACGTGGGCCGCCAGGGCCTCGACCTGCTCGGGCTTGAGCTGGGCCTTGAACGGAAGCATCGCCGTGCCGGTGACGCCCTCGGCGATCACCTTCGCGACAGCGGCCGGCTCGCTGCCGTGGTTCCACTTGTCGTCGGTGAAGTTGAGGGGCTCCAACGGCGAGTTGCCGTCCGGTCCGTGGCAGGTGGAGCACTTGCGCTTGTACAGGTCCGCCACGGCAGTCGCGGGCAGCTCCGCGGCGGCCGCCCCCGAAGCCACGACGAGCAGTCCGACGACGATGGCGCGATTCTTCATATACGAAATTGCACGTTATGCGGCGCTCGCGACCCTGTCAAGGCGAGGGGGTCGTCGCCTCGGCGGAGGCCCGGCGCTCGCGGAACAGCGCGGCGAAGAGCACGATCACGACGCTGGCCATGACGGCGGGCCACAGCCAGATGGACGGCCAGTCGTGAAGGACCGCGCCGGCGACCGTCCTCGCGTGGCGATCCACGACGGGCCCGGCGACCCAGTTCCCGATCAGCATTCCCACGCCGTAGGTGATCAGCGTGATGAAGCCCTGGGCGCTGGCCTGGATCGACTTCGGAGCGGTCTTTTCCACGTAGATCTGCCCCGTCACGAAGAAGAAGTCGTAGCAGATGCCGTGGAGGAGGATCCCCGCGTAGTACATGAAGACCAGGGCGTCCGCGTTTCCGAAGGCGAACAGGACGTAGCGGACGGCCCAGGCGAGCATGCCCACGATGAGCATCCACTTGACGCCCAGCCTCGCGAAGAAGAAGGGCATGACCAGCATGAAGACGACCTCGGACATCTGGCCCATCGTCATCTTCCAGGCGACGCCCGTCACGCCCTGCTCGTTCAAGAAGGGGTTGGTGAAGCCGTAGTAGAAAGCCAGCGGAACGCAGATCAGCAGGGAGCCTGCGACGAAGACGGCGAACGAGCGATCCTTCATCAGGCCCAGGGCGTCGAGGCCCAGCACGTCCCTCACGGTCACCCGGTGGCCCAGGGACTTCGGCGGCGTATGCGGCAGCGCGAACGAGAGCAGGCCCAGGAGCATCGAAGACCCCGCCGCGATCCGCAGCGGGATCGCGGTCGCCTCGACGCTCGATCCCAGCCAGCGCGGCAGCAGCAGGCCGACCACGAAGCCGGCCACGATCCATCCGAGCGTCCCGAACACGCGCACCGCCGGGAACTGCCGCTCCGGGCTCGCCATCTGGTTGAAGGAGACCGCGTTGACCAAGGCGAGGGTGGGGTTGTAGCAAAGAGCGTAGCCGAGCAGGACCCAGAACACGGCTTCGGGCCGGGTGACGGTCGAGGCCAGGTACAGCAGGCCGGCGCCCGCGAGGTGCAGCACGCCCAGCATCCGCTCCGCCGGGAAGAAGCGGTCCGCCACCATGCCGACCACGAAGGGCGCCACGATGGCGCCCCAGGGCATGGTGCTGTACGCCTGGGCCGTCTGGGTTCCCGTGAACTGGAGCCCCTGGAGCAGGTAGGTGCCGAGCGTGACGAACCAGGCTCCCCAGATGAAGAACTGCAGGAACATCATCAGCGAGAGACGCGCGCGAATCCCCTGGGGGAGCGTTGCGTGCATGGTTCCTCCTGGCTGCGGCGGGTGATCGGGTCGGCAAACGGTAACCCGGCGCGCGGCGCGCGACAAGAGCGGTAGGATGGGGGCCCGCGGAGGGCAGATGGCGAAGAGAGAGCGCCTGGGCGTCGGCTTCATCGGCAGCGGGTTCATCACCCGCTTCCACATGCAATCCTGGATCAGCGTGCGCGATGCCGACGTGCGCGGCGTCTGGAGCCCGAACCGGACGCGCGCCGAGGAAGCCGCGGCGCTGGCCCGCTCCCTGCGCATCGGCGAGGCGCGCGCCTTCGCGTCGATCGAGGAGATGGTGAAGGCCCCCGAGATCGACTGCATCTGGCTGTGCGGGCCCAACCAGGCCCGGGTCGAGAACGTCGAGCGCGTGACGGACGCCGTCGCTCGCGGCGCGCAGCTCGTGGGCATCGCCACCGAGAAGCCGCTGGCGCGCAACGTCGCCGAGGCCCGCCGCGTCCTCGAGCTGGTCGAGAAGGCGGGCCTCCTGCACGGCTACCTCGAGAACCAGCTCTTCTGCCCCGGCCTCGTGCGCGCGCGGGAGATCGCCTGGGCGCGGGGCGCGGCGGTCTCGGGCCGGCCGTACCTGGCGCGCGCCGCCGAGGAGCACAGCGGCCCACACATGCCCTGGTTCTGGCGCGGCGACCTGCAGGGCGGCGGCGTGCTCAACGACATGATGTGCCACAGCCTCGAGGTGGGCCGCCACCTCCTGACGAAGCCGGGCGCGCCGCGCGGCAGCATCCGCCCGCTCAAGGTCTCGGCGCAGATCGCGTCGCTCAAGTGGTCGCGGCCCGAGTACGCCGACCTGCTCAAGGCCAGCATGGGCGCCGAGGTCGACTACCGGACGCGGCCCTCCGAGGACTTTGCCCGCGCGACGGTGAGCTACGTCGACGACGAGGGCCGGCCCCTGGTCGCCGAGGCGACGACCTCCTGGAGCTTCGTGGGGGCCGGGCTCCGCCTCAGCATGGAGCTGCTCGGGCCGGAGTACTCCCTGTCGGTCAACACCCTCGACAGCGGCGCCAAGATCTTCTTCAGCCGGCGCGTCCAGGGCGCCTCCGGCGAGGACCTCGTCGAGAAGCAGAACGCCGAGCAGGGGATGATGCCGCTCCTCGGCAGCGAGACCGCCGAGTACGGCTACGAAGCGGAGAACCGCCACTTCGTGCGCGCGTTCCTCGACGGCGTCCAGCCCGAGGAGAGCTGGCGCGCCGGGCTCGAGGTGGTCGAGCTGCTCATGGCGTCGTACATGAGCGCCGAGCAGGGCAGGACCCTCGACTGGAAGCCCGAGGGCCTCGAGCGCTTCGTCCCCGCCGTCGCCCGCGGCGAGTGGAAGCCGTAGCGCCATGGAGTCACGGCGCGACTTCCTGAAGCGGGCAACCGCGGCGTCGATCGCGACGGTCGCCGCGCGGCCCCTCGCCGCGGACGAGCCGCCGGGCTGCTCCGCGCCCTCCGCAGGGGGTTCGCGGGTCGGCCTCGCCACGATCGGCGTCGGCGGACAGGGCACCGGCGATACGAAGGCGGCGCTCAAGGTGCCCGGCGTCGAGCTGGTCGCCGTGGCCGACGTCTACGACGGCCGCCTCCAGCGCGCCCGCGAGGTGTTCTGCGAGAAGCTCGTCACGACCCGCGACTACAGGGAGATCCTCGCCCGCCCCGACGTGGACGCCGTCATCGTCGCGACCCCCGACCACTGGCACGCCGCGATGGCCATCGAGGCCCTCGAGGCCGGCAAGCACGTCTACGTCGAGAAGCCCATGGTCCACGGCCTCGAGGAGGGCCTTCGCCTGGTGGAGGTCCAGAAGCGCACGGGGCGCGTGTGCCAGGTGGGCAGCCAGCGCGTCAGCTCCCTCGTGTACCACAAGGCGAAGGCGCTGCTCGCCGCCGGCGTGATCGGCGAGCTGAACCTGGTCGAAGCGTGGTGGGACCGCAACTCCGCGATCGGTGCGTGGCAATACACGATCCCGCCCGACGCCTCCCCCGAGACGGTCGACTGGGACCGCTTCCTGGGGCCCGCGCCGAGACGGCCGTTCGACGCGGCTCGCTTGTTCCGCTGGCGGAACTACGACGACTACGGCACCGGAGTCGCGGGCGACCTGTTCGTCCACCTCTTCTCGGGGCTGCACCTCGTCACCGGGGCCGTCGGCCCGACCCGGATCATGGCCACGGGCGGGCTTCGTCATTGGAAGGACGGCCGCGACGCAGCGGACGTCATGCTGGGCCTGTTCGAGTACCCGAAGACGGCCCACCACCCCGAGTTCACGCTCTCCCTGCGCGTCAACTTCGCCGACGGCGCCGGCGAGAGCGAGGGCTTCCGCTTCGTCGGCCCCGAGGGCGTGATGAGCGTCAGCGGCGACGGCATCACGCTCGCCCGCGCCCTCGCCGATCCCGAGCCGGGCTACACGATCGAGACCTTCCCCAAGGCGATGCAGGAGGCGTTCCTCGCCGAGCACCGGGCGAAGTACCCCGAGCTGAAGCGCGAGCTGCGCTCGGCCCGCGAGGAGGTCTACAGGCCGCCGCGGGGCTACCGCGACCTCGAGCACCACCTCGCGAACTTCATCGAGTCGGTGCGGGCCGGGACGCAGGCCCTCGAGGACGCCGCGTTCGGCCTGCGCGCCGCCGGTCCCGCGCTGCTCTGCAACCGCAGCCAGCGCGAGCGCCGGCCGGTCGCGTGGAATCCCGAGAGGATGCGGGCGGCCTAGCCGCCCGCATCACGGTCCCGCTCACTCGAGGGGAATCCGCCCTCCGTTCGCCGAGAGCCACTGCGCGAAGGTCTGCAGCGCCGGGTTCAAGGCGCGCGCGACGCTCGGGTTGCGCGCGCCGCAGTAGTAGGACTCGAAGTCGCGCTTGAACTGGAACATGTTGCCGAGATCCTCGGCGCCCGGGAAGCCGAAGGCGCGATAGGCCTCCGGAGTCACGGCGTTGTAGCCCACTTCCTGCCCCAGCGCCTTCGACATCGCCGCGGCCATCTGGGCGCCTGTCAGATGCTCGCCGGCGATGCCCACCGTCTTGCCGACGAACTCCCGTCCCTTCCTGAAGATCCCGTAGGCGCAGCGGCCGATGTCCTCGGCGGCGATGCCGGGGAGCTTCTTGTCGTCCATCGGGAACGTCAGCGCCAACCTGCCGTCCGGTCCCCTCTTTGGCCCGCTGCCGAAATGGATGAAGTTGTCCCAGTAGAACGACGTCAGCAGGAACGTCGTCGGCACGCCGAAATCGGTGAACACGTGGTCGGACTCGCCCTTGCCGTCGTAGTGCGGGACCTTGTACCTGCCCATCAGGGTCGGCATGCGGTCGTCCTCGAGCGGCACCCAGCGCCGCGTGTCCTCGAGCGTCGACCAGATCACGTGCTGAAGGCCCACCTGCTTCGCGGCCTCGGCCATGACGCGGACCTCGGCGGCCTCCTTCTCCGGCGAGAAGTGCGCCCAGAAGAACGTCACGCAGAAAGCGCCGTAGGCTCCGGCGAACGCCTTCTTGAGGCTCTCCACGTCGTCGACGTCGCCAGCCACCACCTCGGCGCCGAGCTTCGCCAGCTCCTTCGCCTTGTCCGAGTTCACGTCTCTGGTGATCGCGCGGGCGGCGAAGCCGCCGCTCGGGTCCGCGAGGATGGCGCGCACGAGCCCGCCACCCTGGGCGCCGGTCGCGCCCAGAACCGCAATGATCCTCTTGTCGGCCATGATTTCGTTCCTCGATCAGTTATGGGTTGGTGCGATGACAGGCTCCGGGACCCGGTTGGCGACGGGCGGGATGCTCCGGAGATACGCGTAGATCGACTTCAGGTCCTCGTCGCCGAGCCGCCCATACACCTCCCACGGCATCGGGGGCAGGATCTTCCGCGAGGTCCCCATGTGGCGTCCGGTCCGCAGCGTCTTCAAGAACATCTCCTCGGTCCAGATGCCGAGGCCGGTGTTCTCGTCCGGCGTGAGGTTGAACGCGTAGCTGACCCCCCACGGCCCGGACCACGCGGTCAGCTCCATGTTCGTCACGATGCCCCACGGCCCGGGCCTTAGCTCCGGAGGCTGCGGCAGGCCGGCGTCTTCGCGGTGCCCGGACAGGAGGCGCGCCGTGTCCAGCTCCGGCCCGTTCGGCCCGGGCTTCTTGGGCGTGTGGCAGTCGTTGCACCCGATCGACCAGACGAGGTCCTTGCCTCGCGCGATCCTCCGCTCCTGATCGACGCCCGACACGCCCCTCGCCGAGCCGGACGCCGCGAGAAGACCGCCCAGTGCGAGGGCTCCGACCGCCGCCGCGCCCATCACCCGTCTCATGCTTCCTCCTCCGCGGTCGAAACCGCCTGAACCCTCTTGCGCCCGGCGCTTTCCCGTGCGGTCGGGGTCGCCAGCCGCTCGCGAACCTCGTCCAGCAGGGCCACCAGCTCGGCGAGCTGCGCGGGCTTCATGGACGAAAGGCGCCCGAGCACCGCCTCGACGGCGCCGTCCAGGTCTCCCAGCAGCCTGCGTCCGTCGGCCGTGATCGAGATCAGCACCACGCGGCGGTCCCCCTCCACGCGCTGCCTCCGGGCCAGCCCCTTGGCGACCATCTTGTCCATCATCCGGGTGATGTTCGGGCTGCGCGCGATCATGCGCTGTGCGATCTCGAGACAGGGCACGCCCGGGGCCTCGGCGCCGCGCAGGATGCGCAGCACGTTGTACTGTTCCGGGGACACGCCCCGAGGGCGGAGCGCGCTCTCGACGGCGTGGCGCATCACCTCCCCCGTCCGCATCAGGGTGACCGCCAGCTGCCGCGCCGGGCTGCTGAAGGGCCGGGTCTGCCTGATCTCCCGGGCCACCTTGCCGGTTATTCGTTCCCTAGGCATTAGACACCTAGGAATCTATTTCCAGGGAGACCGTTTGTCAAGGGAACTTTTCGGGAGAGACGAACGTCAGGCGCCGGGGAGCTTGCGCGGCAGCGTCGCGGGGTCCGTCCCGACGAACTCTTCGAGCAGCGTGCTGCCCTTGTACTCGAGCTCGTCGTGGATGCCGATCCGCGACGTGTAGTAGGCGTGGGCCGTCCAGGACTTGAGCTCGGCGAAGAACCGCTCGGCCTCCGTCTCCGGATCCTTCTCCTGCGCCGCGAGGCGCTCGAGCAGTGCCAGGCGCTCGTCGCCGGCCAGCGCCAGGAAGCCCGCGAGGCCGGCCTTCCACTTCTCCCGGGCCTCGCGCAGCTCCGGGATCCCGGGATCGAACTCCGCCAGCCTGCCGTCGATGCAGGCGGCGACCTCCGCCGCCCTCGCCCCGCCCGAGTGCTCGTCGGCCGGGATGATCAGCTCGGTCAGCTCGTCGAGCACCGCCATCTCGGAAGCGCTGAAGAAGCGGCCCGCGGCGATCGCCCTCGCCTCCGCCGACCGGGCCGCGACAGCCTTGGGGACGAGGGGCGCCGCCGCAGCGGCCGCCGCGAGCCGGAGAGCGTCACGCCGCGTGAGCGTCACAGCTCTCCCTTTCGGAGCTGGTCGGCCAGGTAGTCGCACGAGCGCCAGCAGAGCGCCATGATCGTCCAGGTCGGGTTCTGGCAGGACGCGCTGACGAAGCTGCTGCCGTCCACCACGAACAGGTTTCTCACGTCGTGGGACTGCTCGAACTGGTTCAGGACCGACGTCCGGGGATCGCTCCCCATCCGCGCCGTGCCCAGCTCGTGGATGGACCAGCCCTCGGTCAGGATGCGCCGCCGCACGGACACCACCTCGATCCCGGCCTCCTCGAACATCTCCCGGGCTGCGTCGGCCATGTCTGCGCACATCCTCTTCTCGTTCTCCCCGAACTTGAAGCCGAAGCGGAGGACCGGGATCCCCCACTTGTCCTTGACCTCGGGATCCAGGTCCACGGCGTTCTCGTAACGCGGCAGCACCTCGCCGAAGCCGCCCATGCCGATCGTCGCGCCTGCCATCTCCCGCACGGCCTTCTTGTAGGCCCTGCCGAAACCCGGCGCCTCGGCGCTGTCGGGAAACATCTCGGCGCCGCTGCCGCCTTCGAAGCCGTAGCCCCGGATGAAGTCGGGATGCCGGTCCTTCAGGTTCCGGAAGCGCGGGATGTAGAAGCTGCCCGGCCGGCCGTCGTCGAGGGTGCGCGGCTTCCCCACCAGGTCCTTGACGAAGCCGCCCACGCCCGGGCCCATCACGTGCTCGCAGAAGTTGTGGCCCACGTGGCCGCTCGAGTTGCCGATGCCGTTCGGGTGCCGGGGCGAGCGCGACAGCAGCATCAGGCGGGTGGACTCGAGGGTGGAGGCCGCGAGCACCACGACCTTGCCGCGTGCCTCGAGCGCTTCCCCGGTCACCGCGTCCACGAACGCCACGCCGCGGGCTTTCCCCGTGGCAGGGTCCACGGTCACCTCCCGAGCGACCGACTCCGTCCGGAGCGTGAGGCGGCCGGTGTCGAGGGCCGGGTAGATGAGGCCGGTCGGCGAGTCGAAGGCGGCGTGGATGTCGCACCCGCCTGCCCGCCGGTTGCAGGCGCCGCGGCCGTAGCAGCGGCTCCGGTACTTGTTGTGCTTCAGGCCGTCCGTGGTGACGCCTGCGCGGTACGGCGTCAGCACGCGCTCCGAGCGGGCCAGCGACTGCCGCAGCAGGACCTCGGCGTGGTTGAGGCGCGTCGTCCGCTGAAAGCGGCTGTCGGGCAGGTGCGGCAGGCCTTCCGGATGACCCGCGATGCCGAGGTAGAAGTCCACCTTGTCGTAGTAGGGCGCGAGGTCGGCATAGGAGATCGGCCAGTCCTCGCCGTACCCGTCGTGGCTCTTCGCCTTGAAGTCGTAGTCGGACAACCGCAGCGCCAGCCGGCCCCAGATGTTCGTCTTGCCGCCGAGGCAGCGGGCGCGCACCCACGCGTAGTTCGTCCCGGTGTAGGGGTGATCCTTCTCGTCGACGACGATGTTCTTGCTGTAGTCCGAGCCGCCCCAGCCCTGCACGTACGAGTGCACCGACTTCCAGGACGCTCCTGCGGCGTAGGGCGGCTGGCGGATCGTGTACTCGTTGAAGGTGAGCGCATGGGACGTGTGCGGCATGGCGCCGCGCCGCGGGTGGTCGTAGGGCCACTCCATCGAGCGCAGCTCGGCCTCGAGGTCGAGCTTCCGGCCAGCCTCGAGGAGCAGGACCTCCAGGCCGTGGGAGGTGAGCACGTGGGCCGCCATGCCGCCCGCCGCCCCGGAGCCGACGACGATCGCGTCGTAGCGGCGCCGCAGGTCGACCGGCTTCAGCTTCGGCGCCGCGGTTAGGAGCAGTGGCATGCGCGAACCCGTGACACTATTCCGCTCCCGGAGAGGGCGTCAAGGCGGGCGCCGTCTGGACGGCCGCGGGCAGGCCACGGATCCTCCGCAGCGCGTTCTGGGCCTCGCGGCTCACCGCGGCGTGCTCGTCCCGGGCGGCCTGCTGCAGCGCCGGCACCGCGGCGGCGGCTTCCACGCCGAGGCGGCCCAGAGCCTGCGCGACGTAGACCCGCACGTGCTCGTTCGGGTCCTCGAGCGCCTCGATCAACGCGGGCACCGCTTCCTTCGCCGCCGGCCCGATGCGTCCGAGGCTGCGAGCCGCAGTCCAGCGGCGATGGTTCACCGGGTTCGCCAGGCCTTCGACCAGGGCCGGGACCGCGGGAGCCGCGGCCGGTCCGAGCGCGCCCAGGGCCACGACCGCGGCGCCCCGGCCCTCCTTCTCCTCGCGCCGATAGGCGTCGATCAGCGCGGGGACCGCCGGCGCAGCGGCCTCCCCGAGCCGGCCCAGGCTGTAGGCCGCGAACGAGCGCACGTAGGGGTCGTCGTTGCGTAGTGCCTTCTCGAGCCGCGACACGTCCGCCGGCGTCGCGCCGATCTTGTCGAGGGCCCGTGCCGCGGCCCAGCGCACGGCCTCGCGGGGATCGCCGAGGGCCTCGAACAGCGCGGAGACGGGTTCGCGGGCGCCCTGGGCGCCAAGCGCTCGCGCCGCGGCGCGACGCACGGCCGGGCTCGGATCGCCGAGAGCGCCGGCCGGGTCGCGACCCCCGAGCAGCTCCGGCTCGGTCGGCCTGTCGGGCAGGAGCGCGCCCAGCTCGCTCGCGACGACGCGCGCTCCCGCGGCGCTCAGGTGGTCGTAGTCCACGAATGCGGCGGCGCCCAGCCGCCCGAGGGCGGGCAGCAGGTCGACGCATCGCAAGCCCTCTCGCGCGCAGAAGGCCAGGATGCTCGCCTGCGCCGTCGGCTGCGGCGCTCCCGGCTCGACCTGGAACCGGAACGGCAGCACGGCGACGTCGAGGCGCGCGCCGTCTGCCTCGACGGCGCGACGCAGCGCGCGCACCTCGTCGTGGAAGAGCGCGAACGCGTGGCGCACGCGCTCGGCGTCGGGCTCGCGGAACAGCTCCTCGACGCTGCCGATCTCGCGCCCGGAGGCGTCCACCGCCCGCCGCACGAGGGCCGAGCGCTCGTGCAGCCAGGAGAGCCAGCGCGGAGGCCGCGCGAGGTTGTTCTGCAGCTCGGCGAGGTCGTTCAGGCAGACCGCGAGGATCGCCTGGTCCGGCCGGTAGCGGCGCGCGATCCGCTCCCACGCGATGCGCTGCTGGCGCGTGGACCAGCCCCAGAGCGCGACGTTCATCACCTCGACGCGCCGGCCGTCCGCCTCGAGGGCGGCTTGCAGGACCTGGGGGAAGGCCTCCTTCGCCTCGATCCCCGCTCCCAGCGTGACGCTGTCCCCGAGCACGGCCACGCGCCAGTCGCCCTCGATCTTGTCCACGGGATGCGCGGCGTCGCGCAGGCCGTCGGCGTTCCACTCCTGGCCCGGCGGCCAGCCGGACGCGTTCGAGCCCACGGTGTAGAAGTCGCGCTCCCAGCGCTCCTCCCAGTCCCACAAGTACTCTGCGACCGGCCGCGGGGCTCGCGGCTTCTCCCCGAGACGCGCCAGCCATTCGAGCCCGACCGCGCAGAGGGCGAGCGACACGCCCGCAAGGGCCAGGTTCGCGAGGAGAGAGGCCAGGCGGCGCATCGCCGCCGTTCAATCTACAATCACGCCACGGAATCCCGAACTTGCGCTATCGCCTGGTCCACCTGACCGGCAGCCTCGCCGGCCGGATCCGCGAGGTCGACGCGCCGGTGGTCGTGCTCGGGCGCGATCCCGCCGGCGCCGACGTGGTGTTCGGCCCCGCCGACCGTCATGTCAGCAGGCGCCACGCATCGATCACCGTCGCCGAGCGGGTCCTGACGCTGCGCGACCTGGACAGCAGCACGGGCACGTTCATCGACGGCGAGGACATCGTCGAGGCCGAGCTGCACGACGGCGACGTGATCGAGCTGGGCCAGGGCGGCCCGCAGCTGCGCGTCGAATGGAGCGACGGCGGCACGCTGATGGTGCCGATCCCGAACCTGGCGGCTCCCCAGGCTTCCGAGGAGGAGCCGCCCCCGAAGCCGCTGCCGGGCTCGAAGCTGCGGCTGACGTTCCTCTCGGGCACGCGCAAGGACGCCTTCGTGGAGCAGGCCGGAGCCGTCGTCCGCATCGGCCGCGCCAAGGGCAACACGGTCTGGACGCCGGAGGACCGCGTCGTCTCCGACCAGCACGCCAAGATCGTCCGCCTCGAGGACGCGTTCGTGCTGATGGACCTCGAGAGCACGAACGGCACCTTCCTCAACGGCCGCCGCGTGGAGCGCGCCGCGCTCCGCGACGGCGACGTGGTCGGCCTGGGCACCGGCGGCCCCGAGCTCAAGGTCCAGGTCCTGACCCCGGACCTCGCCGAGCGCCTCTCCCAGGCCACCGTCGTGATCCCGAACTTCGCCGAGCTGGCGCGGCGCGCCGCCGACACCTTCTTCGTGCGCGAGGTGGCCCTGGAGCGCGACCAGCTCACCCTGGGACGCGGTCCCGACGCCGACGTCCGCCTCGACTCGCCCATCGTGAGCCGCGCCCACGCCCGGGTCCGACGCGAGAACGGCGCCTTGAGCCTCCAGGATCTCGGGAGCACGAACGGCACCTTCCTCGGCCCGCACCGGATCGAGGAGTCGCCGCTTCGCGACGGCGACCGCTTCGTGGTGGGTCCCTTCATCTTCGAGGTCAAGGGCCGAGCGCTGCGGCTCCTCGACACGCGCAACCGCGCCCGCCTCGACGCCCGCGGGCTGTCCGTCCGGGCGGGCGGAGCGCTCATCCTCGACACGGTCTCGCTCTCGCTTCCGCCGGGATCGTTCACGGCCTTCATCGGCCCGTCGGGCGCCGGCAAGTCCACGCTGCTCCGCGCGCTCTCGGGCGCGCGCCGCGCCGACGCCGGCCAGGTCCTGCTCAACGGGGCCGACCTGTACCGCGGCTTCGAGGCGCTCAAGGCCACGCTGGGCTACGTGCCCCAGGACGACATCGTCCACCAGGAGCTGACGGTGGGCCAGAGCCTGGAATACACGGCCCGGCTGCGGCTTCCCGCCGACACGTTGCCCGGCGAGCGGAGCAAGCGGATCGCGGCCGTGCTCACGACCCTCGAGCTCTCGGAGCGGCGGGACACGCCGATCCACCGCCTCTCGGGCGGCCAGCGCAAGCGCGTCTCGATCGCCACGGAGCTCCTCACCGAGCCCAACCTGATCTTCCTCGACGAGCCGACGAGCGGCCTGGACCCGGGCCTCGAGGAGCAGCTCATGCTGCTGCTGCGCGAGCTGGCGCACAAGGGGAAGACCATCGTGCTCGTGACCCACACCCTCGACAACATCCACCTGTGCGACGGTGTCGTGCTGCTGGTGGACGGCCGCCTGGCGTTCTACGGGAAGCCCGAGGAAGCCCGGGTCCGCTTCGGCATCGAGCACATGGTCCACCTGTACTCGCGCCTGAAGGAGAAGGCCGCTCCCGCGTGGCAGCAGGAGTTCCGCGCCTCGGAGACGCACCGGCGCCTGGTGGACGAGCCGCTCGGCGCGGTGCCGCCGCCCGCGCCGCGCGTGTCGTCGGCGCCGCCCCCCGCAGGCGGCTTCCGCCAGTTCCGGATCCTGGCGTCGCGCTACCTCGCCGCCCTCAACCGCGACGCCCGCAACGCGCGCCTGCTGGTGGGCCAGGCCCCGTTGATCGCCGGGCTGATCGGGCTCTCGCTCCTCTACGGCAGCAGCGACATCGCCTTCACCAAGCCCAAGAACACCATCCTGTTCCTGCTCTCGCTGGTGGCGGTCTGGTTCGGCTGTTCCAACGCCGCCCGGGAGATCGTCAAGGAGCGGGCGATCTACGTGCGCGAGCGCATGGTGAACCTCGGGATCTTCCCGTACGTGCTCAGCAAGCTCGTGGTGCTGACGGGACTCGCCGCGGTCCAGTGCGTGATCTTCCTCGTGATCCTCCACGCGTGGTTCGGCATCCCGGGCCGGCCGGAGCAGCTCCTCGCCGCGATGCTGCTCGCCTCCGTCGTCGGCATCCTGCTGGGCCTCGCGCTGTCCGCGCTCGTCTCGACCGCCGACCGCGCCATGACCCTGTTGCCCATCGCGCTGATCCCCCAGGTGCTCTTCACGTTCCCCGCCGTGCAGATGGACATGAAGGGGCCCGCCGGCATCGTGGCACGCGCGATGCCGACCTGGTGGGCCTACGACCTGCTGCGGCGCGTGGCCCTCGCGCCCGATTCCGCTCTCGACGACGACGCCCTCGAGGCGAAGCTCGAGGCCGGCGGGCCGGTCCTGATGACCCGCGCCCGCTTCGAGAAGATGCTTCGCGAGGGCTACATGATGTTCAACCACAGGAGCGCCATCGAGATGACGTGGACGGCGTCGTGGCCCGAGGCCCTGGGCGCACGGCTGCCGGCGGCTCTCGGCGAGCGCCGCGCCGCGCTGGTCGACACGACGGCGCTTCTCGGCTTTGCGGGCCTCCTGCTGGCTGCGACGGCCGCGCTGCAGAAGCGCAAGGACAGCCGCGAGTAGCTATACTCACCCATCCCGATGATCGGCCGCGAGCTGGGCCACTACCGCATCCGCGACGAGATCAGCCGCGGCGGGATGGGCGTCGTCTACCGTGCCCTGGACGTCAAGCTGAATCGCGAGGTCGCCCTCAAGGTGCTGCCGGCCGACCTCGTCTCCGACGCCGAGCGCAAGCGGCGGTTCATCCACGAGGCACAGGCGGCCTCAGCCCTCGAGCATCCGAACATCGCGGTGATCCACGGCATCGACGAGGTCGAGGGTGTGACCTACATCGCCATGGAGCTGATCCGCGGCGAGAAGCTCCGCGACTTGATGGGCCGCGGCCGCCTGGCTCCCGCACGCGTCCTCGACCTCGCGGTCGAGATCGCCGAAGCCCTCGCCCGCGCGCACGAGAAGGGCATCGTTCACCGCGACCTGAAGCCCGCCAACGTGATGGTGACCGAAGAGGGGCATGCCAAGGTCATCGACTTCGGACTCGCGAAGCTGATCGAGCCCCTTGCACCCGGCGACGAGAGCGGCGCGACGCGGACCCGCCAGGAGACCGATCCAGGCCTGGTGATGGGCACGGCGGCCTACATGTCCCCGGAGCAAGCGCGTGGGCTGAAGCTCGACCATCGCTCCGACATCTTCAGCTTCGGCGTCCTGCTCCACGAGTTCCTGTCCGCCGAGCCGCCCTTCAAGGGCGAGACCAACGTGGACCTCATGTACGCGATCACGCGCCTGCCGGCGCCGCCCCTGGGCGCGAGCGTGCCCGCCGACGTGCAGCCGGAGCTGCAGCGCATCCTGGACAAGTGCCTGGAGAAGGATCCGAACGAGCGCTACCAGGGCATGCGCGACCTGGTGGTGGACCTGCGGGCCGCGCGCCGCAAGCTCGAGTCGGCGTCCTACGCGCGTGCGACCGTGCGGGAGGGCTCCGGCTCGGGGCCGGTGATCCCCGCCGGTCCCACACCACCGAGCGGCCAGGCCGCCCTGCCACCGAGCGGAGCCACCGCGCCGGTCGCGGCAGCCGCGTCGTCCGGAGCGATGGCCGCATTGCCGCGACGCATCTGGCCCTGGGCCGCCGGCCTTGCGGCGCTGGTCATCGTCACGGGGGCCTTCTGGCTCATGCGGCGCCCTTCCTTGAAGACGCCCACCAACGGCAAGCCGCGGATCGCCGTCCTCTACTTCGAGAACAACACCGGCGACGCGTCGCTCGACTGGCTGCGCACCGGGCTCGCGGACATGCTCGTCACGGACCTGTCCCAGTCGCCTGACGTCCGCGTGCTGGGCACGGACCGCCTCTACCAGATCCTCAAGGAGATGAAGAAGCTCGACGAGCGGACCGTCTCCGCCGAGACGGTAGCTGCGGTCGCCGAGCGTGCCGAGGTGGACAGCGTCGTCCTCGGCAGCTTCGTGAAGGCGGGGGAGACGATCCGCGTCTCGATCAAGCTCCAGGACGCGAAGAGCGGCGACATCCTGGCCGCGGAGAAGGTGGACGCCGCGGGCCAGGACAAACTCTTCGAGGGCGTCGACGAGCTGACCGGCCGGATCAAGTCGCGCTTCGGCTCGACGACCACCACCGACTCCGCCCGCGACCGTGAGCTGAAGGACATCACGACGTCCGTCCCCGAAGCGTATCGCCAGTACGCCGAGGCCATCGCCCTCCACAACCAGTTCAAGGAGGAGGAAGCGCGCCCGCTCTTCGAGAAGGCCATCGCCCTGGATCCCACCTTCGCGATGGCCATCGCCAAGCTGGCGGTCGTCCAGGGCAACCTGGGACTCGTCAAGGAGCGGAAAGAGCTCGTCGAGCGAGCCCTCTCGCTCAAGGACCGCCTCTCGGAGCGCGAGCGGCTCTACGTCGAGGGATACGCCTACAACTCCCATCCGCGCACCCTTCAGAAGGCGGCCGAGGCCTACGAGGCCGCAGCCACGAAGTACGACGACGCCTCCTCGATCCACAACCTGGCCAACACCGTCTACCCGCCTCTCGAGCGCTTCAAGGAAGCGGTGCCCTGGGCCGAGATCAACCTGCGGCGCCGGGACTACGATGCCTTCGCCGTGTTCGCCGTCGTCGACGCCTACGCGAACGTCAACCGCTTCGACAAGGCCCTCGAGGTCGCCCGCGAGTGCGTCCAGAAGCGTCCCGAGAGCGCCGATGCCCACGCCTCGCTCGGCTGGGCGCTGATCAACCTCGATCGGCGCGACGAAGGCCTCGAGTCGCTGCGCCGCGCCCTGCAGCTGGCGCCGTCCCGGCAGGACCTCATCAGCGACACCTGGATTGCCCTCGTCCTCTTCGATCGTTTCGCGGAAGCCCGCGAGGTCGTGCGCCCTCTTCTCGACAACTCCGACCCGCTGAAGCGCTCCCAGGGCCAGTCCCTCCTCGCCCACCTCGCCGTCTATGACGGCAGGTCGAAGGAAGCCGCGGAGCTGTTCGCCAAGGCGACGGAGGGAGCCCCGGCCGAACGGCGCGCGTTCGCGGCGAACGACGGAGCCCGCGTCCTGCTCCTCGCGCGGAACGAGCCCGGGCCCGCGCTTCTGCGCGCCGAGATGGCGCGCCGCGAGGGTGGCGACCGGCCCGTTGCCCAGGACGCCCTCTATTGGCGGAGCCTCAGCGAAGCAGCCCTGGGGCGCCACGACGAGGCCGCGAAGACCGCGGAGCTGCTGCGTCAAGAGACTGCCGATTGGCCCGCGCCGTTCGCCAAGCGTCGGCTGCTTCGTCTCGATGCCGTCCTGGCTGCCGCGCGGGGCGACCACGAGGGCGCTCTCGCGAAGCTCGCTGCGGTCGAGAAGCTCCTGCCACCCCTGGAGCGGCCCGGCTTCCAGGGCGGTGAGTTCGCGCTCGTCCGCTACGACCTCGCCTCGTCTTACCTGGCGCTCGGACGGGATGCCGAAGCCGCCCGCTACTTCGACCTCGTGACGAAGGCCGGACAGCCGCGGGTCTTCTATCCGATGCTCTACGTCCGCAGCTTCTACATTCTCGGGCAGCTCGCCGAGAAGCGGGGCGACCGTGAGGCGGCGCGGACGCACTACACGCGCTTCTTGTCGTATTGGAAGGACGGCGACATCGACCGCGAGCGCGTGGCCGAGGCGGTCTCGAAGACGCGCTAGGACGCTCGCTTGAGCGGCAGCTGCATGGGGCGCAGCTCGCGTCGGAACGGGTCCAGCACCAGGCCGAAGCCCTCGAGGGTCGTCGCGCCGAGCAACGGGTCGTCTCCCGGCTGGCCCACGATCACCATCGAGTCTCCGCGGCGCCCCTCGTACTCGAACGTCGCCGTCGCGATCCGCCGCCGGATGACGGCTCCGTTCGCGAGCACGAACTCACGGGTGGAGTGGGGCTTGATCCCCAGACGCCTCAGGATGCGGCCGGGCACCAGGGAGTAGATGGCCCCCGAATCCACGAGGCAGCGGACGGTTTCGGCGCGTCGGCCGTTGGCTGGGTTGCCAACCTTCACGCTGACGTGAGTGAGGCCCATCTCCTGTCATTATGGGCCCGCCCGGGCTACTTCGTCATCGCCGCCGCGAAGTACGGGTTCTTCTCCAGGCGCCTGTAGCCCGCCGGCGGGATCGCGAACAGCGACGACGCGAGCTTCTTCTCCTGCTTGACGTCGGTCACCAGCATGTGGAACGAGCCCGCCTGCGGCGGGGTGCCCTTCTTGGCCCCCTGCTGCTGGACCACGAAACGGATCTCCATCGGGAAACCCACCTCGGCCCGGATGGCCTTGCGCACGGTGTCGGTGCGGTCCTGCTGGAACTTGAAGAAGACGTGCTCCAGGGCCGCGCCGGAAACGAGGTGCGAGGTGTGCCAGATCTCGATCTCGTTCTGCTGCTGCACCAGGATCCGCTCGTTCTCGAAGGGGACCGAGGCCGCGTAGGTCACCGTGGCGATGCTCTTGCGGCACGGGAAGCCGGCGATGTCCTTGCGCTCCTGGGTGTGGAGGACCTTGGCGTCGTACGCGGTGTTCACGATCCCGACGCCGCCCTCCAGGGCCGTCATCAGGTCGGCCGCGTCCATCACCACGTACGTCTGCGCCTTGGGATCGGCGATGACGTAGAAACGGTCCCCCGACTTGTGCATCACCAGTGTGCCCGCCGGCAGCACGAAGTCGGCGCTCACGATCTCCTGCCGCGAGAGCTCCTGGGCGAGGCTGAAGCGGCTCTGGAGCTTCGAGATGTTGCGGAGCGCGCCGGCCATCATCTGCGCCTCGGGCGTCGCCTTCGCGGAGGCCTTCATCTCCGGGGCGATCGCCTCGATCTCCGCGGTCACGACGTAGCCGGAGACCGTTTCCGGGACCGGCTGGGCCGCGACGCCCGCGGCGACACCGACGAACATCACGATCAGCCCGAGACGCTTCATTCGCGCCCTCCTCGCTGGCTCCGGATTATAGAATGGACGCATGCGAGCCCTCCTCCTTTCCGTGATCGTGGCGCTGGCGTCCGTCTCCGGCGCCCGAGCCGAAACCGTCACCGAGCCCCGGAGCGGCGTCTCGTTCGAGAAGAAGCGCGGCGAGACGACGCTGACCGGCGTGGGGCTGCGGACCAGGACCATGCTCAAGGTCAAGGTCTATGCGGTCGGCCTCTACGTCGCAGACGCGGTCCTCGCCGGTCCCTTGCAGGGCGAGCGCGGCCGGCCCAAGAGCCCCGCCTTCTATCAAGAGATGGTCAGCGGCGACGCTCCCCGCGCCATCCACATGAAGTTCGTCCGCGACCTGAGCGCCGACCAGATCCGCAACGCCTTCCGCGAGGTCCTGCAGAAGGCGGACAAGGCCAAGGTGGACGCGTTCGTCGGCTACTTTGGCGAGCTGAAGTCGGGGCAGGACTGCCTGCTCGAGTGGGCGCCCGGCGGAGTCCTGAAGACCACGTTCGCCGGCGCGGCGAAGCCGGACATCGCCGACAAGGCCTTCGCCAGCGCGGTGTTCGGGATCTGGCTCGGCGAGAAGCCGATCCAGGACGACATCAAGGCCGACCTGGGCAAGCTGTTCTGACGACGCGCGGCGTCAGCGGTCGTACGACTCGCGCCGCGACGCCTCGGACAGCGGGATCAGGTAGCGCAGCGGCTCCGGCAGGACCCGCTCCCGCACCGTCGCCAGCGAATCGCTCCCCGCGTAGCTGACGGCCGAGCGCACATGGCCGCGGATGCGGTGGAGCAGCTCCACGACCGAGCCCTTGTACGGGATCTGGACTTCCTGGCCCTCGGCGGGCACGTCCAGCGCGCTCTCGAGGGCCTCCTCGGACTCGTCGTAGAGCGCCTCGAAGACGGCCTGCGGCGAGGTCATGCCCCGATAGATCTTGCGCTTCTGCCCCGTACCCGGATCCTCGATGACGCGCCCCGGCGACTCGTCCGTGCCGGACAGCATGCTGCCCAGCATGACCGACGAGGCGCCGCAGACGAGGGCCAGGAAGATGTCCTTGTCGTCCTTCACGCCGCCGTCGGCGACGATCGGGACCTCGTCGCCGACCGCGCACCAGGCCTCGCGGATGGCCTGGAGCTGCGGCACGCCGGCGGCGGTCTCGAGGCGCGTCCGGCAGCCGCGGCCCGGACCGATCCCGACCTTGATGCCGTCGGCGCCGATGTCGCGCAGGAACGCCGCGCCCTCGGCGGTGCCGACGTTCCCGCAGACGAGCTCCGCGTCGCCGAAGCGCGCCCGCAGCGCCTCCACCGCCTCCCGCATCACCTCCGAGTGGCCGTGGGCGATGTCGATGACGAGCACGTCCGCGCCCGCCTCGAGCACGGCGGCCGAACGCTCGAGGTAGTCTCCCCGGGCGCCGATCGCGGCGCCCACGAGCAGGCGGCCCTTCGCGTCCTTGCTCGAGCCGGGACGCTGCCGGCTCAGGATGATGTCCTGCTTCGTGATCAGGCCCCGGATGCGGCGCTCGGAGTCGACGAGGGGCAGCTTCTCGATGCGGTGCGCGTAGAGGATGCGCTCGGCCTCGTCCACCAGGAGGCCGGCGTGTCCCGTCACGAGCTCCGCGAAGGGCGTCATGAACGCCTCGACGCGGTCTGCGTCGTGGCCCGGGGTCCAGGGCATGTCCCGGTTCGAGAGCAGGCCGGCCAGGATCCGGCTTCCCCGCTCTTCTTCTATGAGGATGCCGGTGATGTTGTGCTGGCGCGTGAACTCGCGGGCCTCGCGGATCGTGGCCTGGCGCGGCAGACAGAGCGGCTCCTCCACCACGTGCCCGTGGCTGCGCTTCACCCGCTCGACGCCCTGCGCCTGCTCTTCGATGGACATGGCGCGGTGCAGTATCCCGATGCCGCCCTCGAAGGCCATGGCCTTCGCCATCCGCGTCCCGGTGACGCTGTCCATGTTGGCCGAGACGACCGGCAGCTCCAGGCTGAGGCGCCGCGAGAGCCGGCTCCGGAGCGACACCTGGCGGCGGCTCGCTACGTGCCCGCACTGGGGCCGAAACAGGAAGTCGTCGTAGGTCCGCCCGACGAACTGCGGCTCGAGGGTTCTGCTCATCGCGCATCATGTTATAGTCGAAGTCTCTCGCATGCGCCCGTAGCTCAACTGGATAGAGCGTCGGCCTCCGGAGCCGAAGGTTGTAGGTTCGAGCCCTACCGGGCGTACCAATTCCAGCAATGACTTACAGGGAGCGCCCTTGGCGACCCCAGGTTTGGGTACCGCCCTCAACCCCTTCCATGTTACGCACCGATGAGAACGCATGCAGGCGTCGCACTCCCCGACCGGTCATCACGGCGCGGTGTAGCCGCCGGCGAGGGGCAGCGCGGCGCCGACCACGTAGCTTGACCGCTCGGAGCAGAGCCAAGCGCGATGGTGCAAAGCGGTGTATGACGGTGTAGGATGAGGCATGAATCGAGCAGGCGCCGTCCGCCAGAGTGTCACCCTCCCCGCCGTGGTCGTCAAGCGCGTGAGGGCAATCGCGAAGACTCGGAAGGTGAGCGCGAACCGCGTGCTGGTGGACCTCATCGAGACCGGCCTCCAGGCGAAGGAGTCCGAGCGAGAACGCTTTCTTGCCATCGCGCGCCGCTACAAGGAGTCTTCCGATCCCAACGAGTCGGATCGGCTTCGGGAGCAGCTCGCGCAACTCATCTTCGGGCAGTAGTGCCAAAGATCGAATGGTCCGGTCTTCCGGAGGCACTCCGGAAACACCTCCTGCTGCGGCTGAAGGAACGCCAGGTCACCGAGCAAGATCTCCTCGGGCTCATGGAATGGCGGCAGTCGGAATCGGATGCGCCTGACGGGCTTTGGTACAAGGACTTCGGTTCCTTCAAGGTCTGCGGCGAGGGCCCGTTCCCGAAGACCTTCCTGATGAGAGGCCAGCCGGCAAAGGGCGAGCCGCTCTGACGGTCAGCGACCGCAGCGAGACAATTGGAGATACCGCGGGGTTACGAGTCCTCCCCGCGAACGAGCTGCCAGAACCCCCTGGGAGCGAGGATGCCGATCCCGGGCCCTTCTCCTGCCTCCAGAAGCTCCTTGTCGCCAGTCACGAGAACGTCGGCGCGGAGCACCAATGCTTCGGAGAGCCTTTCAGACCGCGGCCCTCACGCGCCCGTAGTCGGGGAGCGTCAGCGCAAGGGGCGCTGCAGCGATAGTGACAAGAGCAAGCAACAGGAACGGCGCCGAGTAGGAGCCGGTGGCGTCGACCGTCATGGCCACGAACCAAGCCCGCCCAGGGCGAGGTGGGCCGCCCGCCAGCCGGCTGTCCGGATCAGGGCCTCCGCCGCCTGGGGGTGCACGACGCCCCCGAGGGCGGCGGCCGCCATCAGCAAGCCAAGCGCCACGCCGCGTGCGCGGTGGAGGCGATCCGGCATGCGAGCCCCGCTCCCGCGAGCTGCGCCGCACGCGATCGTGAGCGAGAGCACGCCGTTCACGCTCGCCCATTCGCGCGTCACGGCCGCCAGCGCTGGCCGCGCGCCGTTCCGAGGCGCGATGACGGCAGCGGGCCGCGGCCGCCGTGTGCTAGGTTGATACGAGGCAGGCCGGCGGGGAGAGAGGCGAATCGAATGGGCGAAGCACACTGGTACATGGCGATCGGCGGCCAGCAGGCGGGGCCCGTCGGCGAGCAGGACGTCGTCGACGCCAGCGGCATCGAGGCCCGCGGGGCGAACCGGCAGCCGCAATCGAAGACCGGGTCGGGCGTGTAGCTCCGAGCATCCCATGCTCGAGCCGATCAGGGCGACCGGGCCGCACTATCGAGAGAGCGTCCGCCTTCCCGCGGCCGCGGCCACGAACGTCAGCGCCACGCCCCAGGCGATGTCGACCAACACGAGAACCGCCGGCCAATCTCGAAGAACCGCCACTCCTTGTGCGCTGCCATCACGACGGGCGTTTCTCGTGTCGACTCATCGTGTCCGAATCAGGAGTCAGGCCGATCGGCCCGCCCGCGCTTCGGCAATTGTTGGAAGGCTCTCGACGTAAGCGTAGTAGGGCTTGAGGTCGAACTTGCGGGCGGTGTTCTCGGATGACATGTAGCGCACCGACCCGAAGACCTTCCGCTCCGGCGCCCACGGGCGGTCGAAGAGGCCGAAGCACCAGAGGATGCCGGTGTAGGAGTTCGGGTCTCGGCCATCGAGGGCGTATTTGTTGTTGAGGTGCTCGAGGCTCCTATAGGCCTGGGCGGGGGAGGCCGACCACTCGAGCACCTTCTTGCCCCACAGCATGCGCAGGTAGTTGTGGATCGTGCCGGTGGCCACGAGCTCACGCTGGGCGGCGTTCCAGAGCGGATCGTGGGTGGCGCCGTTTTCGAGCTCCTCGACCGTGTAGAGCCGAGGGCGCCGGTCTTTCGCGTGGGCGCCCAGCGTGGCGAGGGCCCAGGGAGGGAGGGCCGTCTCCAGGCTCTCCGCGTCGCGACGGCGGGACCAGTGCCACTGGAAGCCCACGTCGCGCCAGGTGAGCGCCTCGTCGAGAAAGGAGCTCACGTCCTCGTCGTCGCAGAAGAAGCCGTCGCGCTCCCCCCCGTTGTGGAAGCGGAGCTTGCCCGGCGTCCACCGGCCGGTCGTGGCGAGCACCGCCTCCGCCACTTCCTCGATCGAGAGGTGACCGAAGTGGAGGTAGGCGGAGAGCCCACTCGCATGGCCCTCGGCGAGGGACCGCGGCTCCGACCGCTCCGCGGCGTAACCCCGCAAACGCTTCTTCACGAACTCCCGCAGACGCGCCCGGGCCGCCGGCGCCCCGCCCGGGACCTGCGTGACCACGGGCACGGCGGGGTCCAGGGGCAGCGCGTCCACCCACTTTGCGACGTCCTTGGGCTTCCAGGTCTCGAAGGGCGCCCGTACCCGTCTCCTCGCAACTTCGGGGATCCGCGGCTTCACCGCCGCCCGGTGCCGCCACGCCTCCGCGAACGCTTTGTGGATGCGTGACCGCAGGTGGGCAGCGGCGGAGACGGCGGGGCCGAGGAGGGAGAGGGGGACGACAGAGTTCGAGTCCACGGCGAAGACGGGGACCTCGAGCCGTCGGGCCAGCGCCTGGGCCTGCGCCGGCACGATGAAGCAGGGGTAATCGTCGGTCACCACGAGGGCCGCGCGCGCGGAGAGCCGGCGCAAGAGCCCCCGTCCCTCGCCCTTCTCCCGCTCCACGAACGGCCAGTAGTTGAGGCCCAGAGCCGCCGCGCGGTCGGAGTTGGCGGCCATGCCATCGACCACGAACCGGTGGAGCCGGCGGCTCGCCCATGGGTAGTCGATCCGCAAACCCTCGTAAACCACGAGGGGCTTGACGAGTTCATCCGCGCACCGCAGGGCGTAGTCGAGGGCGTGGTTACGCTCGAGGCGGCGGTAGATCTGCGCCCAGTAGAGGACGTAGTCACCCGCCGGCGAGATCCTTGCCTGGTTCAGGCGACGCAGCCGCGCCTGGTTATAGCCCATCGCGCGATGTTATCGCCCGGGGCTCGCTGCTGCGTCCCACCCGGACCACCCTCGATCCAGCCGTTGGCCGACCCCGACGCCCGGCCTCGCCCACGGACCGATGGTGGCGTGAGATTGACCACGCGGGCGGTGGATCAAGCGGCGGCGCTCCGGCGGTAGGCCCCCGGCGGAGTGCCGAAGCGACGGCGGAAGGCCTTGCTGAAGGCGGCCTCCGACTCGTAGCCGACCCGCGCCGCGATCTCCGCCAGGCCGAGCGCGCCGTCTTGCAGCAGGCCCGCCGCCGTCTCGAGCCGCCATCGCGAGAGGTACGCGAGAGGCGGCTCGCCGACGAGGCCGCGAAAGCGGGCGGCGAAGCGCGAGCGCGACATGCCCACCGCTTCGGCGAGCGAGGCGTTCGTCCAGTCCCGCTCTGGCGTACGGTGCATGAGCGACAGGGCAGGCGCATCCAGCCCTTCTGGATCGAGGACGAGGCGCGCAAGATCGCGGGCACCAACTTCGTGGTCGACCAGCGCTTCCGGGAGTTCGCCCTGCGCGACGGGCGGCTCGTGACCGGCCAACAGCAGTTCTCGGCCGCCGCCGCCGCCCGGCTCGTCATCGAAGCGCTGGGCCGCTAGGCGCCATGAAGATCGCCTTTCTCGGATACGGCAACGTCGGGGCCCCGCTCGCGGACCCCCCGCAGCGGCTGGGCCACGAGGTCACGCTCGCCGCCGCCGACCCCGGCTCCGAGACCGTGCGCAAGGCGCGGGCCCGAAATGGCGCGCTCGGGGTGGCGGCGCCGCGCGACGCCTTGGCGGGCGCCGGCGTCGTCTTTCTCGCCACGCCGTTCCAGGCCAACCAGGAGGTCCTGGCTCCCCTGGCCGCCAGGCTCGCGGGCAAGGTCCTCGTCGACTGCACGAACCCGGTTGGTCCCGGGCTGCGCGACGGTCTCGAGAGCCGGGAATCGGGCTCCCAGGCGGTGCAGAGGCTGGTGCCCGAAGCCCGGGTCGTGAAGGCGTTCAGCATCTACAGCTTCGAGAACTTCGAGGACAGCGCCTATCCGGGGTACGGCGTGAAGCCGATGATGATGCTCTGCGGCGACGCCCCCGCGGCGAAGAAGACGGTGGGCGAGCTCATCACGCAGCTGGGCTGGGACCCGCTCGACGTCGGCGGCCTCGACCAGGCCCTTCACCTCGAGCACATGACGCTGCTGTGGGTGCGCATGGTGCGCGCGGGGGGTGCCTCGCCGCATCTGGTCTGGGCCCGGCTGAAAGAGCTTGACGGGGGCGGCTGTCGCCGCCAGCCCGGGCCTGCACGTGCCCGGATGACGGGCGTGGCGCGAGCTGTTCTTCGAGCACCCGCCGGAGCCGTTCGGGACGTTCACCCTGGGACTTTGTCAAACTCTGTTCAAAACATGGAACCAAACGGCCGGGGGCGCGTAGCTCCCCTCGTGATCGGGAGAGCGCTGTAAGAGGTCTCGTCCCATGCTGCTGATCTGGAGCGGCTTCGCCGCGTTCGTGCTGCTGATGCTGGCGCTCGACCTCGGTGTCTTCCACCGCAAGGCGCACGTCGTCGGCGTGCGGGAGGCGCTCGTCTGGTCCGCCGTATGGGTCGCCCTGGCCCTGGCCTTCTCCGTGTTCGTCTACCACGGCTACGAGAACCAGTGGCTGGGCCTCGGCCGCGTGCCGGACGCGATCGACCGCAGCCCCGAGTTCCCGGAGGGCCGCATCAACGACGGCCGCAGCGCCGTCGTCAAGTACCTGACCGGCTACGTGGTCGAGAAGTCGCTCTCGGTCGACAACGTCTTCGTGATCGCGATGATCTTCGGCTTCCTGGCGGTGCCGCCCCTCTACCAGCACCGCGTGCTGTTCTGGGGGATCCTCGGCGCGCTGGTCATGCGCGGGGTCATGATCGCGGTCGGGGCACGCCTCATCGCGGAGTTTTCCTGGATCCTGGTCCTGTTCGGCCTCTTCCTGATCGCGACCGCGGTCAAGATGCTGATGATCCGGGAGACCACCGACCCCAACTCCACCTGGGTGGTGCGCCTCACCCGCCGCTTCTTCCCGGTGACCGAGCGCTTTCACGGCGAGCACTTCCTGGTCCGCGCGGGCTCGAGCGCCTCGCGCGAGGCCGAGACCCCGGGGGCCCCCGTGGTGGAGGACGCGTCGGTCGCGAGGGCACGCCCGGGCACCTGGATGCTGACCCCCCTGGCCCTCGCGCTCATCATGGTCGAGACGACCGACCTCATCTTCGCAGTCGACTCGATCCCCGCGATCTTTGCGATCACCGCCGACCCGTTCCTGGTCTTCACCAGCAACGTGCTCGCGATCCTGGGCCTGCGCTCTCTCTACTTCGCGCTCGCGGGCGCGATCGACGCCTTCCGCTACCTCAAGGTCTCGCTCGCGCTGGTGCTGGCGCTGGTCGGCGTGAAGATGCTCGCCCACAGCTGGCTCAAGACCCTGCTGGGGGCGAACTTCAACCTGTACCTCCTGCTGGTCGTGCTCGCCATCCTGGCCGCCGGCGTCCTCGCCTCTTGGTGGATCCCTGCGCGGGCCGTCCGGGACCCAGCCGACGCGAATTGACAGAGCTGCCGCTTCTTGAATCTGGAGCACTCGAGGCCATGAACGGACTCGGGCACCTCGTCGCCGCCTTGGTCCTGCTGATCGCCGTCCCGGCAGGAGCGGGCGAGCTTCGCGCCAGCCTGGAGGGCGGAGCCGCGTGGCAGACTCGAAACGACTTCCGGATCCCGGGCCAAGGAGGCACGCTCGTCGACCTGGCGGCCTACGAGCCCGGTCCTTTCGCCGCGTTCCGCGGCTCCCTGGACTGGGACCTCACGCCCCGCCAGTCGCTCCGGCTGCTGGCGGCGCCGCTGCGGGTCGAGGCTGCGTTCACGCCCGTGTCTCCCGTGGTGTTCCAGGACCTCGTCTTCCCCGTTGGACAGCCGGTCGACGCCGTCTACGCCTTCAACTCCTACCGGCTCACCTGGTACTGGCGCTTCCCTCCGGGGGCGAAGTGGTCGTTCCGGGTCGGCGCGACGCTCAAAGTGAGGGACGCCCAGATCGCCCTCTCCGGCGCCCCGGGCCGCTCGGCGAAGGACGAGCTCGGCCTCGTCCCCCTCCTCTACGGGGGCGCGCGCTACCAGGCCACGGACCGCTTGGCGCTCGAGCTCGAGGCCGACGCGCTGGCCGCGCCCCAGGGCCGGGCGGAGGACGTATCGCTCAAGGGGGTCTTCCGCGTCTCCGAGCGGGTGGAGGTCGACCTCGGGTATCGCCTGCTCGAAGGCGGGGCCGACAACGACGAGGTCTACACCTTCGCCTTCTTCCATTACGCGGTGGGCGGCGTCCGCATCCGCTTCTGAGCGCCCGCGGCGCGGGCCGACGCAGGGGCGGCCGCGGGGTCCTTCCTAGTCAAAACCTGTTCACACTCGAACAAGACTCCCGCCCGCTCGTACTCGGTGGCATGACCGGCGCTGGACCATTGATCCCCCGCTTCCGCCAGCTCGCGGACGACCCCCGCTTCCAGAACACGATCCTCGTAGTGATCGTCGCCAACGCCGCCCTGATCGGCCTCGAGACCTCCCCCGCGATGTGGGAGCGCTACGGCAGCCTGTTCCGCCTCGCCAATCTCGCCATCCAGGCCGTGTTCGCGGCGGAGATCGCAGTCCGCCTCCTCGCCCATGCCCCCCGCCTCCACCGCTTCTTCCACGACGGTTGGAACGTCTTCGACTTCACGATCGTGGCCCTCTCCCTGCTCCCCGAGGCGGGTCCCGTGGCCAGCGTCGCCCGCCTGGCCCGGCTGCTGCGCGCGCTGCGAATCGTCTCCGCCCTTCCCGAGCTTCGCCTCATCGTGGCCACCATGTTGCGCTCGATCCCCTCCCTGGCCAACGTCGTCGTGCTGCTCGGACTCATCGTGTATGTGTATGCGGTGCTGGGGGTGCATCTCTTTGGCGCGCTCGACCCTTCTCACTGGGGGTCGCTGCCGCGGGCCGCGCTCACTCTCTTCGAGATCCTGACCCTGGAGGGCTGGGTGGAGCTGATGGATGCCTCGCTCGCCGCGACGCGCTGGGCATGGGTATACTACGTGAGCTTCGTGGTGCTGGCCGTCTTCGTGGTCGTGAACCTCTTCATCGCCATCGTGATCAACAACCTCGAGGCGGTGAAGCGCGAGCAGGACCCGCGGGCGCTGGGAAGGGGCGACGCCCTCGCGGCCCGCCTCGCCCGGGTGCGCGAGGAGGTCGAGCAGGTGGAGGCCGAGCTGCACGCCCACTGGACGCACCGCGTGCGTGGCCGAGCCACCCCGGCCCGGGCGATCGACGCCTGGAGCCAAAGCCTCCCTCCCGGTTCGGGAGGTGGAACGTGAATCAACAGCAGAAGAGGCAAGCCCAGTTCTCCGGCGCCTACCTGTTCCTGGCGCTCGCCGCCCTCCTGGTGGTCCAGGGGGTGATCGCACGACGCACCGCGCCCAAGGTCGTCCCGATGAGCGAGCTGGTCGAGCTGGTCAAGCAGGGGAAGATCGCCGAGGCGCAGGTCCGCGAGACGGAGATCGTGGCCGAGCTCAAGCCCGACGGCGAGGCGAAGCCGCAGCGGGTGGTCGCGACGCGCCTGCCGGGGGTGGAAGGGAACGCCCTCGTCGCCGACTTGCTGGCCCAGGGCGCGAAGCTCTCAGGCTACGTGGAGCGGACCTCCTGGCTCGAGGCCTTCCTGCTCACCTGGCTGCTTCCCATCGCCCTGCTCGGCGCGATCTGGTTCTTCCTGATGCGCCGCCTCCAGGGCGGGCGTGGGGGACCGCTCTCCATCGGCAGGAACAAGGCCCGGATCTACGACGCCAGCCAGGCGGGGCGGGTCACGTTC
>DASSJI010000179.1:0-2176 GCA_035691285.1 Vicinamibacteria bacterium | reverse complement strand
GGCTTCGCGGCCTGCGCGCTCGTCACCAAGACGTCGCGTCCGCGCGCGGGCGGTGACGGCGTGGCGCGCACGGTGACCGCCCTCGGCACCCGCGACGGCTACTACGTCCTCTTGCTCCTCTTCTGCGGCACCCTCGCCCTGGCCCCCGCGGCGCTGCCGCCCCTCGTGCTCGTGGCCGCGCTCGGCTCGCACATCTACTGGCTGAGCGCCCTCGTCGCGCGCGCCCGGACGGCGCCCGGCGCCGAGGCCAAGGCTCGCCTCGAGGCCGACCTCCTCTGAGGATCACCCGCGACACAGGGTGAGTCGCCGCGCCGCGTTCCGTCTGCTCCTGCTCACGGGCGGGCTCGCCGTCGTCGGCTATCTGGTCCACGAGGCCGGCCCTGCCGTCGTGTGGGACGCGTTCCGCTCCCTCGGCTGGCGCCTGGGGCTGATCATCCTGTTCCCGACGGGCGCGGCCATCGTGATCGACACGCTCGCCTGGCGGCTGGCCTTCCTGCACCCGCCGCCGCAGGGTCTCAGCTTCCTCGTCGGCGCCCGGCTAGCCGGCGAAGCCGTCAACCTCGGCACCCCCACCGCGTCGGTCGGCGGCGAGCCGGTCAAGGCGCTGCTCCTGCGGCCCAGGGTTCCCCTGCGCGAGGGGCTGGCCTCGGTCATCGTCGACAAGACGACCGTGGTCAGCGCCCAGGTGCTGGTGCTGGCGGCGGGGCTCTCGCTGAGCCTCGGCTGGCTCCCTCTCGGCAGCTCGCTCGTGATCGCGATGGCGGGCTTCCTCGCCGTCGAGGTCCTCTGCGTGGCCGGCTTCGTGGTGGCCCAGCTCGGCGGGGCGGCCGGCCGCGGCGGGCGGTTCCTGGCGAAGCTGAGGATGGCGCCCACCGCGCGCGGCCAGGCCATGCTCGACGGACTGGACCAGACCTTGCGGGCGATCTACGCGGAGCGGCGCGCGCGCCTGGTCGGGTCCGGGCTCTTCCACTTCCTGTCGTTCGCGGCGGGAAGCCTCGAGATCTACCTGGTCGCGCGCTTCCTCGGTCTGCCCGTGTCCGTGGGCGCCGCGTTCGTCATCGGCGCCTTCGGAAGCGCGGTGAAGTTCCTGAGCTTCATGATACCCGCCAGCCTCGGCGCCCTCGAGGGCGCCAACATGGTGATCTTCGCCGCCTTCGGGCTCGGCGGCGCCGCCGGGCTCACCTACACGCTCGTGCGGCGGCTGCGGGAGATCGCGTGGATCGCCGCCGGCTTCGCGTGCCTCAGCGTCCTCTCGGCGCGCCCCGCCCCCAGCGCCGAACCCGACGCGCGCGTCCGGGGCTGAGTGATGGGCGCGCCTGACACGCATGGGTCAAAAACGGTCTGCCGAGTCTCACACGCGCCATAGGTCCCAGATCCGACTTTCGCTCGCGGCTCGACGACTGTAATGTGGTCTGGTGAATACGCACACTGCCCTGATCCAGCCCGTCGGCGGGACCCTCGTCGATCTCCTCGTCTCTCCGGAGGCCCGCGCTGATCTGCGCGCGCGGGCCAACCGCTTGCCCTCGCTCCAGCTCTCGGAGCGCGCCCTCTACGACCTCGAGCTGCTGGCCACCGGCGGCTTCTCGCCCCTCGACCGCTTCATGGGGGAGGCGGACTTCCGGCAAGTCGTCGGCGAGATGCGTCTGGCCAGCGGCCAGCTCTTTCCCATCCCCGTCACCCTGGACGTGGAGCGGCCCCCCGCGGTGAAACTCGACGGCGAGGTGGCGCTGCGCGACGCGCGCAACGAGCTTCTGGGGATCATGACCGTGGAGGAGGCGTACGAGTGGGACCGGGCGGCGATGGCCCAGCAGGTGCTCGGCACCCGGGACGTGCGCCACCCGCTGGTGGCCGAGATGCAGCGCTGGGGGACGGTCAGCCTCTCGGGCCGCCTCGAGATCCTGGCCCTGCCCGCGCGCCACGACTTCCGCGACCTGCGCCTGACGCCGGCCGAGACCCGGGCCCGGCTCGCCGAGCTCGGGGTCGCCAACGTGGTGGCGTTCCAGACGCGCAACCCGCTGCACCGCGCGCACGAGGAGCTGACGAAGCGCGCGGCCGAGGCCGTCGCCGGCACCCTGCTCCTGCATCCCGTGGTGGGCATGACCAAGCCGGGCGACGTGGACTACTACACGCGGGTGCGCACCTACAAGGTGCTCGTCGAGCGCTACTACGAGCGCGG